>JALOOO010000233.1 GCA_025454375.1 Leptolyngbya sp. Prado105 | reverse complement strand
GACTTGCAGAACCTGGGTGATTTCTGCGATCGAGCTTATTTTCACTGTTTCTAGATGCCAGCCTGAAGCAACCCGCTTGACTAGATTGGGCTGCTTTAACAGATCTGGATCTTGATGCTCGAAAGTCGGATAAAGCAAAACGCGATGAAACGGAATTTCAAATCGTCCGCCGCTCTCTCGAATTCCACCTTTACGTAACAGCAGAATGGATTCGCCCTGTTCTAATGCTTGAACTGCGATTGACCATTCTTTGAGTGCCTGTTTCATGACGCTATCTGGGGAGGTTTAGATTCGTGAAAAACTCTATACACACCATCACAAACGGAAATAAGATCCCGGCTAGTCCAATCCAGCCGCCAAATTGACCGAGCAGTTCTGACAGTCTTCTTTGGGGACGATTGCCTGCCGTTGCCACAAAACGAGAACTCATACTCAACAATACCGCGCCCCCCAGCCCAAATGGAATGCTCAGCAGAAACCATGTTCTCAGTCTAGCGCCGGGATTGATCAACCCAACTGTCGGGAATAAGACAAAACTGACAATTTCCACCACGAGCCAAAGCCCTAAGGCAGTCAGTAAATCTTTTTTTTGTAACTCATCGAAAGAAAAGTTGTTCATCGTCAAAAACTTAAGAGTTTCTCAAGCCTTGAACCCTGGGAGATCACGATCGCATTGCCTAAGATAAACATAGACAGAACCAGGAGCTATCAAAGAATGAATACCCACGATTTACTGATGCTGATTGTGATGCTGATCCCAGGGATCTTGCTGTCTGTGGCAATTATGGCAACGTTTGCGGCAGGTGGCTAACTTATTTCAGCCCGATTTCGGCAAGTCGCTGCTGGAGGTATTCTCCTGCGGTGATTTCGGGGAATCTGATTACGCCACCCGTTTTGGCGATGCAGGGCGGGAGCGGCGTTAAATCAGTCTTGGCAACCGGATGCACAAAGAAGGGCATCGAAAATCGGCGATCGCGATCGCCATGATTGACCACACGATGAGTTGTACTCTTGAGCAATCCATTCGTGAGTTGCTCAAGCATGTCGCCACTATCGACAATAATTTGTCCTGGAATATTCGGAATCGCTAGCCAAGTTCCATCTCGCTGTAAGAGTTCTAAGCCGCTATCGGTTGCTTCACATAGAAGTGTGATTAAGTTAATGTCCTCATGTGGCGCAGATCTTAAGCTTGCAGGATCGGCAGTTTCAGGCACAGGCGGATAGTGAATAATTCGCAAAATTGAATCGGATGCGATCGTCATTTCGCTGAGCAGCGATCGCGATTCTCCTAAATACAAGGCACAGGCTTCGAGCAAATTCGTCGCACAGTGATCAAGCTGCTTGTAGAGTTCATCCATGACTGAGCGAAATTCAGCAAGCTCAACCGGATCGAGATTGGCTAAATGACTTTCTCGCCCTACATGCCAGAATTCTTTTAAATCGGGCGCTGGATGGTCTTTTGCGTGTTCTTTGCCAAAGCGAGTAAATCCTCGTTGTCCATTGAGCGTTGGATCTTCATAGCGCAGCTTTGTTTCATCTGAAAGTTGAAAAAATGCTTCGGCTTGTTGGTATGCCTGCTGAATTAAAGCGCGATCGACTCCATGATTTACTACAGCAAAAAACCCGATCGCTTCTAAAGCATTTCCGAGTGTAGAGATAAATTCTTGCTGCTGGTTGTGATTTCCATGCAGAAACAGTTGCAGATCGACAACTGGGATCGTTTGTTGCATCATAGCTTTAGTTTTGGAGGAAATGCGATCGTACTCAATGCGATCTTGACATTAAACGTATCTCTCAAATCCATCCATAGATTTTTAGATACATTGGGACAGTTTCATTCATTCTTGAGAAAATCCTAAGAATCGAAACTCGTAGCTGAAGAAACAAGAGTATCTGAAGCGATTTCGCTAGAATGATTGACGCAAAAGTGAGCGAGTTTTATGAAAGTTGCCTTTTTTAGTACCAAATCTTACGATCGACGTTTTTTTGAATCGATCAATGCAAATTACGGTCACGAATTAACTTTTTTTGAAGCTCCGCTCAACGCGAATACAACGCCACTTGCAACCGATTTTCCTGCCGTTTGTATGTTCGTTAACGACATCGCAGATGCACATACCCTAAAAAATCTCGCCTCTTGCGGAACGAAACTCCTGGCTTTGAGATCGGCTGGATTTAATACTGTTGATCTCAAGCAAGCCGCAGAACTGGGAATTAAAGTTGTTCGTGTCCCAGCTTATTCTCCTTATGCTGTTGCTGAACACGCTGTTGCGCTAATTCTCGCGCTGAATCGCAAAATTTATAGAGCTTACAACCGAGTGCGGGATGATAATTTTGCCTTAGAAGGCTTACTAGGATTCGACTTGCACGGTTGCACCGTTGGTGTGATTGGGACAGGTCGAGTCGGCATGGTTTTTGCTCAGATTATGCGAGGATTTGGCTGTACTATACTGGGCTATGATGCTTATCCAAATGAGCAGTTTTCCCAGTATGTTTCCTTGCCTGAACTATTTGAGCAGTCTGATATCATCTCGCTTCATTGTCCGTTGCTGCCTGAGACGCATCATTTAATTGATGAAACTGCGATCGTGCAAATGAAACCTGGCATGATGCTCATCAATACGAGTCGAGGGGCTTTGATTGATACGACGGCTGTGATTGCTGGTATCAAATCTGGCAAAATTGGCTACCTTGGCATTGATGTTTACGAACAAGAAGAGAGCTTATTTTTCCAAGATCTTTCTGACACGATTATTCAGGATGATACATTTCAGCTTTTGCAATCTTTCCCGAATGTCCTGATTACGGCGCATCAAGCATTTTTTACTCGCAATGCACTCGAAGCGATCGCGACTACAACGCTTTTAAATATTACGGAGTTTGAGCAAGGACATCCCTTAAAAAACGAAGTCGCTTACCCATTTGCTTTAGTATGAAAATTTTAGTACTCAATGCAGGATCGAGCAGTCAAAAAAGCTCCCTCTACTCAATTGATGGCGAACTTCCAAACCAGTCGCCAGAACCCCTGTGGGAAGCGACGATCGATTGGGCACATCATCCAGGCTTTGCCGAGATCAAAGTCAAAACTGCAACCACAGAAGTAAAAGAAGACATCGAAGTAAAATCACGCCTCGATATCATGGCGCATTTGCTTTCAATGCTTTGGCAGGGTAAAACAGCAGTCCTCTCTCATGCTTCTGAGATTGATGTAGTCGGGCATCGAGTCGTTCAAGGTGGGCAGGAATATTCTGAGCCTGTGCGAATTGATCAAACGGTTAAAGAGACTATCGATCGATTATCGACGCTAGCTCCGAGTCACAATCCAGCTAATCTAGAAGGAATTCAAGCAATAGAAAAGTTTCTAGGGACTGAAATTCCACAGATTGCTGTGTTTGATACGGCGTTTCATCGTCAAATTCCCGATGCTGCTGCGATTTACCCAGTCCCTTATGCTTGGGTCGAACAAGGCATCCGCCGCTATGGATTTCATGGAATTAGCCATCAGTACTGCGCCCATCGAGCCGCACAACTTTTGCAACGAAATCTAGAAGACTTGCGCTTGATTGTTTGTCATCTTGGAAATGGTTGCTCTCTATCGGCTGTTGCTCAAGGACATAGCATTGATACCACAATGGGATTTACACCTCTTGATGGATTAATGATGGGAACCCGATCTGGTTCAGTTGATCCAGGAGTTCTAATTCACCTGATGCGACAAGGTTACTCTGTCGATCGTTTGGATCGCGAACTGAATAAAGAATCTGGTTTGAAAGGCATTTCTGGCGTTTCTGCCGATTTGCGTCAAGTCATGGAAGCGATCGAGGCAGGTCACGCTCAAGCACAGCTAGCACTGGATATCTATGTTCATCGATTGCGGTCTTATATCGCCTCAATGCTCGCGAGTTTAGGAGGCGTAGATGCTTTGATTTTTACCGCAGGTGTGGGAGAGAATTCGGCGATCGTGCGTTCTCTCGCTTGCGAGTCGTTCCAATTTCTAGGATTAGCGCTAGATTCGCAAAAGAATGAAAGTCGCCCGATTGATCAAGATATTGCAACCTCAGATTCTAAGATACGAGTTTTAGTCATTCATACTCAAGAAGATTGGGCGATCGCGGCGGAGTGCTATCGTCTACAGTCCAAGCTTTAAGGACTAGCACCAAGATTGTTCTTCGGGTGGATTGTGTAAGAGTTCGCGGATGTTCGCTTCGATTACTCGGTAGCCAACATTGCCGTTGAGTCGCTGCCGTCCCTCGTTAAAAATCAGCGTTGGACTGACAGAAACGTTTTGTTCGCGCACGAGGTCAAAGTCTTTTGAGAGTTGAGCGTAAGCTTCACCGCTATCAATCTGTGCCTGAATCGCAGCGATCGGGAGTCCTAATTCTTCTGCAATTTCAAATTGCACCGTTCGTTCTGAAACATTTGCAAGTTGGGTAAAAAACCGCTCTCGGACTGTCCAGGTTGCTTTTTCAAATCGTTTATCTGAGGCGGGCACGATGCCTTTTAGCTCTAGTAATCGAATTGCATGGAGAAATAAATGACAAGACATGGAAGATTCGGGAGTCACTTCAACCCAAATCTCAGGATGGACATGAATGTGATTGAATTTTTTCGCAACGTCTTGGACGTGATTGCGATAGCCTTTTAAGCCGCCCTTTTCGCGCCATCGATTTTCGAGCTTCTCACGCGCATTGCCAAAGATTGAAACAAAGTGATACTCGATCGAGATCTGGTCTTGAAAATTTGTCGCCAGTTCATCAAGGCGAACTTGAGCAATATACGCCCAAACACAGAGAGCATCTGAGAAGTAGGAAATACGAATTGGTTCCATAGTTTTCAGCCCAGTTCAGTGGGGTTATTCTGTTAGGAATGACAACGAAGTGAGGAGGCTTTCAGGAGTTTTGTCAGTCACTCAGCCCTCTCTCCTTACTTTAAAGCTTTTGTTAAAAAACAAGACTAGGATGAAAAAAATCCTAGTCTTACTTTCAGATTCTAGCTCGATCGACGTTTAGCGCTTCTTGCTGAAGTAGAACCGAATGAATAATTTCTCCATCTCAATCCACACAAACATCAGCGCACTGACACCCACACAAACCATCAGTTCATTAAACGGTAGATAATGCGTTCCAAAGAATCTCCGCAATGGCTCAAAGTATATCAACGCCAATTGCAGTAGCGAAGTCAGCACCACCGCACCCCAGACATAGAGATTCGTAAACGGATTTAACTCGATCGTTAAACGACTGTTCGATCGAATCGCGATCGCATGTCCCATTTGAGCTAAGCACAGCGTCGTAAACACGATCGTCTTCCAGCGATCGGCATCTAAGCCATTGCCAAAATTCGTCGTCGTCCAGTTGTATGCCCAAACCATTGTTGCGATCGACAGAATTGCTAGCACAATCCCAATCCGGACGATGTAAGAGCCTAATCCCCGCGCAAAAATGCTCTCACTCGGATGATTCGGCGGGCGATTCATCACATTCGGTTCCGCAGGCTCAACAGCCAAAGCTAAAGCAGGTAAACCATCGGTAACTAAGTTCATCCACAAGATTTGCAAGGGGGTCAGCGGCACACTTCCGGTTGCTGCTACAGCGGGAATGAGTACCACAGAAGCCGCGATCGTAAGCACTTCCCCAACGTTCGATCCAAGAATGTACTTGATAAATCGCCGAATGTTCGTGTAAACGACTCGACCTTCTTCAGTCGCAGAGACGATCGTGGCAAAGTTATCATCTAACAACACCATGTCAGACGCTTCTTTACTCACATCGGTTCCAGTAATTCCCATTGCAATCCCGATGTCGGCTTGCTTGAGCGCCGGAGCATCATTCACCCCGTCTCCCGTCATCGCAGCAATCTGACCTGTCTTTTGCAAGGCTTGCACAATTCGCAGCTTATGTTCTGGAGCCACACGCGCATAGACACTCACTCGATTCACATGAGATTCCAGTTCTTGCTGGCTCATTCGCTCAAGCTCACGCCCGATTAGCACTTCATCACCCGGTTTAGAAATGCCTAAATCCTGAGCGATCGCACTTGCCGTTAATTGGTGATCTCCAGTAATCATGACCGGGCGAATTCCGGCTGTCCGACAGCGTTTGACCGCTTCTCGCACTTCAGGACGCGGTGCATCCAGCATATCGACTAAGCCGAGCCAGACTAAATCTTTTTCTGCCCCTTCTTCATCGGTTTCCGCTGGGACTGCTTTCAAAGGCTTGTAAGCAAATCCGAGGACTCGTAAACCATTTCCAGCGAGCGCATTGTTTTGCTCCAAGATGTGACTGCGCTGAGTTTGAGTAATCGGCTCGACTCGATCGCCAATTTGAATCTGCTGACAGCGCTCTAAAACAATCTCAGGCGATCCTTTCGTAAACATCAAATAAGGCGTTGCTAGAAAATCCGTCTCAGATTGCAGGAGTCCTGCTGCATCTTCGACAATCACACTCATCCGCTTACGATCGCTAGAGAACGGAAACTCTGCAACCCGTGGTAGCTTACTATTCCACTGATCGCGCTCTAATCCAGCTTTTGCCGCAACGGTCAACAATGCGCCTTCAGTCGGATCTCCTAAAATAATCCACTCTCCAGCCTCTTGTTGCAGAATCGAATCATTACAAACCGTACAGGCTAGTAATAACGCTCTCAATTCTGGCTGTTCGGCAGGAGTCAATTGCGAGCCATTCAGCAGAAACTCTCCATCCGGTGCATAGCCCTGTCCAGTTACTTTTGGACTCGAACTAATCGTATGCAGCGATTGCACGACCATTTTGTTCTGAGTCAAGGTTCCCGTTTTATCAGAACAAATCGTCGTCACAGAACCGAGTGTTTCTACCGCAGGCAATTTCCGAATCAGGGCATTGCGTCGCACCATCCGCTGAGTGCCAATCGCCAGAGTTACCGTAATCACCGCAGGTAATCCTTCTGGCACAACTGCAACTGCCATACTCAAAGAAGTTTGCAGTAGATTCTGGAGCAACCCAAAATTGCGACTAATGAGCAAGCCACCAATGACTACGATCGCAACTAAGATCAATGCACCTGTCACCAATGCCTGACTCAGTTGATCCATCCGTCGCTGGAGTGGAGTCGGTTCAGATTCGACTCCCTGAATCTGTGCAGCAATTTTTCCTAGCTCTGTGCGCATCCCGGTTCCGGTTACTAGCACCGTACCGCGACCGTTGACTACCTCAGTCCCCTGGTAGGTCATATTAATGCGATCGGCAGGCATCGCATCTTCTTTGACTGTGATATTGGCATTTTTGCTGACGGCTTCTGCTTCTCCGGTCAATGCTGCTTCCCGAATCTGTAAGTTTGCCGCTTCTAAGATCCGACCATCTGCTGAAACTTGCGTCCCCGCTTCGACTAGCATCACATCGCCTGGAACTAAATACTTAGAATCCACTTCCGTCACTCGTCCACCGCGCATGACTCGCACCCGTGGCGAAGAAAGTTGCTTCAATGCAGCTAGGGCTTGCTCGGCTCGACTTTCTTGGATGTAGCCTAGCGCTCCATTTAGCACCACGATCGCCAAAATCGCGATCGTATCCTTGAACGGCACTTCTCCATCTTTGAGGTTGCCTTGCATCAGCGCAATCAAATCAAGAATCCCGGAGACTAACGCCACCCCGATCAACATCAGAAGCATGACGTTCTTAAATTGATCGATCAAGATTTCCCAGGTGCTCCGCCCCCCGGATTCTTCGAGTTCGTTTGTTCCGTATTGTTCTAAGCGAGTGGCGGCTTCTTGCTCACTTAACCCGGTGGCACGATCGCTTTTTAGCGTCGAGAGTGAGCCAACCGTATCGAGCGTATGCCAAGCCGTATTTGGCGTTGGAAGTGAATGACCAGACATAGACTGAAGAAGATTAGGGATAAGTAATGACTACGGCACCTTATTATAGTGCTATATTTGTGAATATAGCACTATTTAATAGTATTATTGCTAAAAACCTATTAATCGCGTTTTGACAGTACTGCGTTTCGGACGCTTTGTGAACCCTCTATTCGTAGAGATTTGTAGTAGAGATTTGCAGTGAGTCATCCCTTTTCTTTTTCTCAACTGATTGGACGACACGCTGAACTAGAGCAGGTCAGCCAAATTTTG
>JALOOO010000232.1 GCA_025454375.1 Leptolyngbya sp. Prado105 | reverse complement strand
AGTTCGACCCTGACTGCAACACTGGCGGGTCAGATTGTGATGGAAGGCTTTCTACAAATCAAATTGCCCCCTTGGTTGCGTCGGTTAGCCACTCGACTAATTGCGATCGTACCTGCGTTGATTGCGATCGTCTTTTTTGGTGAACAGAGTACTGGCGGATTGCTAGTGTTTAGCCAAGTGATTCTGAGTTTACAGCTATCGTTTGCGGTGATCCCACTGGTGATGTTTACGAGCGATCGTCGATTGATGGGCGAATTTGTAAATCCGCGCTGGCTCAAGATTGTAGCCTGGGCAGTCGCAATTTTAATTGCTGGATTGAATGGTTGGCTGTTGATTCAAACTGTGATGAATTGGATGCAGTAAGCGATCTCAGTAGCATTTCAGGAAACTCGTTTAAGTTTTAACTGACTCAAAGCAATTTTCATCCTGATTTCATTTTCGAGTGAAATCATAGAAGTAAGCTTCTCGATTGAACGGAACGCTTCTCATTGAAGTCTTAGCTGGTAGACATCAATGCACGTTACGCCGCTCTATTCAATCAGAATTTTACTTTACTCTCATAAAATATGAAAATTGCCTGTGTATCTATCTATAGCGGTTGCCTGTAGGCTTGCGGTATCAAAAGGAAGCAATTGGGCACTCTAAGACAGTTGAGTTGCTCAGTCCTTTCATGTCGAAAGCCTACAGTCAAGATTTACGAGAAAAAGCCGTTGCCGCTGTGGATCGCGGTGTCCCGAAAAGCGAAGTGATCACGATGTTTGAGATCAGCCGCGATAGTTTGGATCGATGGCTCAAGCGCCGCGTTGCTGGCAAGCTCGCCGCAACCGAAGGGTATCAACAGGGGCATAGCCATCGGATTGTCGATTGGGAGCGGTTTCGGGCGTTTGTCCAACAACATGGCGACAAGACCCAAGCAGAATTAGCCGAGCTTTGGCATGAGCCAGTGAGCGCTCGCACGATCTCACGGGCACTGGCAAAGCTCGGCTTTACGCGCAAAAAAAGACTTACGGCTACCGGGAACGGGATGAACTGAAGCGGACAGAGTTTCTCGAACAGCTTGCGAACGTTGAGCCATCGCGCCGAGTGTACGTCGATGAAGCGGGCATGGATCAACGCGATGATTATGGTTATGGCTGGTGCGAAGCGGGTCAACGATTTGAAGCACTCAAATCTGGACGACGGGGCGAGCGCATCAATATGATTGCAGCGTATTGTGAGCAGCAACTGCAAGCCCCGTTCACCGTTGAAGGCGCGTGTAATCACTGTGTTTGAAACCTGGCTTGAAACCTGCCTCGTTCCGCAACTCCAACCGAACCAAGTGGTGATTCTCGACAACGCCACCTTTCATCATGGCGGACGAGTCGCTGAAATTATCGAAGCAGCAGGCTGCCACCTGCTGTATCTACCACCCTATTCTCCAGACTTCAATCGGATTGAGAAGTGTTGGGCTTGGCTCAAAAGTCGGATTCGCAAACAGTTAGACAAGGCTGCCTCACTCAGGGATGCAATGGAAGCAGTTCTTAAAGATGCCTCGGCCTGATCCTACAACTATCGCTTCCGCAAGCTTACAGGCAACCGCTATATGATCCCAAGCGGGAAAAAGACTTTGGCGTTTACACCCATCACTGGATTCCAACGCTCGAATCGCAGTTTGAATCGGTTGACTATATTCACGACTTTAGGCATCCCCTAACCTATCCGACGATCGTAGCGAGAGCAGCTTACTACAAAAAACTATTGAAGAAGTACTATAGCCCTCGCAGTGATGCCATCTTAGTTCGAGATCAAGGGCGGCAACTCAGCCACAAACTCTCAAAGCTGAATATCGACGCGGTTCTCAGTCTAGAAAGCCCATCAGCACAACCGATCGCTTATGTAGAAACCAACAAGCCGATCGTCTTTTGGGAGTCTGGCACGTTTGCCGCATTAGTTGATTTCTACCCGTACTATCGCAGAAGTACGATGTGCGATCGCACCTTTGAGGATGGTTTAGCAAACGAAAGAGCCGCACTCGAACGCTGTCACTTAGCGGTGTATCACTCTGAATGGGCGGCACAAAGCGCGATTCAAACTTATGGTATCAGTCCAGAGAAAATTAGAATTGTTGCACCCGGTGGTAACTTTGAATCGAATTTCTCGATCGAAGATGTCAATGCTGTGATTGATGCGAGATCTAGTGATCTTTGTAAACTTCTCTTCCTTGGAGTCGATTGGGAGCGCAAAGGTGGAGATCTAGCAGTGCGAGTTGCAAAACAACTCAATGATGCGGGATTGCCGACTGAGTTATCGATCGTCGGTTGCGATCCCCCAGCCGATGAACCCATCCCCAGCTTTGTGAAGCCGCTCGGATTTATCTATAAGTGGAGTCCGGAGGGGCGCGAAAAGATGGTGAAACTACTATCCGAGTCACACTTTCTGATTCTGCCGACGATCGCGGATTGTTTTCCACTCGTATTTGGGGAAGTGAGCGCGTTCGGGCTACCTTCACTTAGTACGAAAGTTGGAGGTGTTCCGTATGCGATCAAAGATGATTGGAACGGAAAAACCTTTGCGCTCAATGCAAGCGCAGATGAGTACTGCACTTACATCATGAACTTGTTTACGAACTATCAGGCATATAAAGAATTAGCACGATCGACCTTCCAAGAACACGAAACTCGCCTCAATTGGCGAACTGCCACAAAAGCAATGAGACAGTTGATGCTAGAAGTCGTCTAACCAATTAATTTCATCGGAATCAGCCAGCTTTGATGCTTGAGGAACAGGATCAAAGCAATGCTCAAAACCCAGCCGAGTAGTGTGAATTGTAAGGGGCGATCGCCCAGCAAAAGCTCTTCGGGTCGCTCTGCCTGTTCTTCTGAGCGAGGTTCACTGAGGTATTGATAACGAAACACACTATAGAGGACAAACGGAACGGTTAAGAGCATCCAAGCAGTCGTTGCCCCTCGTACTTGTTGCCCTGAACTCCAAAGCGTGTAAGCCATAACGGTTCCAACCGTAACTAAGTTCTCCATCCGTTTGAGTAAATCGATCGAATAAAATTAGAGTTGTTGGGGAATAACTTGTAGAGTTAGACATTTCTGCTTTTTGCGCTCTGGTTTAAGCTGCTCTTAAGTAGAAGTTCCAAAGACCAGCAGCAGTCAGCATTAAATGATCATCAAAATCTCTGATGCGGTTGCGGTAAATGGCACTGACGGCACCATAACGCTTGATGCCTGCAAAGGCATGCTCACAAATCACTCGCGACTGGCTCAAACTGCGATTTTCTTGTTTCTGCACGTCGCTTAACTCACCTCCTTTTGGCTTCTTGTGTGGGATGCGAATGTTGACATACTCTGACTGCAAGCCTTGAAAGCCCAAATCCACTTCAATTGGGATCTCATCCGGGATATGAAAGGCAATCTCCTCTTCCGCCTCAAAGCGCTTATCGTGCACCTTTCCCTCACGAGCTTTGCTTAAGACTAACACTCGTTTGGTTTGGTCAATAGCAGCGAGATGCTTACGAGTATGCCGCCGCTTTTTGCCGGAATAGTTGAGTTGCTGCTGGTCGCTGTCCTGCGGGCGTTGAATCGGGCGTTCTGTGCCATCAATCATCACCCGCTCCACGCCCGGAAACTGTTCGAGGAAAGCATCCATGCTGCATAACTTTCGTTCGGGTAACACCATCTCATGTCCTAAAGCCGCTTCGAGAATCGGTTGTAATTCGTGCATCCATTCATGCGTCTGAGAACGGTCGAGGTCAAACAAAATACCTGCCAAATCAAACGTGGGATAGCACTTGAAATAGAACAAAATGTAAAACAGCTTGGCTTCATTACTGCTCAGTCTGGCTTTGCGTCCCCCACCCCTTGCCCGCTGGCGCACAGGTTTTGCTGCGATGCGACTGGCTTCGTAAGCTTGCTCAAAACTCGGTAGCAGCGCATCAAAGGCTTTGCGATTCAGTCCAGTCAACGCTCGCAGCAAGCGGTCTTGGTTCAGCACTCGTTCAAGGTTGAGCATCAGTCTAGATTGGCAAGTTCTTTCCAATTATCTCCTATTCCCCAACAACTCTATTGCAGTACCGATCTCGTTTGCTGCGTTGATTTTCGCAGTTCTGCTTTGCGTTTTTCAATTGCTAGGAACAGCGCTAACATTCCAGTCGCGATCGCAAAAATTGCTCCTTGCTGCTTAAACCAGAGTACTGCAACAAACATCAGCATTGCCAAACGTTCAACGATCCAAGACCTCGATCGATCAATCAAATAGCACCCTAGTAAAATCGAGAGCAGCAACAGCGATTCTGCATGAGCATTATCGAGATAGGTATCCATGACGCGATAGGCTGCCGCAAATAAACCGACTGCAATCAATCCCCACCCATTCGATTGGGTCTGGCGGCGAACTGCTAGAAAGACCACGATTCCTGAACCTGCCGCGCCCAGCATTGCAACCAGCCGTATCGTAAACAGATTTGCTCCGAAGACGATCGCAAATGACATCGTGAATAGATATGAAAGCGGATTGTAAGCCAATGCAACAAAATCAGAAGATGGTTCTGGATAGATTGGAAGTCCTTGCATCAATCGCTGGAGATGCTGAACTCGCAATAGCTCCATTGCTTCGAGATTCAAAGGGAAGTCGATGTGATTGAACCATAAGAAGACAATGAACAGGATTTGTGCGATCGCATATCCACCTAGAATTATCCGAATCGATTTTGCAGCTTTCTGACTATAAAGATAAATGGGTGATGCGATCGCAATCAGAACAAATAGACTGAGACGAACAGCACTATCCGATATGGATGCGCTGTTTAAAGAGAAATTATTAAACATCAGTGTTTCAATTCGATCAACAAAGGACACAGCAAAATGATGATCTATGACTGAAACCGAACCCTACTTAAAACAGAAGCACAACGAAATTCTCGGAACTGAACACACTTTTTCTAAGCCGTTTTGCACTCATATTCAAGCGTATGGGATCAAGATGAAATTCGATTCACATTGGAGCCTCTTAATTATTTCTCAATCTATCATCGTTCATAATTGAGGCGAGATCACTGCGCTCTAACCGCTACGATTGCAGAGAATAGCGTCCTGATCGAAACAAACGCCAACACATCAAAATGAAATCACGATGAAATAGAGCTTCTACAGGTCAAAACTCACGATTTCTCAACGGCAAAATGCAGACTTGATTAGGAAACAGCAGATCAGCTAGGTTTTTAGATTTTTTCCAGATACAACGTTTGAGAGGCTCAGTATTTTCGCTGAAATGATGAATTCATTTCTGTCTCGCCGTAATGAATTAGCCTCTAGATTCAAAAAATAGGTGGACTCTGTAACGTGAAAATGAACGATTCTCCGCGTGTTATCATCGGATTACCTGTTTACAACGGACAAAACTATCTTAAAGAAGCGATCGAGTCTGTACTAGCTCAGACCTTTACAAACTTCCTGCTTGTGATTAGCGACAATGCTTCAACAGATGCAACTGAAGCAATTTGTCGAGAGTATGCTGAGAAAGACGATCGCATCATTTATCATCGTCAATCCGTGAATATTGGCTGCGCTCCAAACTTTAACTTCGTCTTTGAGCAGTATGGTAAAAACGCACCTTATTTTAAGTGGCACGCTCACGATGATTTGATTGCCCCTAAATTTTTAGAGCGATGTGTTGCGCTACTGGATACGAATCCAGAGTTTGTCATTGCAAATTGTCGAGCAATCGCAATCAATGAACAAGGCACACAGATCGGCACATTTGATCATGAAATCCGCTTGAGCGGAGAGACACCTTCAGAACGATTTTGGCGATCGCTTTGGGCAGGTTATTTTACCGAGCATTTTGGCTTACAGAGAGCCAGTGTGCTAGAAAAAGCGTGCTTGTATGCCAGCTTTACTGGGTCTGATCGAAACTTTGCCGCAGAACTCGTCTTGCAAGGGGACGTTGGGTATGTAGAAGAATATCTCTACGCCCGTCGAGATCATCCCGACTGCTACTGTCGGATCAAAGACCAGGCTGAAAAGTTAGCTTTCTTTGATCCAAAGATTCGTCGCGAACTCTGGCGATTGACAGGTTTGATCAAAATGCGAGCTTATCTCGATGCGATCGTCCGATTACCCTTACCTCTCAGTGAGCAGATTCGCTGCATCCGAATGTTAACCGAATGGACACTGCGGCGCGGAATTGAAAGCGCGACTGGAGTAGGTGAGAAGTTCGGCGATCAATTTCGGCGTGAGTTTGCAGCAAATCGGGAATGGTTAGACAATGCTCAAACTTTGTAGCAGTGGATTTTGTAGTTGATTGTGGTTGTCGCTCAGGAGTGCAATTTTACCCAACGCCCACAACTTTTGCTAGATACGGTTGTAGGCAGCATTGCACACAGAGACTAACACGATTTGCTCAACTCGCTGCGTGAGCTTTTCATCGGCAATTGAACTGTGAATAAGCTTCCTTTTCCCAATTCACTCTGGACATGAATCTTGCCGTGATGTGCGTCCACAATCGCGCTTGCGATCGCTAAACCCAATCCCGCGCCGCCAGTGTGTCGAGAGCGATCTGAACTAACGCGATAAAAGCGATCGAACACTCGCGCTTGGTCGGTTGCGGCAATGCCAATGCCCGTATCTTGCACTTGAATGATCGCAGTTTGATCTTCGATCGACAATTGAACGGTTACTGTTCCATCTGCGGGAGTGTACTGAATCGCGTTTGTAATCAGATTCGTGACCAATCGGTAAAGCTGCTCCTCATCACCCATGACGTTCACCGCGTGATTCACATTGAGTTCTTCCTTCAGTGTGATGTGAGCAGAAAGCGCAAGCGCAGCTAACTCTTCGACTAAATCTTGCACAACATCATTGAGGCAAACGATCTGATGCTTCATCGGAAAGACTTTGAGATCCATCCGCGACAGCATGAGCAAATCTTGTACAAGCTGAGACAGCCTTGCGTTTTGTCGCTCAATTGTTTGAAGTGTTCCTTGTGCTTCAGAAAGGCTCGTTGTGCCTAATGTTGCTTCGACGTTTGCTTGAATTGCTGCTAGGGGTGTTCTCAGTTCATGAGCCGCATCCGCCGTAAATTGCTGAATTTGCTGATAGGAGTCATACACCGGGCGCATGGCAATTCCTGCCAGTGCCCAGCTTGCTGCACCAATGGTCAGAATCGCGATCGGCATTCCAAACACAAAGAAAATTTTGAGCGATTGAAGATGGTCATCATACCCTTCAAGCGTTCGCCCCACCTGCAAATATCCCCAAGGCTGTCCGGTTGAAGTTTTGAGTTGCAACGAAACCTGATGATAGCGATGTCCTTGATCGTCAACAATTGTGCGCCAAGGCTGTGTTTGAATTTGTGGTGTAGCTTGTGGTGGAGTGTTTACGGTTCCCAAACGCTTCAATGAGAGATTGAGAAACTGAATATAGTACAAATCTTGAGTACTCACTCCCAGAACATGAATGTGTGACGATGCAGGCGGCGTTTTACAGGCAGTCTGACTGCGGCAAAGACCGGGTAGAACTTGCTCAACGCGATCGCTCAGTTCTCCTGGCTTCTCTAAAATTGGCTCTAAGCTATCGTGCAATGTTCCTGCAAGGGTTTCGATCTCGCCATCGATCGCATTCCAATGCACTTGTGCTAAATGAAGATAAACAGCAATCCCGCAACCGCTTAAGATCAATCCCATCACGCCCGCGTACCACGCTGCAAGCTTCAAGCGAGTTCGATTAAACAGTTGACTCTGGTGCATAGAATTGAACGAACGCTGGTCAAATGATAGCCTGATTCTCAAACGAACGGGAGTGCAATTTTGATCAAAACGACGATCGAAATCAAAGGTAACTCTCGGAACTCTGCGTTTTGAAAGAAAAGCGTGAATCCCTGGAACAATAGGCTTCACGCTGCTTATGGTACATTGCTAGAACTGCCCAAGCACCTCAAACAGACTAGCTGTTCCTAATCCTGATGCTATCAACGGAAAATGAAACCACGATGAAAGGCAGTCCGTCTAGAAGGAATCATAAAGACACAATTTACCTTTTACAACGCTCACTGTAGTAGTGAGAATACCACTCGACTGTTTTTATAAGTCCTTGTTCTAGAGAAACATTCGGCTTCCATCCCAGCTTTGCGCTTGATGCTTCAAGAT
>JALOOO010000231.1 GCA_025454375.1 Leptolyngbya sp. Prado105 | reverse complement strand
ACTCGTTGAAAAATTAGACGATCGCTTTGCTGTAAATGCGACTTCTAAACAGCAAGCTTGGGATCTCGTGAACAAAGTACCCGTGCAGATAAATCCCGGTGCTGCTCCTCCTCAACTGACGGAATTTATCGTCGATCCCACCGAAAAAGACCAAGTCTTAAATCAAGTTCGTGCGGATGCCCAGGTCAACTATGCGAGTCATGTTTATCAAGTTCAGGGCAATCCGAGTTCCCAACTGTATGTGACGAATCAAATTACGATTCAATTCGATCCGTCGGTCAACGCTGAAACGATGAGTGCGATCGCTCAAGAATTCGCTTTAGAACAAGTCAAACAAATTATTGGAATTCCCAATGCTTTTGTGTTTCAACTGACTGCAAATTCAACCGAGAATCCGTTGAAGATTGCGAATCGATTGATTACACGATCGGAGATTCTCACGGCTGAGCCAAATATTATTGTTCGCCAGCAAGCCCACTATCGACCCAGAGATCCGATTTATCCCAAACAGTGGCATTTGAATCATTCTGGTGGGCAAGACTTAGCAACGGGATCGCATGTGTTTGCAGAGCAAGCTTGGGACATTACGCGCGGCAGTCGATCGATTGTGGTTGCTGTGATGGATGATGCGATCGATCTGAGTCATCCCGACTTTCAAGGCTTAGGCAAAATCGTTGCGCCGAGGGACTTTAAGGGTAGAGACTTCAATCCAAACCCAGATGATGTGGGAGAAGATCATGGAACCTCTTGTGCGGGAGTTGCCGTGGCTGAGGAGAATGGATTTGGTACAGTTGGAGCGGCTCCCGCTTGCGCGTTGATGCCGATTCGGACGACTGGATTTTTGGATGATCAAACGATCGAGGATTTGTTTGGCTGGGCAGTCGATCGGGGAGCATCGGTGATTTCTTGTAGTTGGGGACCGAGTGCCGTTTACTATCCGCTATCTTTGCGGCAGAGAGCAGCGATTACTCGTGCGGCGACGGAAGGACGCGACGGAAAAGGTTGTGTGATCCTCTTTGCCGCAGGCAATGCAAATCGTCCGACGAATGGAACGATTAATGAATCGGGCTGGCGCAACAATGCGATTAGCGGCAATACGAATTGGCTGGGTGGCTTTACGGTGCATCCTGATGTGATGGCGATTTCTGCCTCTACTAGTTTGAATAAGAAAGCAGCTTATAGCAACTGGGGCGGTGAAATTTCAGTCTGTGCGCCGAGTAACAATGCGCCTCCAGGAATGGGACTGCCTGGAATTGGGTATGTCGCAACGCCTCCACAGGTCAGAACTGCGATTCGAGGGTTGGGAATTGTCACGGCAGATCGCCGGGGGGATGTGGGCTATGAACCGGGCGATTTTACTTATGGTTTTGGTGGAACCTCAAGTGCTTGTCCGCTTGTTGCTGGCGTTGCTGCTTTAGTGCTATCGGCGAATCCTGATTTGACGGCTCAAGAAGTTCGCCGAATTTTGGAGCAGACCGCTGATAAGATTGTTGATCCTGATCCTGACCCACAGTTTGGATTCCGCAAAGGGACTTATGATGCAAATGGTCGCTGTGATTGGTTTGGATATGGAAAAGTCAATGCGGCAAAAGCAACGCAAGGCGCGATCGCGAGAAGAGTAACTTACACGGTTGCTCGATCGATTGTGGGTGAAAATAGCAGCATGGTGATGATTCCTGACAATAGCTCAGCAGGAATTGCAAGTGAGATTCAAATCAATGAAGTTGCACCGATCAAAGATATTCAAGTCACGGTCAATATTACTCACGACTTTCTAGGAGATATCGAAGTTAGCTTAGTCTCACCTTCTGGAAGAGCGACTTTACTTCAAGGGCGCACATTGGGACGGCAGACCGCTTTGAATCGGACGTATTCTTTGCAGACGACTCCGACTTTAAGAAGAATGCTAGGACAGTCGGCACAAGGGCGTTGGCAGTTGAGAGTGGTCGATGCGATCGCGAATGATACCGGGATGATTAATAGCTGGAGATTAGCGATCGGGATTTAGCGATCGGGCAAGTAAGTAGGCTGAATTAATTTGAAGAGCATTCGTCCTATCCCGTCTCGAATTGAAGGCACCGTGAAGCGCCTTCAATCCGGGGTGGGTCTTATTGGTTTGGCGAAATTTCTTCTTTGCCGCCTGTTCCCTCGCAAATTTGCTTGATCGATTTCAGCGTCTTGCCGATTCCCTCATTCATTGCAGACTCAAAACTATGCTGAGGAGATTGTTCTTCCATATGCTGTTTGGTCTCTGAACTCGGTGCATAGTGAATGTGAACTTTCACTTCTGACTGATTGCCATTTCCTTTGACTTCCATCCAGCCGCCATATTCATTCTCGCCATCAGAACCCCATTCCAATCGCTTGCGCTGCTGATCGATGCGAAAGTGCCCATCGGAATCGTATTCATGATCGCCTGCATGTCCCTGCGTCCGAATGCGCTCTCCCGATTGAGGTTGGGCATTTGTTACGGTTGGTAGGTACTGCGGAACATTGCGAACATCGGATAGATACTGAAAAATATTGTCAGCCTGAGCATTCACTTGAATCGATTGTTCAAAATCAGTAGTCTGGGCAGGTCTTTCTTTTGCAGAAGTCATAAACGTGTCTCATGCTAGAGTCATACTGGATGCTAATCAGGCTACTGACTCTAGCAGGTGTAAAGCTCTATCATAAGGCGGAAACCCTATCTCAATCTAATGCGTGATGAAAGAGCTTTGAGCGTTTAAAGGGTTCTACCGATCGCTAAGATGTTTTCAAAGAACTGATCGAGATCTGTTCGCTGCACTTCAGAATTTGCTAGAACCAGTCGCAGAATGACTTGACCCTTCAAAAAAGTGTAGTTTACTAGGCTTTTACCACTCTTAACTAGACGATCGCGGAGTTCAAGATTCAATCGATCGAGGTCTGCTGACGGATTGCCCACATAGCGAAAGCAAATATTGAGGAATTGCGTTGGAGCCATCAGTTCTAGCTCTGGACATTGATTCACTTTTTGGGTTGCGTAGTCTGCCATTTCAAGTAGCCAATCAATCTTCTTTTGATAGCCGGACTTGCCATAGTATTGCCAAGCTAGCCATAGCTTGAGTGAGTCTGCTTTTCTTCCACATTGTAGTGAAGTCAAGCCTAAATCATAGGCAGAGTTCTCGTGATCATGGAATAAATAATCGGCATCTTGATTAGAAACCGTTTGAGCTAGAATCCCTTGATGCTTTATTAGAATTGCAGAACAGACGATGGGTAATCCCATTAGCTTATGGGCATCCCAGGTGAGTGAATCTGCTCGCTCACTGCCGATGAGAAAATGTCTGTAGCGATCGCTCAATAGCACTGCTCCTCCCCAAGCCGCATCGATATGCAGCCAAAGCTGGTGCTTTTGAGTCATTTCAGCAATTTCAGGAATTGGATCAAAAGCTCCAAGTACAGTAGTTCCAGCCGTTGCAGCGACGAAGAAGGGCGTTTTACCTGATGCGATCGCGCCTTCGATTGCTGCTTGCAATGCTTGGGGAATCATTCTGCCTTTTGGGTCAGTTTTTACTTTGATTACATTGTTCAATCCAATGCCCAAAACATTGGCAGCTTTTAGAAAAGAATAGTGAGCTTGCTCTGAGACAAATACAGCAGACTGATGCAGCATTCCTTGATCCTTTGCTGTTGGGAAAGCTTGATTTCTCGCACAGATCATAGCAACCATATTGGCATTGCTGCCTCCCGTCACGAAGGTTCCTTCTCCTGAGTTGAAGCCAACATAGGCATTTAATTCTGCAATCAAGGTCTGCTCGATCAAGGTCGCAAGTGGCGCAATTTCGTAGGTTGCCATTGAGGTATTTGTTAAGCTTGTAAAAAGCTCGCCGATCAATCCCGGTAGATTCGAGCCAGAAAAAAGCTGATTAAAAAATTGTGGATGCTGAGTTCTCACACTGTAGGTGAGATAGGTTTCCAGTAAATACAAAAATTTCTCCTGAGAAACCCCGATCGCTGGAATAGATAGGTCAACTTTGGTATTTAAGGATTCAGGGCTTTCATACTGCACCACAAGCTCTGAATCTTGTTCTAAATATTGCCGAACGAGATGGAAAGCTTTTGATAATAGTTCATCTTGTTCCGACATGCTGCCGATTCTCCAATCTATCTCTGAAACTCTTGTAGCACAGTTGAGGCAACTTAAAAGCAGCAGACTAAATCGATGGATTTGGGTGATCTGCGCTTGGGTTGATTTGCCTGCGATCAACCTGTCTGAATTAGATTCAGCAGATCCTGTGTCGAAATCTTACCGCTGACTTCTGTGCCTTCTAGCAAACTGTCGGCTAAGTCGCGCTTGTGCTGGTGAAGATCGACAATCTTATCCTCGATCGTATCTTTTGCCACGAGTCGGTAAATCGTGACCGGACGCTGCTGACCCATGCGATGGGCGCGATCGCTCGCTTGATCTTCAACGGCGGGATTCCACCAGGGGTCCATGTGAATAACATAGTCGGCAGCCGTCAGATTTAATCCTGTTCCGCCTGCTTTCAAGCTAATTAAAAACACATCTCCTTTGCCCGCTTGAAACGCATTAATTCGCTTCTTTCGTTCTGGAATTGAGGTCGAACCATCGAGATATTGATAGGAGATGGCTTTCTCGTCGAGTAATTCTTGCAAAATCTTGAGATGATCGACAAACTGACTGAAAACTAAGACTTTGTGTTTGTTATCGAGCAGTTCTTCTAAGACTTCGCCAAACAATTGCAGCTTCGCACTGGGCAAAGTAGAACCCGGAGTCACAAGACGAGAATTACAGCACGATCGTCGAAGCTTCATGATCTCGGCTAAGACCTGTAAATGCTTTTGACCTGCGGGAGCATCTGACTCAGCGAGTCTACGCATTGCACTCTTTCTCAGCGCTTCGTAGAAAAGGCGTTCTTCAGTCGTTAGCTCGACATGTAGAGTGATCTCTGTGCGAGAGGGCAGTTCTTGTAAAACTTGCGTTTTTGTCCGACGCAGAATGAACGGTTGAATCAGCTTTCTTAAGCGAGTCCGAGCTTGTTTGTCGTCCCATCGCTCAATTGGAATCGCAAATCGTTCACTAAACTGCTCTAGCGATCCGAGCAATCCTGGATTGATAAATCGGAACAGATTCCACAGTTCGCCTAAGTGATTCTCGATCGGCGTTCCTGTCGTAATTAATTTGAAACCGCCTCGCAAATTCATTGCGGCTTGCGATCGCTTTGTGGCAAAGTTCTTAATCGACTGGGCTTCATCTAGCACGATCGTTTGCCACTCGACTTGTGAGAGTAACTGCGAGACATCATCTTGCTGAAGTAGCCCATAACTACAAATCAGCACATCAAAAGGTTCGAGTCGATCGATGACTTTTTGACGATCGCCACTGCCAAATTGGACAATCTTCAAGGTTGGCGCAAATCGTTCAATTTCTTCAATCCAGTTCAGACAGACCGAAGTCGGTGCAATCACAAGTGTTGCACCATTCATAGCACGGGTCAAAATCAGCGCGATCGACTGCAATGTTTTTCCCAATCCCATGCCATCGGCTAAACATGCCCCGACTCCCCAATGCGCTAATCTCGCCATCCAGCAAAATCCTTCGACTTGGTAATCGCGCAGATCGGCTTGTAGCGTTGATGGCACAGTCGGAGCTAAGGCTTCGACTTCTTTAAGTTTCTGAATGTGTCTTTGCCAGTATTGATCGGCTTCGAGTTCGCCGACTTCATCGACCCAATCCTCGATCGCAACTGCTGCAAGTGGATGAAAGCGCGTTTTCTTCCCTTGCTTTTCTGCGATCGCTCTAAATTCTTCTAATCGGCGACGAAACTCTGTAGTCAAAGCTAGGAACTGTCCATCTTCTAAGCGAATAAATCGACTATTTGACTGTCCTAATAGCTCTAAAAGATATTGCAGTTCAAGCACAGAATCTTGATCAATTCTGAGTTCTCCACTGGCTTCAAACCAATCTCGCTCCTGCTGAATTTTGAGATGAAAATTGTCGAAGCCAACTTCTCGACGAATCCGAAATTTTTGCCCCTCAGGGTGAGAAATAATCGCGCGATCGCCCAATTCTTGTAGCTCTAGTAAAAGCTCTAAGCAATTTTCTGGATCTTCAATCACCCATTCGCCATCTTCTTGCTCATACTCCATCAATACGTCGCAGTCGAGCATCGTATCATTGGCTAATTTTCGCTCCTGTTCCAAATCTCGCGTCGTCTGCAACCGCTTGCCATCGACTTCAGCAATCACCGTTTCGCCACCCATTCCCGGACGGTAATATGATCCACCTGTGGCAAAGGGACGAACTAATACAGTCACTCGTAGCCCGGATCCTGACGGAAATAGATGAAAATTTGGAGTCGGATCAGCCGGAACTTCCTCTGCACTCACGCCTCCGCCAATGTCTGAGTGAACTGTGACTAATCCAGATATTGCCTGAATTGCATTCATCACCTGATCTTTTGCTTGTTCAGGGACTTCTAATTTATTCCTTGATCCTAAAATCTCGGCGATGCGTCGATGTTCTGTGGTCAATTCGATCACTTTGAGTCGGGTTGGACTCTCTTTGACTAGGACAATGCTTTGATTATCTTTTGGCGTTGGAGAAAGTTCTAAAGTTAAGCGATCGTTCTTGCCTTTTTTGACGATGAGTTCTGGTTCTCCTTTGACGATTTCGATTTTGATTCCCGGCGTATCTTCCCAAAAGACAAAGGGATGTCCGATAAGACCCAAAATTGCGCGATCGCTGAAGCGATAATCTTGCTGCCCATAGTAACCGCCTGCGGAATAAGCTTTGATCTCTGAGCAGACTTTGCGATCTTGCTCGGTCAGGTAAGGAAATTCATCGAGCGATCGAGCGAGGCGTTTGAGCGCAATATTTCGCCCTTTTCCCCATTCGCCTTTGGCATTGAGCGATTGTTCTTTGGGTTGAATTGACCAATGGGTTCCAAATAGAATGATCGACCAGGCTAACCGTTGAGTCGTCCCTGAATGGCTAGATGGAGTCGGGGTTTGGTTCAAGTTGAGCAACGCATTGAGACTTAGCTCCCAAGGCTCTTGGGCTTTTACCAAATCGAGTAAGGGGGCAATGCCTGTCGATCGCTGCAATGTTTCAGCAATCTCGACATATTCGCTCTTTGGCTTCATTCTTGACAGGAGCAATGCCACTTCGAGCGATATCCACTCATAGCCTGCGGTGTGAGTTTGAGTATAGAGCGTTCCTAATCCAGAAAGGACTCGCTTTGCCTCCTGATGATCCGTCCAGTAGAGTGCCAAGGTATTGATGATCGTTTCAATTCCATGCTGACGACGGTAAGGGGTGAGGTCGAGGAGCCAATCTTTTTGCGCGATGTCTCCTTGCTGAAGCTGAATCACTTTCTCCAGGGTTTCATAAGTCGAACTCAGCCAGTGCTTGCCCTGTCTTCCGGTTGTCGCGTAAGTCTTCGCCTCGCTCAATCGAGTGGCAGAACCTTCTTTCAGCAATGCCAGGATAAAAAAGATGCCCGGAAGTGTATCAAAATAAGCTTTGCGTTTGCCGATCGCTTTTCGGTAGGCTGCCAGTGCGATCGTAAAGTGTGAAAGGGCGGAGTCGATCTCTCCCGTTAGGGTGTGCAGCCAACCCCATAGCGCAGCACTGCGATTTGATTCTGATGCGCTCAGGCTTTCTAAAATCGATTTTGCTGCGGTTAATTGTCCTTTGAGTAGAAGTTGCTCGATCAAAAGCAGCTTTTCCCCAGCAAAGATTTCTGAATGCTTGCAATCTTCTTGCAGTTGCTCAAACGCCTCATCTGCTGGAACAAAATGCAGCATCGAGTGATTGAAAATTCCTACCATTGCGACTTCATACAATTCCGGCGATAGCGTGCCAAACCATGACGCATCGAAGGGATTATTACAAACGTTTGTGAGGACTTCTGCGACTGTAATTTTCTGCTTGGCATAGTTATATCGGTAATAGTCATCAAATTGCTCAAGCAGAGATTGGAGGTGATTGCGATAAATGCTAATCCGAGCTTCTCGTAAGAACTGACGTTCGCTATTGAAGTAGCGCGGCTTGCCATTGTAGCCTGTACGAATGGGGATCTTTGCCTCGATCGCGGCAACCATCGTCTCGAAAATTTTATCGTTGACTGCCTCACGAGTTGCAATCTCGACTAAGAACGGATTGCACTGTGGCCCCTGACCCGAAAGTTGAATTAATA
>JALOOO010000230.1 GCA_025454375.1 Leptolyngbya sp. Prado105 | reverse complement strand
TCAGAAGTTCGGATGGAGCAATTGGCGGATGAAACGTCTTGATTTGCAATGCCCTGATTGTGGCGGAACTCACATTCGCAAAAACGGGCATCGCCAAGCTAAACAAAACTATATCTGCGTCAATTGTAAACGCCAGTTCCTCGACCAGTATGACCTGCGAGGGTATAGTGACGATGTGAAACGGTTGTGCCTGAAAATGTATGTCAACGGCATGGGTGTGCGCGGCATTAGTCGAGTGACGGAGATTTCTCACGTCACGATTCTCAACTGGATTGAACAAGCGGGGGAGAACCTGCCGGATAGCTATGACCCAAAGCAGATCCCCCAAGTGGGGGAACTTGATGAACTCGAAACCTTTGTCGGCAAGAAGCAAAACAAGATTTGGATCTGGACGGCAGTGGATCACTTTGCACCTGGGATTCTGGGCTGGGCAGTGGGCGATCATAGTGCGGACACCTTTCGTCCATTGTGGAATACGATCGCATTTTGGCAGTGCTATTTCTGAGTGAGTGATGGCAATCCAGTTTATCCAAGGTTCATTCCCGCAGGCGATCAGATTGTCAGTAAGACGTATATGATCCGAGTGGAAGGCGAAAATACCCGGTTACGGCACTATCTCGCACGCTTGCATCGCAAAACTTTGTGTTATTCCAAATCAGTTGAGATGTTGAAACATTCCATCCGATTGTTAATCCATTATCTCAAGTTCCGCGATGTTCCTGTTCCCGCCTAATTCATCTGTTGAAACATTCCATCCGATTGTTAATCCATTATCTCAAGTTCCGCGATGTTCCTGTTCCCGCCTAATTCATCTTCTCATCTTCTCATCTACCAACGCCCTTATTCCACTGAGAGACTCTATGCTGCAAGCTCAAATCGATTATGTTCGTCCTGCAATGACCGTCAGTTCAGTTCTTGACCGGATTCTCTCAACAGGGCAGATTGCTCAGAAAGATGCAAACTGGGTGTTGCAAGCTGCGATGACACTGGAAGCCCCGCTCAGTTCTGAAGAGGAAGCCAAGATGAGAGCCGTTTTTCACCGCTTGGGGCTAGGCGTGCTGAAAGTTGTGTATTGATTGAAATTCCTAGTCGCGAATCTCCCCTCGAAAAAGCTACATATCGATCGCGATTGTAGCTTCTCACTCTATTTGCTAAATGGTTCGATGAACTCAATTTGCAACCTTGACAAAATTGATTTCTCTAAGCGGTTTGCATGGTCATTTCTCCTACTGCTCCATCAGTTGAGGTTGCTTCATCAACTCCCCAAACTTTTAATGAATGTGAGGATCAGAGAGAATGCTCAAGCAGTCTGCATCGTTGCGACTGAGAACCTGAATCAGGAATTGTCATTGAGATCGCTCCTTCACCATCGGTAGTGCAGAACCATCGGACGTGATGACCTCCCCAATCCCGACAAAGCCAACTTGTCGATAGCAGCGAATCGCACGATCGTTCTCTGGAGCAGGGTCAGTCTGTATCTTTGTCACGGCAGGGTCTTGAAACAGCCAATCCACAAATGCGTAAAAAATGAATGACTTGAACTTAGTCGCGTGCGATCGCGCTTCTTGATCTAAGTGACTCACTTCCCTATATTCCCCGCATATCCTGTGGGATAAAAGCTCGATCACTTGGAATTGCTGCAACTGGCTCTGTCAAAGTAAACTCCCCTCCCTCAATCCATCGCTTTAACTCTAAAGCAACCTGCCGTGATAGATAAAAACTTGCCAATGGAGCGACTCTAACGAGCTTTCCATCGATCGTCATTTTTCCAGCTTTTAACTGTGCATAGCTGACTAGCCCAAAAGTCGGACGCACTCGACGCGGAATCGAAAAATCCACGATCGGAGCGACTAAATCTTGATCCTGCACTGCACAGTGAGCAATGACTTCCTCACTCAGCACAGGTAACGGAATCCCCACTCCCAGCATCAAAGAAGCCCCATACCCGCGAAAATAGCACCCCCGCACCCATCGCGCATCCATCTGCTTTGCATCCCCAATCAAAGCTAATGTCGAAGCAGGACCAATCGGCGTTCGATTTGGTAAGCGCTTCTGAAGTGGAAAATGCTGCGTCCCCTCCCAAGCAACATAGCCAACCCCCCCCCCTAGAAAGATCCGTGATCCAATTCCAATCACCTGCAAATCCGGATCGTTCAACAACGGCGAAATCGCACCCGGATTAGAAAAAACGGCATTCCCCAATCGAGGCTGAAGCGCTCCTAAATAGGTGTACAAAGGTCGATCGCCACCATTTACCCCAACGATAAAGTTCTGATACAAATTTCGGGGATTGAACAAATAGAACTGATTAATCGTGTCACGAGTAATGTTCGTCTCAAATGACGATCGCGGATAGCAATCTGTTACCTGTCCCACGGCTCGCAGCGTTACCGACTTTCCTGCAATCAAGTCCTCAATTACATGCCCGCCCCCACGCTGTCTTTGTCTCGCGTCTGGGGATTCTCGATCGTCACTATCCAACGGTTCGTTTGAATACTCGACGGATTGCGAAGCTCCCAAGTACAGATCAACGGCTCCAAACCCCGCATAAGCTGGAACCCCATCGATCCAACATTGCCGAATTTTAATCGGGGGATCAGTTTGACCTAAATTCAAGACTGCCCCCGAAGCTTCCATCGGCTCAAACGTTCCCGTTGTGACGATATCGACGACCTTCGCTGTTTCAGCGACTCCCATTTCTGCAACCTGAGCTTTTACCTCTTCGGCAGTTCTGACGATCGCATTTCCGCGTTGAATCTTCTCATTGATCTCAGCTAGGCTTCGCATAAAGGGTTGAAATAATTCACCTTGCAATTATGCGACTCTCGCAATTCAATTTAGAGTTAAAGCATGAAAGATTTCCAAAGTTCAAAGAATTGTCAAAATTCAAAGTCCCCCAAGCTTGGGAAATTGAGCGGGCACGACAGACTGTGCAGTTCATACCAGATTTAGACCGATTAGTATCAACTTCGACTGACTGTTGTTTTCGGAGCTTGCTGAGCGAGAAGTTGCTTTGCTCGTTTCAAATTGTTCTGTGCTGCTTGATAGTTCAAATCCGTATCGATCGCTTTTTCATACTGCACGATCGCTTCTTTGAGTTTGCCCTGACGCTGTAAAGCAGAACCCAATCCATTTAATGCGATCGCGTGATTATTGCCGAGATTTCCTCTGCGCTCACTCGGTTGATTGAGAACCTGCTGATACGCCGCGATCGCTTGATCAAATTGATTTTGACTCGCTAAAGCATGACCGAGAAAAATCTGCGCCCAAGTATAGTCGGGTGAAACGTCAGCCGCTTTACGATAGAGCCTCAGCGCTTCTTCGGACTGTCCTTGAGTTTGCAAAGCACGAGCCAGTCCCGTGTAGGCAATGGCTTGCGCCTTCTCCGTTTGTTCTGACGCACTTAATGCTTTTTGGTAGGATGCGATCGCTTCAGGGATTTTTTTCTGCTCTGACAAAACATTTCCTAATCCGGCATAAGCCATCATTTGTTTTGGATCTGCTTCAATCGATCGCCGATAGGCGGCGATCGCTTCTTCATTACGGCGGCGATCGGCAAGCGCATTGCCTAACCCGGTGTAAGCAGAAGCATTTTGAGGATTAATCTCGATCGCGCGCCGATACGCTGCAACCGATTCTGCAATCCGTCGTTGTTCTACTAAGACTTGTCCTAGACCGTTATAAGCTTCGGAATTTTCCATATCCAGCACGATCGCTTTACGATAGGCAGCGGTCGCCTCGTCGTATTTACGATTCGCCTGGAGTTCATGCCCCAAATTGACGTAATAAGATGGATCGCCCAATGCAAGATCCATCGAAAGTTCTGGAGTGGAAGCGCGGACTGCATCGTGGGCATCATCACAACCTGTTGTCAGGGCAGCCGCTGCTAGAGTCAGAAGAAAAGGGAGAGCCGTTCGTTTAGAAACTTGCATCATTTATGTCCTAAAACGTTGGTGACAAGTCATTATTTCCGTAACCAACGCACCCTGACTTGTTCTATTTTGCACTAACTTGGGGTCAGTTCAGATCCGTATTTGAAAACTTTTTATCAATTGGCTTAAGTTGAACATGTCTAAATCTAAGATCTGGATTGGGATTGGTTGTCGTCGCGGCATCGCAAAAGTGACCATTCAAAGCGCGATCGCTCACGTCCTAAACGAGTATCAATTAACGGATCGAGCAATTGTTGGCATTGCGACGGTCGATCGTAAATTCGATGAACCTGGACTCGTAGAATATTGCCAAGAGCGATCGTTGCCCCTGTCTTGCTTCTCCGCCAATCGACTGAAATTTATTGCTGTCCCGCATCCTTCGACTTGGGTTGCACAGACGATCGAGACTCCTAGTGTGGCAGAAGCAGCAGCAATGTGTGCGGCGGAGACTGAGACTCTCAAAGTGCCGAAACAAGTGATCCAAGGGGTGACGATTGCGATCGCGGAAAGTTCGCTAAGCTGAGACATGTTGAATTGGCAGGGTAGTTATGGCAAAGCGAATCGCGATAGTGTGCTTCACTTTAATGTGTAGCGTCTGGATCATGATGACGGCTCAAGCGGCTCCGATTGAAGGCAAACGCTACGATCAGCAGTATCGTCCGCCATTGTCCTATAGCAATGCGGATGTGAAAGGGCAGGATTTTTCAGGTCAGACCTTGAGATTGGCAGAATTTACCAATGCGAATTTGACCGATGCAAACTTCTCAAATGCGGATTTGTCAGGTGCAGCAATGAGTGCGTCCAATATGACCGAGACGAATCTGCATGGAGTCAATCTAACCCAGGCAATGGTCGATCAAGTCCCAATGGTGCGAGTGGATTTGACGGATGCAAACTTGACGGATGCGATGTTGCTGCGAAGTGAATTTAAGGATGTTAATATCACTGGGGCAGATTTTACAGGTGCAATCCTCGATCGCTATCAGATTCGTGAATTGTGCAAGGTTGCTCAAGGGATAAACTCAAAAACTGGGGCTGATACCCGTGAGTCATTAGGTTGCCCGTCTTAGGAGGCGCAGGTATGAATCGAGTCGGCGTGATTGGGGGCGGACAGTTAGCTTGGATGATGGCAGAGGCGGCGAGAAAGCTGGATCTAACTTTGGTGGTACAAACGCCGGAGGAAAGTGATCCAGCCGTATCCGTTGCCCAGGAAACTCTATTTGCACGAGTGAATGATGCCAGCGCAACAGAAGTCTTAAGCACCGCTGTCGATGTGATCACATTTGAAAATGAATTTGTCGATCTTGATGCCCTTGCTAAGATTCAAACTGCAACCTTTCGTCCTAGCTTGTCTGCTCTAGCACCCTTACTGGATAAGTATACACAGCGTAGCTTTCTCAAAACTCATAATCTCCCGACCCCCAATTTTTGGTTACTAGGAGAGAGAGAAGTTACTTTTCCGATTGTGCTAAAGACTCGTCGTTTAGGATATGACGGTCAGGGAACTTTTATCATTCGTGATGCTGCAACTTGGGAGACGACTCTTGAGAAATTGCAGAGTATTCCGATTGTCATTGAAGAATTCATTCCCTTCGATCGAGAACTGGCAGTCATGGTTGCTCGATCGAGTTCGGGTGAAATTGCAATCTATCCGATTGTCGAAACTCAGCAAGAAGCTCAGGTTTGCCGTCGTGTGATTGCACCTGCTGAAGTATCGGAATCTGTTAAAAAAGAAATCGATCGCATTGCGAAAACGTTACTCGAAAAGCTCAATGTGATTGGAGTTTATGGCATTGAGCTATTTCTAACTCAAGACGATCGCGTTTTAGTCAATGAGATTGCTCCTCGAACTCACAACTCAGGACATTATACGATCGAGGCTTGTGAAACTTCGCAATTTGAGCAACAGCTTCGAGCCGTGAGTGATTTACCTCTCGGAAGTGCTGCTCTGACCTGTGCTGGAGCTTTGATGGTGAATCTACTAGGATTTGAAATCGCAGAGAGTGAGTATTTGGAGCAACGCAATGCGATCGCACAATTGCCGAAAACTTTTGTGCATTGGTATGGCAAATCACAGTCACGTCCGGGGCGAAAGTTAGGACATGTGACGGTGTTACTCGATGATGCTCCGAATTTACGCGACTCAGCGTTGAAGATTGCAAGCACGATCGAGCAAATTTGGTATCGACAAACTTCATAGAATCGAAGAAATATGCGAGAAAGTGGAGAGTCTTTAAAGACGTGAAACTCTGGTCGATTCTGTGAGAGGATTGGTAACATGGGCGCAAGCCCCGCACGAGGTTCAAATCCTGTGTGAGTCGTCATCTGTAGATTTTACTAGCATTCCTGATGTCGTGAAGTCTGTAGCAGAAGTGATTGCCGCTGAGCGTCTAGTCAACTTTCAAGGCTCTAAGATTTCGTTGAATAAACCAGCCTTTCAATGCAGTTCCAGCCGCAATCAGAAGCATCAAGATCGACAACGAATTGCCCATAGAGCTAACCCAGATCGCAGCAAATCCACTCATCCATGAAACGAAGCTCATTGCCAACCATTGTGCAAGATTAGATCTGCAACGATCGCGGATCAAAAAATACTGCGCTAAGCCTAAAACAAATCCCCCCAAGCTTGCTAAAAATGGCAGACTCATAAGCAAGATTAGTGCCCCTTGCCCTCTCGCATCTACACCTGTAAGTGCTAACCCTACATCGTGTGACAACATGACAAGTGTCCCTGTAATGCTCGTCGTTAAAGCCCACCGTTGTGCAAGGTGCTTGTCTTGATATTGCCAAAGCAATACAACTGCTTGCAGCACTCCCACTAGAATCCAGTAGGTTGTATAAATTGCGATCGATACTCTAATGTGCTGAGGAGTTGGACTCCAACTAGACGGATACCATCGCAGTCCATAGAAGACTAAGCCAAAACAGGCAGGACTAACCAGAGTCCAAAAAATCAGAAATTTATTCACATCGCAACCTAATATTGAGAACAGGGACACAAGCCCAACCGGATTTTGCCAATCTGTAGAATTTTACTCTTGCTTAGATTCTGCAAGGTTTGCTTTCGCTGATTGTCCAAACTGTTCCAGTTCATAGAACGAACACTCTGATAAAGTTCGATCGCTGATGACTGACAAACCTCCTCAAAGTTCTTTCGCTCCGTTGTCCTCATTCAGCATCGTTTAGAACTTGATAAATCCGGTTAGCAACTCTGAAATCTTGATGCAAGTTTTCAGAAAACTTGTAGATTCTCGATCGTCAAGTGTAATGGTGTCGAAATTTTATTCCTTGCTGTATAAATACTGTTTCTGAAATTACTATCTCTGGTGATTTTCATCAAGCAACTTGGTGATCTGGGTTCTATTCATTTCAATAGATAGAAAACTAGGATGAAGGCTGATTTTCGCTAAGAGGAACAAAACACCTGTGATCAGCCTTAATTCTGTCTACTCGCAAACTCGTCTCTCATTTGTCACGGGTGCAATTCTCGTCAGTGCTACCGGGATGCTGTTCTCTGGCTCTGAAGTTCATGCCCAAACTGCCCAAACAATCTATGTCAATGCTGCAACTGGAAATGATGCAGCCAGTGCAGGAATTGAATCTGCTCCCTACCGCACGATTTCCTACGCCTTGCAGCAAGCCAATACAGGAACCACAATTCGAGTCGCTTCTGGGACTTATTCTGTGGAGACGGGAGAGCGCTTTCCCCTCCAACTCAAGCCGGGTGTCAACCTGCAAGGCAATGATACAAGCAAAGGTCAAGACATTTTGATCCGAGGTGGCGGCGGTTACCTCAGTCCCACCTTCGCCCGTCAAAACACCACGATCGTCGCGCAAAAAGGCTCGATCATTCAAGGCTTGACGATTACAAATCCCAACACTCGCGGCACTGGAATCTGGATCGAAACTGGAAATCCCACGATCGCAAACAATACCTTTACCAACAACCTGCGCGAAGGCGTATTTGTCTCTGGCAATGCGACTCCTAGAATCACAAATAACGTTTTTTCTCGCAACAGTGCTAGCGGCTTATCGATCGCTCGGGATGCCCAGGGTGAAGTTAGCAACAATCTCTTCGACAGCACAGGATTTGGCATTCAGATCAGTGACAACTCGACTCCGATGCTTGCAAACAATCAAGTCACTCGCAACCAGGATGGCATCGTGATCTCGCATTCTTCTCGTCCCATTTTGCGAAACAATCGCGTCGAAGAAAACGTGCGGTATGGCATTGTGATCGTCTCAGAAGCTCGTCCTGATTTCGGCTCAATCAGCAATCCAGGCAGTAACTCCGTAAAGAGCAATGGACAGTTCGATCTCTACAATCTGAACTCTAATTTGTCGATCGCGCTTGATGGCAATCAAATCGGCACAATTGGAACAGGCACGCCTGAGCCAATGCAAGTCGTGGCAGAAGAGCCTCAACCCGAAGTCAATGCAGCAACCCCAGCCAAAAAACCAGTTGCAGCGGCTCAAGCACCTCAGCGTAAACCTGCCAGAAGATAATCGAATGCTGCGTCTGAAAAAAACGCTTCCCATCTCTGAAGGGAGCCGCTAGAATAAGTGAAGGATTTGCTGCGGCGTTGGTGACTGCCAACAATGTTTTATGATCTATGTTTTTGTAAATCTGGGAGTCTCCTAGGCTGATGGCAGTAGACCGAGCTTGTACTCGGAAACTTTATATCCGCCCCTTCGACACCCACCTGGTTTTAACCAGGTCAAAAGCTGAGGTAAGACGGCGCTGCGGTATCCTACTTTTTGATCCCTTACTAGATTTAGTGAGGGAATTTTTGTTTTTGACCCCATTCCCTACTGCGAAAAATTACGTTTCATCACGAATATTCTTTGATCTGTACTTTTTAGTTCGTTTTATGCAATGAATGATCTAATTCAATCATTGATAAATTCAATCTTTTGAGTGATCTGTTTTCTGCACTTTGGCGCAAGAAATCGAGCATAAATTATTCAAAGATATTTCATAGCCTTGAGTTTTTCACATTTCACGCAGCA
>JALOOO010000229.1 GCA_025454375.1 Leptolyngbya sp. Prado105 | reverse complement strand
ATGTTATCTCATTCCTAATCTGCTGCAATCATCACGGGTTCTTGATACAACGGAACCGTAAAAGTTACCGTCGATCCGAGTCCTTCACCCATACTGTAGAAGTTCACCACTCCGCCCATCGCTTCAACTAATTTCTGAGAAATCGCTAAGCCTAACCCCGTTCCGCCATACTGTCGAGTCAGCGATCCATCCACTTGGCTAAACGACTGAAACAGCTTATCTTGCTTGTCGAGCGATACCCCAATTCCAGTATCCGCAACCCGAATCTTCACAAGACCCGGCAACTCCTCATCCTGCACAACGATGCGCTTCTTAATCACCTCAGCACTAATCGTCACACCGCCTTCATTCGTGAACTTGATTGCATTCCCCATCAAATTCAGCAACACCTGAAGTAGGCGCTGATAATTGCCATACACCAGGATTTCATCATGCGTCTGAGGCATCTGCACCTCAAAACTGAGGTTCTTCTGGCGGATCTGCGTTCGAGTCATCGTCTCAACTTGATCGAGTAATTCTGGCAAACTCATCGGACTGCATTCGATCTGCATCTTTCCGGCTTCAATCTTGGCGATATCTAGCACATCGTTAATGATGTCGAGCAAGTGCATCGCCGATCGATGGGCTTCTTCAATAAATTCTCGCTGTTCCTGGGGATCTTCTGCCATGCCGTCTAGAACCAGCTTCAAAAAGCCAATCATTCCATTGAGCGGCGTTCTCAACTCATGCGACGTATTCGCCAAAAATTCACTCTTGAGTCTGGATGCTTCTTCCGCTTGATGCCGCGCCTCATCCAACTCACGGTGCTTCAGTGTCAAATTGTCATTCGCCCGCTGCAACTCGATCAGCAGCAGCGCATGAGCGATCGAAGTTCCGACTTGATCGGCTAATTCTTGAACAAAATCGAGTTCAGCTTGCGTCCAAACGCGATCGCGATCACACTGATCGAGAATAATCACCCCATTCGGCTGATCCTGATAATGCGTTGCGACGAGCAATCGAGTTTGAGGAACATCTACACTGGAATTTAACTCAATCTCTTCGGGAGCCTGCCGAACGGCTCGGATCGGTTTCAACGTCGTCAAGGCTTTCTGAAGCAAAGGATCAGCCTGAATTTCAAACGCCGTCCCTTTCAGCGAAGTCATGCAGTCTTGTCGGAATTCGGCAACGGCTTCAATGCTCGATCGCTTGGAATCATACGGACAAATCACACACCGACTCACATCAAGCGCCAATCCCAATCCATCTACCGTGACTTGCCAAATCGTCGATAGCTCCAAATTTTGCCGAGCATTCCAGACAATTTGGGTCAAAAGTTGCTGATAGCGATCGAGTTCAGTGCCTCGCGAAATCTCAACCGCTTGCAATGGCGATCTCGTCTCATCCAATTCACTCGCCTGCTCACCCGTCACCGCCACCAATGCCGCCGTCCCATTCGGCAAAATCACGGGACTCATGACCAGATCAAACAACACCGTGCGATTTCCACACTCAATGCCACACTCAAACAAACAGCGAAATTGCTCTGGAGTTTGAGACGCGAGAACTCGTTTTAGACGATCGAGATAAGCAGAACAGGAAACCGGAGCAAATCCAACCTTCATCGGCTTGCCCAGCAATTGCTCCGCCTGAATCTGAAAATCTCCCGCCCTCTGCCAATCGAACGCAATCAAATTTCCCGCCGCATCTTGAATCATCATCAACTCTGCAACTCTCGGTGCAGCAGAATCAGACAGAGCGGACGAGTCAATCGAGCAAGAAGAATCAGACAGAGAACTAGAAAGATTCACAGAAGTGACCATTTACCTGAATCTCGAAGCAACAACACCCGGCATCACAAAAGCGCGACCCTACCCCTAGATAGCCCGATCGTAATGCTCGATCGCTCACTTCATTTCATTCATCCTAATCGTTCCATTCACCCCGTGGGGGCAAAGGAGGATTTCGAGGAAGCGTGCGGGCATTGTCTTCATCCCGGTACATTTCGCTTCTCAACCACTGCCGCAACGCCACTTCAACCACTTTGCTCGGATCATTCGTCAAATGTCGGACTTGCTCCAATAAATCAGCATCAATCTGAATCGCTAATTCGGTTTTGTGTCGATCGGGACTTTGAACTTTGTCATTCATAAGGCAATGACCTTCTTTAAAGAAGGTGGGTTGAGGGGTCGGGGCAATTCAGTAAAAATTACCCAGTTGCGATCTTTCCCCATAAAATGGGTGTACCGTTTTTTACCTGAATTCATCAAAGTTTTAACATTTTTTCATCAATGAGTTCGAGGTAGATTCGATATTCAAAGAATTTATCGCAGTAGATGTTTCCTTTTAATAGCCTCTCAAATTCTCGAACTCAGTGAAGAAAGCATTAAAATATCTTAAGCATCTCTCTGGCTAAAGTCTTTGAGAATGCTTGTCCTTTGCTCCCGCACTATCCCTGAAGTTTATGACTGACGTACCCGTCAACCGCATTCGCAATTTTTCGATCATTGCTCACATCGACCACGGCAAGTCCACGCTGGCTGACCGTTTGCTCCAAGAAACGGGAACCGTGACTGCACGGGACATGAAGGAACAGTTCCTCGATAGTATGGATCTAGAGCGCGAACGCGGGATCACGATCAAACTCCAAGCCGCTCGGATGAATTACACCGCAAAAGACGGGCAGCAATATGTTTTGAACTTGATCGACACTCCCGGACACGTCGATTTTTCCTACGAGGTTTCGCGATCGCTTGCCGCTTGTGAAGGCGCACTGCTCGTCGTCGATGCGTCTCAAGGTGTAGAAGCACAGACGCTTGCAAATGTTTATCTCGCTTTAGAACACGATTTAGAAATTATTCCAGTTCTGAACAAAATTGACTTGCCTGGAGCAGAACCCGCTCGCGTTCGCCAAGAGATTGAAGATGTAGTGGGATTGGATTGCTCTGAAGCGATCCTGGCATCCGCAAAAGAAGGGATTGGCGTGCCGGATATTCTAGAAGCGATCGTTCATAAAGTTCCGCCTCCGGCTGATACGACGAATGATCCGTTTCGAGCGCTGATTTTTGATAGTTATTACGACGCTTATCGTGGGGTGATCGTCTATTTCCGGGTCGTCGATGGTCAGGTGAAAAAAGGCGATAAAGTCTACCTGATGGCATCGGGTAAGGAATATCAAATCGACGAACTAGGAGTACTCTCGCCAACTCAAGTCCAAGTCGATTCCCTTCATGCAGGCGAAGTGGGCTATTTTGCCGCATCGATTAAAGCCGTAGAAGATGCCCGAGTCGGAGACACGATCACGCTCTCAGCCAAGAAAGCTTCTGCACCTTTACCGGGATATATCGAAGCGAAACCCATGGTGTTCTGCGGCATGTTCCCAACCGATGCAGATCAATTTCCAGAACTCCGGGAAGCCCTCGATAAATTAAAACTCAATGATGCAGCATTAAATTTTGAGCCAGAGACTTCGAGCGCGATGGGGTTTGGCTTCCGCTGTGGCTTCCTTGGCTTGCTGCACATGGAAATCGTGCAAGAACGATTAGAGCGCGAATACAATCTCGATCTGATTATTACTGCGCCTTCTGTAGTTTATCGAGTCACCACGATTAAAGGCGAGGTTGTCCTCATCGATAATCCGGGCAAACTTCCCTCTCCGACTGAGCGCGAAAAAATTGAAGAGCCTTACGTTCAAGTCGATATCATCACACCCGAAACCTATGTCGGAACCCTGATGGAACTCTGCCAGAATCGGCGCGGAGTCTTCAAAGATATGAAGTACCTCACGCCAGGTCGGACAACATTGATTTACGAATTGCCGCTAGCAGAAGTCGTAACAGACTTCTTTGATCAAATGAAATCGCGATCGCGCGGGTACGCCAGCATGGAGTATCAACTCATTGGCTACCGTGAAAACGCTCTGGTCAAGTTAGACATCATGATCAATGGAGATCCGGTCGATTCGCTTGCCACGATCGTTCATCGCGATAAAGCCTATGGTGTGGGTCGCGCTCTGACCGAGAAATTACGGGAACTGATCCCGCGTCATCAGTTTAAGATTCCAATTCAAGCCGCGATCGGCAGCAAGGTGATTGCGAGTGAGCATATCCCTGCACTTCGTAAAGATGTCCTCGCGAAATGCTACGGCGGCGATATCTCACGGAAGAAAAAACTACTGCAAAAACAAGCCAAAGGGAAAAAGCGAATGAAAGCGATCGGAACAGTCGATGTTCCCCAAGAAGCTTTCATGGCAGTGCTTCGACTCTCGAACGAACAAAGTTAGACCGATGCAATCGCTCCTACCCAAATGTAGGGGCGATTTTCATCTTGTCTTGAAGATTTTATGAACTCGATTCTGTTGAACGCTTTACAATCGCAACTTCTGATATGGTTCTACTGCAAAAAGCGCGTTTAACGAACGCCTTCTGCGCCGATTCCTATCCGGATTATCTTCGCGCTGCTCGTTAATTTAATGGGTACAATCTTGGCAAGTAAGGACCGTCTCGACTGTCAAATCGAACACCTGACTTTTCCTATCCCTGTTCGTATGCAACTTCAACGGATTTTGGACTTATGCGAATTCTTGTTACTGGTGGTGCGGGTTTTATTGGCTCACACTTGATCGATCGTCTCATGAGTACGGGTCATGAGGTCCTTTGTCTAGATAACTTTTATACCGGACACAAGCGAAATATTCAACATTGGATGGGAGATCCGAATTTTGAATTGATCCGTCACGATATTACAGAACCCATTCGGCTCGAAGTCGATCAAATCTATCATTTAGCCTGTCCTGCTTCCCCGGTTCATTACCAGTATAATCCGGTCAAAACCGTCAAAATCAACGTGATGGGAACGTTGAATATGCTGGGCTTAGCCAAGCGTGTGAAGGCGAGATTCTTGCTGGCATCCACGTCCGAGGTGTACGGTGACCCAGAAATGCACCCCCAATCCGAAGAGTATCGCGGCAATGTAAACCCGATCGGGATTCGGAGTTGCTACGACGAAGGCAAACGAGTTGCAGAAACACTCGCGTTCGACTATCACCGTCAAAATGATGTCGATATCCGCGTCGCTAGAATTTTCAACACTTACGGTCCTCGGATGCTTGAAAATGATGGTCGAGTCGTGAGCAACCTGGTCGTTCAAGCCCTGCGCGGGATTCCATTAACCGTTTACGGCGATGGCTCTCAAACTCGCAGCTTTTGCTATGTCTCCGATCTCGTCGATGGACTCTATCGCTTAATGAATGGCGACTTCATCGGACCTGTGAATCTGGGCAATCCGGGCGAGTACACGATTTTACAACTCGCTCAAACCATTCAGGATATGGTGAATCCGGATGCCGCTCTAAAATTTGAACCGCTGCCTCAAGATGATCCCCGTCGTCGTAAGCCAGACATCACCCGCGCACAAACGCATTTAGGCTGGCAACCCACAATCCCGCTCAGAGACGGATTAGAAAGAACGATCGCGGATTTTCGCAGCCGGATTGAAGCGTCTGAAGCACAGCCAGAGACCGCGACTCGCTAAACCCAATCTCCCCGAATTTCAGGTTTTGGGAATGCTAGTGAGGGATTTAATTGACGTTTGTTTGAGGAGTCTAGAATTATGCGCGTTTGCGTTATTGGGACAGGTTATGTAGGGTTGGTAACAGGTGCTTGCCTTTCTCACATCGGGCATCATGTCATTTGCGTCGATAACAATGAAGCAAAAGTCAAGTTAATGCAAGCAGGACAATCTCCGATCTTTGAACCGGGATTGTCTGAAATTATGCAGTCCTCGATTCAGTCTGGACGCTTAGAGTTCACCACGGATATTGCAGCCGGGGTAGAACATGGTGAGATTCTATTTATCGCAGTCGGAACCCCTGCCTTACCGAATGGTGAAAGTGATACTCGCTATGTTGAAGCCGTCGCCCGTGGAATCGGTGCGAACCTCAAAGGCGGCTACAAAGTGATTGTGAATAAGTCTACGGTTCCGATTGGATCAGGTGACTGGGTGAGAATGATCGTTCTCGATGGCATCGCAGAACGTCAGAAAGCTGAAGCTCAGCCTGTGCTAGCCACAGCGGGCGGCAGTGTGGCAGATGATGTCCTGCCGAGTGCAGTCACGGGTGATTATGATTTCGATGTGGTGAGTAACCCCGAATTTTTGCGAGAAGGGTCAGCCGTATTTGACACCTTCAATCCCGATCGCATTGTCCTGGGCAGCAATAATAACGATCGCCCAATTAAGTTGATGCAAGAGCTTTACGCCCCCATCACTGAGCGTCAATTTGCTCAGGACAAGTCTGCACCTGCTATTCCGGTGGTTGTCACAGACTTAAGTTCGGCTGAAATGATCAAATATGCCGCAAACGCATTCTTGGCAACCAAAATCAGCTTTATCAACGAAGTAGCAAACATCTGTGATCGCGTGGGTGCAGATGTGAGCCAAGTGGCAAAAGGCATTGGTCTCGATTCTCGAATCGGCAGCAAATTCCTGCAAGCAGGTCTTGGCTGGGGCGGCTCTTGCTTCCCGAAAGATGTCTCTGCCTTGATTCATACAGCAGATGACTATGGTTACGAAACTCAGCTTTTGAAAGCTGCGGTCAGCGTCAATGAGCGTCAGCGATTGATTGTGGTTGAGAAGCTGCAACAAGCGCTGAAAATCTTGAAAGGAAAAACGATCGGCTTATTAGGCTTGACGTTCAAACCCGATACGGATGATTTGCGAGATGCACCTGCATTGAATGTGATTGAGAATTTAGCGCGTCTCGGGGCGAAAGTGAAAGCATACGATCCGATCATTTCTCAAACCGGAATGCGTCATGGTCTTTCAGATGTGATTGTCGAAACGGATGCGGAGCGCTTAGCTGATGGCTGTGATGCACTCGCCCTAATTACAGAGTGGGAGCAATTCTTGAGCCTTGACTACATCAAAATGGCAAAACTCATGCACACCCCGATCATGATCGATGGTCGTAACTTCCTCAATCAACCGTTGATGGAAGAAGCAGGCTTCCGGTATATCGGAATCGGTCGCTAATTGCAATTCTTAAACTTGAGAGAGACGCATTGCTGCGTCTCTTTTTTTATTGGCAGCCTGAGTGCGATCGCAACACTGACTCCAAATCAGAGGTCAGACGTTTTGCGCCCTGTTTGGGATGTTCGGTGCTGTATTCGATCGTGCGGATTGGCTTTTCGATCTGAATTTTGACAGCGGTGCGCCATGGGACAAGCGGCTTGCTATATTGAATCGAGATCGGCACAATCTGAACATTTAGATCGGGCTGACTTACTTCTGCTTGAAGTGCAAGTCGAGCCAGTCCCGGCTTTAGAGATGCCGACTGCCGAAAAATATTTCCCTCTGGAAAAATGACTAGCACTTCGCCATGCTGAAGTAGACAAACGCTATGGCGGAGCGCGGAGATTCCAGGATGACGAGTGTTAATAGGAAACCCGCCTAAGCGTCGAATAAACCAGCCTTGCAATCCTTTGATTTCATCTGCTGTCACCATAAATCGCAGCACACGCCCGGTCACATCTTGCCCAACCGCGTAAGGAACCATAAATGCGTCCCAGCGAGATCGATGTGTTGAGGCGATGATCACTGGACCTGTTGTTGGGAAGTTCTCCCGACCCTGGACATCAATCCGACGAAAGTAGAACGGAAGGACAAGATATCGCGCCAGTGGGTAAGCAATAGAAGCCAGCCAAGGGAGACAGCGCGAGCGGGTAGCTTGAGAAGAGGTAGGATTCGGGATTTCCACGGGCAGACGATCGGTTGACTCTGATTCAGCGGGACAGGGTCGCTCTTTCACAGTAGCGAGAGATTCGGACAGAGGCATGGATAGACCAGGGCGAGTCAATGCACGATTGTGTTGGGAGGATTTTGGCGACAGCATGAAGTCAATCAGAAGCATAGCAGAATAAAACCTGTGCCTTCTAGGGCAGGTAGATGTTCCTTACATTTCATTTACGGTAGTGGTTTTTCTTGATCGTGCGGATCTGTCAGAGGACAGTTCTAGGGGTGGCTTAGTTCTCCCAATTTGAAATGCGTGAAGCGCGATCGCGACCCGTCCCCCTTGAGCCAAAATCATCTAGGTTAGGTGTTGACAGTTACAGTTTTGTCCGCTACATTAATAAATGTCGAACGCGCGAAACGCAAGAGTTTTGAAGCGCGTTTAAGTCCTGCCCCCATCGTCTAGAGGCCTAGGACACCTCCCTTTCACGGAGGCGACAGGGATTCGAATTCCCTTGGGGGTATT
>JALOOO010000228.1 GCA_025454375.1 Leptolyngbya sp. Prado105 | reverse complement strand
TACTAAAATCTTGCGGCGCGATCATGTCTTTTGCAAAGGTTCCACTAAAGCAGCAGTCGAGAATCACGGTTTGCTGTTGGGAGGCGCAAGCTTCGAGTTCTGCTTTAAGCTGAGAGAGTGAGTATGCCGTTTGTTCTAAATGTGAGCGATCGGTATTCCGGCAAGGGAGAAAGAGTTCGGGTTCATCCGTGACGATGCCGTAGCCAGAGAGGTAGATAATGACAGGCTCGTGAGGTTCGCGCAGGGTGCAGAATGTCTCGATCGTTTCTCTGAGTTGCTGTAGGGTTGGATTGTTGAGAAGGGTGACATCATCGGTACGACTTGCACCAATATCGGGGCGACGAAGCAGTTCTTGCAGGGCAGCACTATCTCGATCGCTTGCTGCAAGCGCTTGAAAACTAGCGTCATCGTATTGACTGATGCCAATGAGTAGTGCTTCTGTCATGATCTGCTTCCCCCGACTAAAATAACCTTTTCAAGCGATTGTACAAAATTTGGGGTTGAGAGCGCTTGATGTTGCACACTCAAAGCGGTTTTGGAATCATTCCTAATCGATCGAGAATTAATTCCTCATCGTGCGATCGTTCCGGATTTGGGGCGGTTAACAATTTTGTCCCTGTAAAGATCGAATTCGCACCTGCAAAGAAACACATGGCTTGGAGTTCATCACTCATTTCAGTTCGACCTGCGGAAAGCCTCACCATGGCAGAAGGGAAAAGAATTCGAGTCGTCGCAACCATCCGCACAAGCGCGATCGCATCAATCGGTTTCGCATTCTCTAACGGCGTGCCATCAATTGGAATCAAAGCATTAATTGGAATCGATTCGGGCGGAGGATTCAGGTTTGTCAAGGTTTCGAGCAGCGATAAGCGATCGTCGATCGTTTCTCCTAAGCCAACAATGCCGCCACAGCAAACCGAAATGCCCGCTTCACTGACAGCACGAATCGTCTCTAAGCGATCTTGATACGTCCGAGTAGTAATAATTTTGTCATAGTACTCCTCAGACGTATCGAGATTGTGATTATAAGCGGTGAGTCCTGCTGCTTTGAGTTGTTGTGCCTGATGCGGTTTGAGCATTCCTAAGGTACAGCAAACTTCAAGATCCAAATCTGCAACCTGCCGCACCATTTCTAAGACTCGATCGAACTGTGCGCCATCTTTGACCTCTCGCCAAGCCGCACCCATACAAAACCGGGTCGAACCGCCTGCCTTTGCCGCTCTCGCTTCTGCTAAAACCGCATCCAACTGCATCAGGGGTTCCGGTTTTAACCCCGTATTGTGATGCACACTCTGAGCGCAGTAGCCGCAATCTTCTGGACAGGCTCCACTCTTAATATTGCCAAGCGTACAGAACTGAATCGCACGCGGATCATGGTGTTCGCGGTGAACCCGCTGCGCCTCAAACAACAGATCCGGAAAGGAGCGGTGATAAATTTGAGCGATGCGATCGCGCGGATGAACAGCAGAAATCATGAGCAACTGTCGAAAAAGAACGATTCTTTATCATCGGTGATTCTGACCTGAGATACAATCTCGACTGCCAGATTTTGCCATTTTCCTTCACCTGCCCCTTTCTCATGTACAATTCCACGATTATGACCCGTACCCCCGCTCGCAAACGTCCACCGACCCGCACCCGACGATTTCGGATCACGCTCACTGACCTACTGTGGGCACTGATTGGGCTGATGTTGACGATTGGAGGCACATTGCTCAAAGCCACGATCACAGGCGCACCCTGGGCATGGACACCCGAATCGGTTCCACTGCACTTTTTGGGGACGAGCTATCAGATTGGAGCCGTCTTACTCGTCGGCTGTCTCGGTGGAAAAAACGCAGCCGTCATGTCTCAAATTGCTTATCTTGCATTGGGTTTAGCTGGATTTCCAGTCTTTTCTCAAGGGGGAGGATCGCAATATATGAGTTCGCCTGGATTTGGATATTTGCTGGGATTTGTTCCGGGGGCTTGGATCTGTGGATATCTTGCGTTTAAGGTGCCGCCTCGGTTGGAATCGCTGGCATTTAGCGGAGTCTGCGGATTATTGACCATTCATGCGGTTGGCATTCCTTACTTGATTTTGGGATCGATTTTTCGCTGGCTCAATTTGAACGATCAGTCGCTGGGGCAAGCTTTGTTTGCGTATTCCATCAACTTATTGCCCGGACAACTGGCGCTGACCTGTTCTGTGGCAGTGTTGGCTTTCGTGATGCGACGAGTGATGTTTTACTAACCGAACCGATTTTCTGTGAGAATTGAGTATCTAGCCCTTTGCTCATTTTTTCATGCTGAGAAATCGCTTTTTCTGGATTGCTGCGATCGCTGGCTTAATCATCGATCGCTTGACTAAATTGTGGGTGGTAAAAACAATGGCACTGACCATTCCCCCGCAAGAAACGATCGTGATTCCGGGCGTTTTGCACTGGGCTTATGTAATTAATGAAGGAGCCGCCTTTGGGATTCTAGCGGGGAGTCCGTGGCTCCGGTGGCTTTCGCTGATTGCGAGTGTGGCACTGATGGCTTGGGCATGGTTTGGGCGGAGAATGCTGCGCTGGGAGCAGTGGGGCTATGGCTTTGTTTTGAGTGGCGCATTGGGAAATGGCATCGATCGCTTCGTTTTAGGGCATGTCGTGGACTTTATTAAAGTGCCATTTGTCTATGTGCCTTTCCCCAACCCTTTTCCCAATTTCGTTTGGATTCAATTTCCAATTTTTAACTGGGCAGATATTTTTATTAACGTCGGCATCCTCTGTTTGTTAATCGGAATCTTCCGCACGCCAGATCTCCCCAAAAATTCTGACTGAGCCAGCAATTTCCACAGTTGTTCAGTAAACTTTCCATAAAGACTTCCCGGTTTCTGGGACAATCTCAGAGAAAACAGAGTAGTTGTCAGTAATATCACGTTTCTTGTTTTCTAAGTGAAGGATTGCCTGCTTGAGATCCATGAGATAGAGTATGCTGCTGCCCTAGATTGAGCCGTTTGAGGTTGGAAGATCACAATGACGAGCAACCGTTTTCTAAAACGAGCCATTCGCGTCTCGCGATCGGCATCGCAACGGCTCCCCTATCGAGCCAATCACTGGGTGAAGTGGCTGTCTCCAGGGCTGCTGGTAAAGCGCTGGATGTTTATTAGCGCCAGCGGCGTGCTTCTGGTGATGTTGGGCGTCGGAATCTGGAGCAGGCGGACTCCGGTGTTCCACATTATGCAGTTTTTTGGCGATCTGCTAGAACTGCTGACTCGCATGATTCCGAATTATGTCAGTGGTCCACTGGTGCTGATTTTAGGGTTTTTGCTGGTGCTGTGGGGACAAAAGCGCACGGTCGGCTCGATTAGCGAAGTGCTGATGAGCGATCGAGATGAAGAATTAGTCGATGTGATTATTAATCACCGAAAGCTAAACCGAGGCGCAAAGGTGGTGACCATTGGCGGTGGAACCGGATTATCGACGCTGCTGCGAGGCTTAAAATCTGTCAGCGCCAATATCACTGCGATCGTCACCGTCGCGGATGATGGCGGATCGTCGGGGCGATTGAGACGAGAAATTGGGGTCTTGCCGCCGGGAGATATTCGCAACTGTATTGCGGCTTTAGCAGATGAAGAAAAACTTTTAACCGAATTGTTTCAATACCGATTTAAAGCAGGTGACGGCTTGGTGGGACACAGTTTTGGGAATTTGTTTTTAACCGTTTTGAGTGATATCACAGGCGATTTTGAACGGGCGATCGCGGCGAGTTCTAAAGTTTTAGCAATTCGCGGACAGGTCTTACCCGCCACCTTGAGCGATGTCAAACTCTGGGCAGAACTTGCCGATGGGCGCTATATCGAAGGCGAATCGAATATTACAGAAGCAAGGGGAAAAATTGTCCGCATGGGCTGCACGCCCGCCGATCCGCCTGCATTACCCAAGGCGTTAGATGCGATCGATGAAGCGAACTATATCGTCATTGGACCTGGAAGCCTTTATACCAGCGTAATTCCCAACTTGCTCGTACCAGAAATCGCAGAAGCGATCGCGGCGCGAGAAGTCCCCTGCATTTACATTTGCAATATTATGACGCAGCCCGGTGAGACAGACGGCTATTCGGTAGCAGATCATATTCGAGCCATCGATCGCGCCTGTGGGCAGCGCTTATTTGATGCTGTTTTGGTACAGAAAGCCCCTCCTTCTGCCAAAGCCTTGATTCGATATGCTCAAGAACAGTCTCATCCGGTCGATCTCGATGCAGATGCGGTGATCCAATTAGGTCGGCAAGTGATCCGAGCGAATATTATGATCGAAGACGAAGAGACGGGCTATGTGCGACATGATTCGCGGCGCTTAGCACGAGTGATTTATCGATGGTCAGAACGACGGATGCGCTAGGCATGAGCATTGAACTCAAAGACGCGAGCGAAACGCGATCGCTCGGCATTCAACTCGGTCGAGTTTTGCCTGCGGGCACAGTGTTGCTGCTGCAAGGGGATTTGGGCAGTGGCAAGACTTCTCTCGTGCAGGGAATTGGCGAAGGATTGGGGATTCGAGACTCGATCGAGTCGCCTACGTTTACGCTGATCAACGAGTATTTAACCGGGCGGATTCCGCTCTATCACTTTGATCTGTATCGATTAGAGCCAGAGCAGACCGCAACGCTCTATCCCGAAATTTATTGGGATGGAGTTGAAGTCGAACCAGGAATTTGTGCGATCGAGTGGTCAGAGCGACTTCAGTTCAAGCCAGAGTCTTATCTAGAGATTCTTCTGAGCTATCAAGATACTGGACGAAGGGTAGAAATTTCTGCGATCGGGGATGCTGTGATTCCAGAATTGAGAATCGGAACTTAGAATAGATTGAGGCGTGTCGGCTTTGCTCAACGCTCAATTTGCCCTTTCCCCGCGTTGTCTTATGTCTCAGAATCCTGCAAAAATCTGCATTCTCGGTGGTGGCTTCGGAGGCTTATACACTGCGCTCCGGCTGAGCAATCTCCCCTGGGGAAGAGACGCACAACCAGAAATCACGCTCGTCGATGCCCGCGATCGCTTCGTCTTTTCTCCCTTACTCTACGAATTAGTCACAGGAGAAATGCAATCCTGGGAAGTTGCCCCGCCTTATGGAGAATTGCTGCAAGGGACTTCGATCCGATTTCGTCAAACGGCTGTTGCAGAAATCAATGTCGAGACAAAACAAGTCCGACTACAAGACGGCGGAATGCTCGACTACGATCGCTTAGTTCTAGCAATGGGTGGCGAAACTCCGCTGGATAAAGTTCCAGGAGCGCAAGACTTCGCAATCCCATTTAGAACGATCGCAGATGCGTATCGGCTCGAAGATCGCTTGCGGCAATTGGAGTCATCGGATGCGGACAAGATTCGCGTCGCGATCGTTGGGGCGGGCTATAGCGGCGTAGAACTCGCCTGTAAGTTAGCAGATAAATTGGGCGATCGCGCTCGAGTTCGGATCATCGAAATGACGGATCAGATTTTGCGATCGTCTTCGAGTCATAACCGCGATGCAGCGACGAAAGCCTTGGAAGAGCGAGGCGTTTGGACAGATTTAGAAACATCCGTCGAATCGATTTCAGCAGACAGTATCTCTCTGCTATATAAAGGCGCAGTTGATACGATCCCGGTCGATCTCGTTCTCTGGACGATTGGCACTCGCACCAATGAAGTGATTCAGAATTTGCCGCTGAAGCAAAACGCACGCGGTCAGATTATTGTGACTCCAACCTTACAAGTCGTCGATCATCCTGAAATTTTCGCGATCGGGGACTTAGCAGACTGCAAAGATGCAGAGGGGCAGCAGGTTCCGTCCACGGCACAAGCAGCATTCCAGCAATCCGACTATACGGGATGGAATCTTTGGGCATCGCTGAGCGATCGACCTTTATTGCCATTTCGCTATCAGTATCTCGGTGAAATGATGACCTTAGGAATTCACGATGCCACTTTGACCGGACTTGGAATTCAACTCGAAGGTTCCGCGGCAAATTTAGTGCGACGTTTGGCGTATTTGAATCGAATGCCCACTTTAAAGCATCAACTCCGAGTAGGATTCAACTGGATGACTCGCCCAATCGTTTCCGCGATCGCGCAATTGGGTGAATAATAGAAATCTGTGTGTTCTGTTCCTAGTTGAAATCGGGATTTTAGTCATATGAAACGTCCCCATGTGGTGTTTTTTGATGCCGTTGGTACATTGTTTGGGGTGCGGGGAAGTGTCGGTCAAGTGTATCGAGAAATTTCCCAAAAACATGGTGTAGAGGTGGATGCAGCGTCGCTCGATCTCGCCTTTTATGAGAGTTTCAAAGCCTCTCCGCCTTGTACGTTTCCAGGAGTTGATATCTTAGAGATTCCACAGCTTGAGCAGCAATGGTGGAATACGATCGCGCAGCAAACGTTCGATCGAGTTGGAGTTTTAGATCAGTTTGCAGACTTTTCTGATTTTTTTGCGGATCTTTACTATCATTTTGAGACGGCGAAGCCCTGGTTTATTTATCCAGATACAATTCCAACTTTAGAGAAATTGCGCAGACTGAACATTCCACTGGGCGTTTTGTCTAATTTTGATTCGCGGTTGTACAAAGTGTTGAAAGCTTTGAATCTGGAAGATTTTTTTGAGTCAATTACAATTTCAACCGAAGTCGGTGTCGCAAAACCTGACCCAAAAATTTTTGCGATCGCGCTTGAGAAGCATGATTGCAAACCTGAGAATGCTTGGCATATTGGCGATAGTAAACGAGAGGATTACGAGGCAGCAAACGCGGCAGGTCTACGCGGAGTTTTACTCGATCGATAATCCTAAAGGAGTTCAACTAAGGGCGTTTAGGACAGCTTCTATCCTGAACGTCGATCGTTTACAAAAGGTCTGATATAGTACCTAGATACCAAGTGGTATCTCCCTATGCCAACCAAACCGTCTGAAATTCTCAATCTACTCGATCGTAAACGCGAAGAGTTTGCGCTGTTCGATCGCACTGCACTGCAAGCTTTACAGCAGTATGGAACTGCATTAATTCAACTCTCACAGCAATCTGATTCAGCCTTATCCAAGACATTAGAACCCATCAAAGATTGTGGAGCTAGACCCTTAGAACCGTTGGGAATGTTTCCAGAATGGATCATGCACGCAGGACTCTCCTGGCAAAATCGCGAAGAAAGTCTGGCATGGGTGCGCGATCGAATGACTGGAGTTTCGACTTTTTCTGTCGATGGTTCGCAGATTTACCCCAGTAAAGATTTCTCAATCCCTGTTGCGCTGGTACAAATCGGGTGGTACGAGAACTTTCACCTTCCATCCGGCGAGTACCACAAAGATATTGAATTAGATGTGCTAACGCCCAATGATCTAAAAGTTGGACGCGGGGATCTTGCCGATCGACGGGTGAATTTGCGTCGGTTTGAAATGGAATGCGATCGAATTGTTCAATACATGGAAGACCATGCTGGACAACAAGATTGTCTCGCTTTTTTTGATGGATCTTTGATTGCCACATTTTCAGAAGCATTTGATGAAGAGACGCGCAGTTTTTATCTCAGATGTATTCTCAATGTCCTGCGAGCGAGTGAAGATTATCGCGTGCCTGTGATTGGATACATTGATACTTCGGGTGCGCGTGATTTGACAGACATGATTCAGCGATTAGCTCGGCTACCTGAAAGTAAAACGATTCATGATGCTCAATTGCTCAATCGAGCTAAAAACCAAATGCAGTGGGGCGATCGCACTCCAATTTTTCTATCTCAACGCTCCGGAGTCTTAGACCTATATCAAGAACATCGCGATCGCTTAGCTTTTACTTATTTGAAAACGAATCGCCAGAGTTATCCGGTTCGGATTGAGTTGCCATTGTGGATTTATGAGGAAGGTCGGCAGGATCAGATTCTCGACTGGGTGCGGGCTGAGGTGATTATTGGGGGCGGTTATCCTTATGTGATTGAAACGGCGGATCAAGTAGCCGTTTTGAAAAATGAGGACAGACAAACGTTTTATCGATTGCTACAAGATTGGGCAGAGAAAGAAGATTTGACGCTCCCGCGCCCAATTTGCCGCAATGGTAGTCAAAGCATTTCCTCAAACCGCGCTGAGTCGCCCTACGATGCAATTTCGAGATGTGCCCGCAGATTTCTGGGCGAGAGACGTAATTCAGAAAGCTTATCGATCAGAGTTCTTTTCAGGCTTTCAGGATGGCACTTTCAGACCAAATCTCGAAATTCCCAGAGCGCAAGCTTTAACTGCATTAGCAAGTGGATTAAAACTCAAACCCACAAATGATATTGAACTTGCTAATCAAGCATTTGTTGATGTGCGAACGATTCCAAATTTTGCACAAAGCGCGATCGCGGCTACAACTGAAAAGCAAATTACGGTTAACTATCCCATTACTCGACGCTTAAACCCAAACCGAACGGCTCAACGGGGTGAAATTGCAGCTTTTCTCTGTCAGGCATTGCCGGATACTCAAGGCTTAATTCGTAGCCAATTTATTCCGAAGCCAGAGACTCAAGCAAGAGAGATTCGAGGCGTATGGCTTACAAACATTGATAGTGATGTCTTATTTGATAAAGAGCGTCTGAGCAATGCAGTGAATGAACTAGCACGATTGAACTTTAACACGCTTTATCCGACGGTTCTGAACTGGGGTTACACCCTGTACCCTAGCAATGTGATGAAGCAAGAGATTGGATTCGCGATCGATCCGCGTCCTGTTGCCGCAGGATTACGCGATCGAGATATGCTGCAAGAAATGATTGCCGAAGCTCACTCAAAAGACATGACAGTGATTCCGTGGTTTGAGTTTGGCTTCATGGCTCCAAAGGATTCGGAACTGGCTCAAAAGCACAAAGATTGGTGGACACAGAAGCGAGATGGAACCGTCGATTTCAAAGCTTCTGCACTCGATGGCGTACAGATTCCAGTCTGGTTTAATCCATTAAAGCCAGAAGTTCAACAATACATTCTCACTCTTGTTGCTGAAGTGGTTGAGAAATATGATGTCGATGGGATTCAGTTCGACGATCATTTTGGTTTACCCGTTGCCTATGGCTACGATAACTTTACAGTAAATCTCTACAAGCAAGAACACAATGGAAAAGCTCCTCCTAGTAATGAGCGAGATCCAGAGTGGGTACGTTGGCGATCGAATAAATTACAAGTGTTTCTCACCCAGCTTTTCCAAACGGTCAAATCTCGTAAGCCGAATGTTTTGATCTCACTGTCGCCGCTAGATTTACCCTTTGCCTATGAGGAACATCTAGTAGATTGGCATAAGTGGCGAGAGGCTGGATTGCTCGAAGAAGTGATTCCGCAAATCTACTTTGAAGGACAAAAGTTTGTCGATCGTAGTAACCCCGATAATTGGTCAACCTTAAAAGCGGCTCGGGATAGTGTTCCAACTGCGATCGGGATTTTAAGCGGACTCTCTAGCACCCCTCGTCCCATTGAAGAGATTCAGCGTCAGGTGAAAGCCGTTCGCGCTCAAGGCTATGCTGGCATGTCGTTCTTTTTCTATGAAACCTTGTGGAACAAGTCACCTGAACCCTTGAGCGATCGTAAAGCAGGATGGCAAGCTATTTTCAAAGAGAAAGTAGAACGCTTTCGATTGTGATTACCTAATTAGCGACAACAGCAACGAGATCGACAGCGAACCCGGTAGTATCACAGTTCCCGAACAAAATCCCTGAACGGACTCTGAGCCATTAGCTGGATTTGGGAGTCCCTTCAAGGAGTTCGCATTACCGGGTTTTAAATCTGGGGCGGAGCAGAAACGCAGCTAAGGTAATGCACGCGGTTTGTCGCCTTTCTTGAGTCCGACGAAGACATCAAATCGAGCGCTACGATCGCTTGTCATTGCAGCCGTCACCCCGATCGTGTTAATCGCTTCAAGCACTGCTCGATTTGTAGCAGGAATCTGGAGCAGCGGAAAGTTCTGCAACTTTAGCACCCGATCCATATCGACAAAGAAGTGACCATTATTTGGATTCATCTCAGATTGTGTACTCTTGCGGAAGAGTTCATTTTCTGCCAAAGTTTGCGTCGGTTTCGGTAAAATCGAACCCGCAACAGGCGCTCCTAATGTCAGAAACACCACATCGCTATCGAGCCAACCGCGCGTAATATTCACACTCGCCGCAGAGAGTGACCAATTCACAACGGATTGCCCCTCAATTTTCGCCTCTTCTACCTTAAAAGCATACTTACTTGCCATCACTTCATCGAGCTTTTTCAAGGTCGATTCTGCGGCACGTCGATCGTTTGTCTTCACCATGAAGACTAAACTCGCAGGTAAAGTCGCAGGTGCGCCTTGAGGAGCAGGCAATAGCGCTAAAGAATACTCTCCCTGCATCCAGTTGAGCAGATCTTTCTCCAAATCCAGTCCAACAGTGGTTCTAATTCCTTGCTGCAAGGCTTCAGGATTGACAAACTGAATCGGATTCGATGAAATGCCCTGCGTATAATCTTGCCAAAATTGCTGCAAATTCCCACCTGATGCCATCATCAGCGTTTCACTGGGCAATCGAGTTGGAATCGTTTTTGCAGTATTACTCGGATTAAATTTGCGTTGGCTATCTGGTTTTAGCCAGGAAATACTTTTGAATTGAATGCCATCATTCGCAAGCGTTGCGGTTGCTGCTAATCCTTGATTCTGCTGAAGCTGCGCGAGGGTCTGCGGCGGCACTGGGCGATTAGAATTCTCAGCAGAGGTATTTGCAGCCGCAGGAATATTCACATAAAATCTCGCGATCGCATTCTCTGCCTTAATCTGAGTCAGAGCATCGCCATAGCCAGGAGTTTGTGCGAGTGATTTCCCATCTTTGACGGTATCGATCGCGCGCTCGATCGCGCTCGGATTGTTTGCCACTAGCACCTGTGTCGTATCTAAAATCGCGATCGATGTGCTTTGAGCCGGGGATTCTTGAGTTTCTCGAACTTTCACACCCTTGTAGTCGCGTTCTGTCCATTTTGCACCCTGAGTTGCCGAGGATTTTTCCAGGGTTTCTTTTGCTTTGAGCGCATCTGCAATCGGGACAACCATCACCGTCGGCTGAGGATTGGGAGGAACTGCGGGTTGACCGGGAGCCGGAACGCTAACTCCAGCTTGAGGCGGCAAAAATGCCATTGTCACTTCTTTACCAATCCAGGGCTGGATGTCGCGTTCGTATTCTAGACCGCGATTTTTTAAGAAGCGATCGCGAGCTTGTGCCAAATTCTGGTCAAATGCCGCTTGCGATCGCGGCGTGCCAAATTCTCGCAACTGCTGCCACTTCCCGGCATCGGTCGAAACCGAAACCACCATCAGCGCATCTTGAGGAATCGCATTTGCCCCAATTGGCATCACGCTAAGCTGTTGCTGTCGAGTCAGTGCCCAAAATGCGATCGCACCCCCACCCACAAGTGCTGCCGCAGCCCCAAGGGTCAAAGGTAAAGGAGGTTTTTGCTTTTCAGGTTTCGATTTTGTCTGAGCGTTCATGGAAACGACAAGTCGAGATTAATATTGCCGTTGTCACTGTAGCAAAGTCTATGAGTTTCGGAGCGGTAGAGGGGGAAAATTGATGAGAAATTACGTCCCTACCCGTCTTCAACCTCGTTCAAAGACTTCCACCCTGCTTGCCATTGCGATCGATCTTTTAATAATTTGGCGTTCATCCAGAATCGGACGGCTGGATCACAAGCAGCGACCATTTCGGCAAAGACCCAAACTCCCTGATTTTTGCGGTTGACGACTTGGAAATGCCGCCACCCCCAGGTTTCTTGCTGAGCCGTCCACTTGGAACCGACGAGATAGGGAAATTTTTGTTTCTTAGGCATATCGAAAGCAAAATCGGGAATACTCGCGCATGTTGATCGCGCTGAATGTCGATCGTGCCACAACTGTAAGCAGAAAGTAATATGAAGTGTTTTCCTGATCACCCTACCCGGTTTCTTATGACTCGGACAAATTTGACCCTTACAGCATTGCTCTCACTTGGAGTCGTGCTTCCCGTTCAGGCTGAAAATATTGATCACGTTCGCCAATTACTTTCGACGAAGCAATGTGCGAATTGTGAGTTGACTAGTGCAGGCTTGGTGATGGCGCAACTTGCGGGCGCAAATCTCACGGGCGCAAATCTCGCAGGCGCAAATCTGAGTCAAGCGAATCTCGCAGGCGCAGATCTTACTGGGGCAAATCTCGCCGGAGCTTCGCTAAGCGGAGCAAACCTCTCAGGCGCAAAGTTAACGAATGCTAACATTCAAGGGGCAGATTTGACTCGATCGTATTTAGTCGGGGCAGATTTGACCGGAACGCAAATTGAGATGGCGGCAATTCAAGGAGCCGTCGGTTTGCCAACTTCAGCAGGAAGCGCGGATTTGTTCTACCAAATGGCAATGGAAGCCGGGAAAAAACGCCAGTATGAAACCGCGATCGCGAACTTTAATCAGGCGTTAGTTCGCAAACCGGATTTTGCACCTGCATTTGCCAAGATCCCGTGACCT
>JALOOO010000037.1 GCA_025454375.1 Leptolyngbya sp. Prado105 | reverse complement strand
AGTCGAGATGTTAGCTACCTCAGTGCGGTTACTCATCTACTATCTCAAGCATCGCCAGATTCCAGTGTTTACCTAAATCATTCTCTACTGTGCAACGCCTCCAAGGAGTCGTTGGAAAACAGAAAATGAGAATCACAATGTCCTGAAAACAAAGGGATATCACTTAGCGCATAATTTTGGGCATGGACAAGAGCATTTAGCGTCTGGGTTACTGACGCTGAATTTGCTGGCATTTTTGTTTCATACGGTGTTGCAGGTAGCCGATGAGGCTTACCAGCAGATTCGCAAAAAGCGCGGGACTCGGAAAGGGTTTTTCCAAGATATTGTCAGTTTGACTCAATATTTTTGCTTTGAGAGTTGGCAATCCATGATTGATTTTATGCTCTACGGCTTCCCAATCCCGCAGACCGCTAGCTCCCCATAGCTTTTTTGAATTTGGAATTGCTGCGCATTTGAAACGTTCCGCAGTACGATAAGGGGTGCAAAAAAAAAGTGGTTCATGACTATGCCGAAAGCTTACGTAATTGGTTTGGGAAGATCTGGTAACGCTGCTGCCCGTCTCCTAAAACGTCAAGATTGGCAAGTCATCATTAGCGATCGCGGATCTTCTGCATCTCTCCATGCCCAACAGCAAGACCTGATCGCAGAAGGGATCGAGGTGCGTCTAGGGGACAACTTCGATCCCGAATCTGCGCGACCTGATTTGATTGTGGTCAGTCCTGGTGTGCCCTGGGATGTGCCAAGTTTAGTCAAGGCTCGATCGCTCAATATCGAAACGATCGGTGAAATGGAACTGGCTTGGCGATCGTTAAATTCTGCTCCTTGGATCGCAATCACAGGAACCAACGGCAAAACCACTACAACTGCTCTAACTGCCGCAATTTTCCAAAAAGCAGGACTTCATGCACCTGCCTTTGGCAACATCGGCTATGCAGCTTGTGAAGTTGCCCTGCTCGCTCAACAGCCCGACTGGGCAATCGCAGAAATTAGTAGCTATCAGATCGAATCGGCTCCTTCACTCGCACCTGATATCGGCATCTGGACGACCTTTACTCCCGATCACCTCGCCCGTCACAAAACGCTCGAAAACTACTACAACATCAAAGCAAGCTTACTGAATCAAACCAAGCAGCAAATCTTCAACGGAGATGATCCTTACCTGCGGAATATTGGTACGAGCCGAGCGTATCCCCTTCAGGAGAATGCTTGCTGGACAAGTGTAAAGGGACGCTCTGAACTAATTGGCAATCCGGCTCTAGGTGCGTATATCGAAAACAATTGGGTATTTGTCCAGGATGAAAAAATTGTCCTATCTAATGCGCTAAAAATGCCCGGAGCGCACAATCTACAGAATTTGCTGGTGTCTGTTGCAGCGGCACACTTTGCAGGGATTGAGAAAGATGCGATCGCCGAAGCGGTTGCCGAATTTCCAGGAGTTCCACACCGCTTAGAATTTATCTGCACCTATCAGACGGTTGACTACATCAACGACAGCAAAGCAACAAACTACGATGCGGCAGAAGTTGGACTCTCGGCTGTCAAAGCGCCAGCAATTCTCATCGCAGGCGGAGAACCAAAAATTGGCGAGGATCAAGCTTGGCTCAATGTGATCAAATCCAAAGCTGCCGCAGTGCTTTTAATTGGAGAAGCGGCTCCTACTTTTGCCAAGCGGTTAGATGAAGTTGGCTACTCAAATTATGAGTGTGTTGAAACGATGGATCGAGCAATTGCGCGATCGCCAGACCTTGCTCAACAGCATTCGGCAAAAGTTGTCTTGCTCTCGCCTGCCTGCGCCAGCTTCGACCAATACCAGAGCTTTGAGCATCGCGGCGATCACTTCCGCCAACTCTGCTTAGAAGCTTTTGGCTAAACCGCACAAAGTTCAGGCACAGGAAGAGTAATTGCCAAATTCAAACAAAAAAGAGGCGCAGATTTACCACACCTCTGTTCAAAAAATTGAAGCACCATCTACCACTTGAGCAAATTGAATTGCTCCATATCCACCGTGTCGCGGTTTCGATAAATCGCAAGCACGATCGCTAAACCCACCGCCGCTTCCGCAGCCGCGATCGTAATCACAAAAATCGTAAACATCTGACCCTTGATCTCTTGCGGATCGAGATAGTTAGAAAACGCCATCAAATTCAAATTCACAGCGTTCAGCATTAGCTCGATCGACATCAGCACTCGAACCGCATTTCGGCTCGTCACCAGACCATAGACACCAATGCAGAACAACGCGGCTGCAATCAGTAAAAAATATTGAAGTTGCATCGTTCAAAGTCCTTAGTTTTCAGGGTCATTCTGTCCAGCAGGAACTAGCTCACGCGGACGCTCCGGCAACGTTAACGCCGTATCTGCCTCATCCTCATCCGGGAGAAACTCACGCCGCGCCAGTACGATCGCTCCCACCAATGCCATCAGCAACAAAATCGATGCCAATTCAAACGGCAAGAGGAAATCGCTGAAGAAATGTAGCCCGATCGTGATAATTGAGCTTTCTACAGGAACCGCTGTCGAGATTGCCCAGGGAGTCGTTAAGACCATCGCACTCAATAGCGCAAAAATCCCAGCACAAACCAGGGCAGTCGCTGCTCGACGAATCCAAGACTTTGCGATCGGCTTAAATGCCTCGCGCTTGTTCACCAACATAATCGCGAACAAAATCAAGACGTTCACCGCTCCGACATAAATCAGAACTTGCGCCGCAGCTACAAAATCTGCATTCAATAACAAATACAGCCCAGCAATGCTGATAAATACGCCGCCCAGAAGAAAGGCAGAATAGACAACATTTTCAAGCAAAACAACCCCGATCGCAGATCCAAGCATCATGGCTGCCAGGATCGCAAACGATACAATTTGAACACCTTCCGCTAAATTCACGGTCTCTCTCCCTAAATACCAAGCTGCAAACTTTATTGCTGCGATTGTTCAGCAATCTCTTCAGGACGCAAGCCTGAACGACGCGAACCCGCAGGCAAATCATGCGGATCGATCGCGCCCTTCGGCAAGTAAGCAAACTCGCGCAGCGGAGTCACCATCGGATCGTCCGTCACCTTGTAAGGCAAACGACCTAACGCCACACTGTCGTAGTTAAGCTCATGTCGATCGTAGGTAGACAGTTCGTACTCTTCTGTCATGGACAAACAGTTCGTGGGGCAATACTCCACACAGTTGCCGCAAAAAATACAGACCCCAAAATCAATACTGTAGTGATTGAGTTTCTTCTTCTTCGTTTCCTTGTTGAATTCCCAATCGACCACAGGCAGGTTAATCGGACAAACGCGGACACAAACTTCACAAGAAATACACTTGTCAAATTCAAAGTGAATCCGTCCCCGAAAACGCTCAGAAAGAATCAGCTTTTCGTAAGGATATTGAACAGTGATCGGGCGGCGGCGCATATGATCAAAGGTCACAGACAAGCCTTGACCAATGTATTTGCCCGCTTGGATCGCCTCTTTCGTGTAATCACCGACTTGCTTGAGGAATTTCATCATGAGAGGTGTTCTCCAGTTCAAGAAGATTAGCCGCCAAACGCGACAGGAAATGCTAGCTTCAAACCTGCGGTGACGAGCAAGTTCACAAGCGACACGGGAAGTAAGAATTTCCAGCCAAGATCGAGAAGTTGGTCAATCCGCACACGGGGCACAGTCCAACGCATCAAGATTGCCAGGAAGATCAAGAAATAGGCTTTCAATAGTGTCATTCCGATCCCGATCGTTGCAAAAATTAACTGCAACCAAGGGGTCGTCTCAGGAACGCCAATCAGCCCAGAGATCACACCCAACGAAACTGGAAATTCCCAACCGCCCAGGTAAAGCACCGCAAACAGAAGTGCTGAAAGCGTCAGGTTCACATAAGACCCCAGATAGAACAGGGCAAACTTCATGCCTGAATATTCAGTCTGATAGCCTGCGACGAGTTCTTCTTCTGCCTCTGGTAAGTCAAAAGGAATCCGCTCACATTCTGCCAAAGCAGAAATCCAGAAAATAATGAACCCGACGGGTTGCCGCCAAATATTCCAGCCGAGAATACCGTAGCCCGCTTGCTGATTCACAATATCGACGGTGCTAAGCGAGTTCGACATCATGACGATCGCTAAAACCGACAACGCCAACGGCAACTCATAACTAATCGACTGAGCCGCAGCCCGCAGTCCGCCCAAGAGCGAATATTTGTTATTCGAGGCATAGCCCGACATCAAAAGCCCGATCGGAACCACGCTAGATAAAGCAATCCACAGAAAGATACCTAAGCTGACATCCGTGATTTGCAGATTTTGTCCAAACGGAAGAATCAGATAGGACAAAAAGACGGGAATCACGACGATCGCAGGTCCCAACGTAAACAGCAGCTTATCTGCTTTGGCGGGAACCACATCTTCTTTTAATACCAGTTTCAAGCCGTCCGCAAGTGGGGCGAGGATGCCGAGCGCTCCCATATATTCGGGACCAATCCGCTGTTGAGCGGCAGCCGAAATTTTTCGCTCTAGCCAGACAGCAGTTAACACACTGACCGTCGCTGCAACCAGCATGATCAGCATCGGCAATGGCATCCAGAGGGCTTTTGCTGCCCCGGCGGGGATGCCAAGGCTCTGCACAGTTTCAATAAAGGTTCCTTGAAGGTCAATTCCTGGGTTCATGGTTCCCAACGCAGTAAGAAGGCAGAGTTAAGAGGATTACATCTTCATGGCATAAAGATTTGTAGATGCTCTCAACGTCTTTCAGTATAGCGGTCTGACTGGTGGCGAAACTTATCCAAATACTGAATTTCTGCCGATTTGAGTCATCAAAGTATCTAATGAAGCAGATTGAATGAATTGAATGGTTCTAGCGGTAAAGCTTGCCAATTCTCTATATCGCCTAGGAATTTATCTCTAATGAGAGATTCAGAGCGAACCGATTTAAAATTAAAGAAACCCTCAGAAGCAAGATTCCTGAGGGCTGGAGTTCCTGAAAATCGTCACGTTGTTATAGTTGCAAGGGATTCAGGAATCTGCAAGAGGGGTCTAACCCTTCACTGAAATCTCAGACTCTTTATCCTCGTTTCTCGATTTGTGAGTAAGGCTGCCCATGCAAACCCGTGTAAATCTGTGTGGGACGGAAGATCCGGTTTTCGGCAAGCTGTTCTTTCCAGTGTGCCAACCAGCCTGCTGCCCGCGAAATCGCGAATACAGGCGTAAATAAATCCGTCGGAATTCCCAACTTTCGATACACCAGTCCAGAATAAAAATCGACATTCGGATAAATCCCTTTATGTCCCAATTTTTCCTCGACGACTTTCTCTAATTCGACTGCAATATCGTAATACTTATCTTGACCAAACTTGTCGAACAGTTTCTCAGCAAGCTGTTGCAGGATAATCGCTCTCGGATCTTTGACTTTATAAACACGATGACCGAATCCCATAATTCGATCCTTGCGCTCTAATCGATCGTCTAAAAATGGACGCACATTCTCAACCGATCCAATCTCTTCGAGCATCAGAATTACTTCTTCGCTGGCTCCTCCATGTAAAGGACCTGCCAGCGTCCCCACGGCTGAAGCAATCACTGCATAAGGGTCAGTCAGGGTCGAAGCCGTCACCATCGCTGAAAACGTCGAAGCATTGATCGTATGCTCCGCATGAAGCGTCAGGCTGATATCAAAAATTCGAGCCGCGATCGGATCTGGCTCTTTTTCATTGAGCATGTAAAGAAAGTTTGCGGCATACCCCAAATCATCGCGAGGTTGAACCGGATCGTTCCCTTTTCGCATCAATTGAAATGCCGCAACCATCGTCGGAATCTTCGCTAAAATTCTGACAACCGCCTCACGAATGTAAGTCGGATCATCGAGTGCCCGTTTCGAGTAGAACAAGCCGAGAGCCGCAGCGCAAGCTTGCAGCGCATCCATGGGATGCCCAGATTCAGGAAAACATTTCATCATGTCCCGAATCCGATATTTCAAACGCCGATGGGACTGAATCTCATGCTCAAACTCTGCCAAAATCTCGCGGTTTGGCAATTCGTTCCAAATCAGAAGATAGGCAGTTTCTAAGAAGGTATTCTGCTCCTGCATCGCCAGATCCTGAATCGGAATGCCGCGATACTCCAGAATCCCTTTCTGCCCATCTACAAAGCTAATGCTGGACTGAGTTGCAGGAATGCCCTCTAGACCTGCCCTAAATTCGACAGTCATGTTTACGGTATGGCTAATAAGACTCACAAGTTAACTTACCAGATCTCTTGGCAAGCTTTGTCCAGAACAAACCTGTTCAGAATGTTTTAACAGTTCTCCTCACCTACTGAAATAGCACAGTTTGGTGTCAAAGATTACAAATTTGAGATATGAATCCGTAAACAATTGCGGTTTTTTATAAAAGCTAATACTATCGAGTTAGAAAGCTTTACATCTTGACGAAATTGCATCTACCACCTTGCCGACTGACTTATTCCCGCAACTGGTTTCTGACTAGGGGGAGTCGATTGGCGATTTTTTATATTCGATCGTAAGGAGTTTTATGCCTCATAACCATGTACGGAAACAACGTGAAACGGCTCATCAAAAAGAACATCGTTCCAATTCTCGATTCCGCGAAGACGCTCCGAATACCATGCTGACTCGGTTAATTGAGCAAGATGCCCCGCTCTTCTCTCATAGTCAGTTGGTGTTAATGTACGGATTCTTTCAGGCTGAGATGTCTGCTGAAGCGAACCTTGGAGTTGCCTCCTGGATTAAAGATTGCATTCGACAATACGGACTTCCAAGCCTCGTGCGATTTGATTCTCATCGACGTGCCCAAATCTTCCGACGAGATCAATTTCAACCCTGGATCGAACCTTTGATGGATCAAGCGTGTTAGATTTTCCCAAATTGTTAGCCACTTGATTTGGGAACGCACAGAGAGATTGAACCCGCTAACAGTTTTGCAAGATTAAACACCGATCGCGTGAATCTAAATCCGCTAGAGTTGAGCAGATCAAGATTTTCTGCGATGCTATGTCACATTTTGACCTTCTGCTTCGTCAATGTCAGTTACTTCAATCGAGCAATGTTTGTGAGTTAGTGGATGTTGCAATTCACTCAGGTGAGATTGTTGAGATTGCCCCTCACCTAGATGCAACGGCAGAACTAGAACTAGAAATCCAAGCGCGACTAGTTAGCCCTCCGTTTGTAGAATCGCACATTCACTTAGACTCTGCCCTAACCGCAGGTGAGCCTCGTTGGAACCAAAGCGGCACACTTTTCGAGGGCATCGAAATCTGGAGAGAGCGCAAGCAAAATCTCTCTCTCGAAGACGTGAAACAAAGAGCGATCGAGACGCTGAAACAGCAAGCGATGCAGGGGGTTCTTTTTGTGCGGAGTCACGCGGATGTCAGTGAGGCAAGCTTAACCGCGCTTAAAGCTTTGCTCGAAGTTCGCGAAGCGGTTAAAGATTGGATCACCTTGCAAGTAGTTGCTTTTCCCCAGGATGGCATCTATGGCGGGGCAAAGAACGATGCCTTGATGGAAGAAGCGATGAAATTGGGGGCAGATGTGGTCGGAGGGATTCCGCACTACGAACTGACGCGCGAGGATGGGGTGCGATCGGTGCATCGGATTTTTGAATTGGCGCAGAAGTACGATCGCTTAATTGATATTCACTGTGACGAGATTGATGATGATCAATCTCGATTTCTAGAAGTTGTCGCAGCTTGTGCGATTCGGTCTGAAATGGGTTCTAGAGTTACGGCAAGTCATACGACTGCTTTTGGCTCTTACAACAATGCTTATGCGTTGAAGTTGCTTGGCTTTCTCAAACGCACGCAGCTCAATTTCATTGCGAATCCGTTGATCAATATTACGCTGCAAGGTCGAACCGATACTTATCCAAAACGGCGCGGCGTAACGCGAGTCAAGGAACTCTGGCAGCAAGGCATGAATGTGAGTCTGGGACATGACTGTGTGCAAGATCCCTGGTACTCTCTGGGAACGGGCAATATGCTAGATGTTGCTTCGATGGCGATTCATGTCTGCCAGATGACGGGGCGAGATGAGATGAATGCGTGCTTTGATATGGTGACTTGGAATGGAGCAAAGACGCTGAATTTGAATGAGTATGGAGTTGAAGTGGGCAAGCCTGCAAATTTGATTGTCCTAGATGCGATCGATCGATATGATGCGATTCGCCGACGTGCAACCGTGCAGTCTGTGATTTCACAAGGAAAGCTCCTAGCACAGACGGAACCGCCTAAGACGAAGTGGAGGGGGAGTTAATTGATGTTTCGTCTTGGCTTGACGAGTAACCAATGATTTGGCAATTTCTTCAACACTAGCTGATCAAAAAAGCCGCCCAAATCGTGAGCGGCTTTCAATCTTTCAAATTCGACTTAAGCCGAACATCCCGCAGCCGGGTAAACACTGACTTTCTGACGGCTCTTACCCATACGCTCAAACTTGACTTCACCCGCAATCAGCGCAAACAGAGTATCATCGCTGCCCCGTCCCACATTATTGCCCGGATGAACCTTGGTGCCGCGCTGACGAACCAAGATGTTACCTGCTAAAACCTGCTGCCCGCCGTAACGCTTCACGCCCAAACGCTGAGCATTAGAATCGCGTCCGTTTCTTGTACTACCTGTGCCTTTCTTATGAGCCATGATTTCCTCTGAAATTCGTTCTCGTATTGATTAGATTAACCACGGGGCGCATCTTTGGTATCAATTGCCGTCCCGCCAACACTGATCGAATCGATCAGGATGCGAGTCAGTTCTTGACGGTGACCGCGTTTTTTGCGGGTTTTCTTCTTCGGTTTCATCTTGTAGACGAGTACCTTGCGTCCGCGCATGTGACGCAAAATCGTTGCCTGAACGGTTGCCCCTTCCACAACGGGCGCACCGATGCTAACCTCGCCTGCGTCGTTGACATACAAAACACGATCGATTTCGAGTTGCGAGTCTACATCTCCAACGAGACGGTTCACATCATAAAAACGACTCGGTTCAACCCGAATTTGCTGTCCTGCGATCTCGATAATTGCGTGAGCCATGAGTTTATCCTGATAAGCGCCGTACAGGTCGCGATTTCGCACCGCAGTTGAGAAAAACCTGATCCGAGCATGAATTAATGACCAGTTATCTAGTATGCAAAATGTAACACGATTATGTCAAGCGACATTTTTGGCATTTGCGAGATAAACTCTAAGAAATAGCAGTATTTTGGCAAGGTATGGCGGAGATCGTTCGGCAAAGTGAGATGTTGAATCAGACTGTCCTCGATCGTGATTCGATGCAAGAGCTAGGACAGGTCGAAGTGCTGTGGATGTATCCTAAAGTGAACCGGGTTTTGGGATTTATCTGTAAATCAGGCTGGCTCGGCAGTAAGAAAACTGCGTTTAATCTCGATCAGCTAGCGTCGATCGGCAGTAATGGTGTTTTGGTCAATTCAGCCCCTGTCGAAACCGATGCGGAGAAGGTGAAAAAGCTCGAATCGCTAGTCGGTTCGGAAGTTTGGACAGATCGCGGCGATCAAGTCGGTAAGATCATTGACTATTTATTTGATTTAGAAACAGGCGAGATTCAACATTATCTATATGTCTCAGATGGCTGGGGTGGGATTGTCGGAAGCGTTTACCTTCTGCCGCCAAACTATATTCTAAGATTTGGCAATCAGCGCGTGCTTGTGCCTCAGGAGTCGGTGACCTCCTTTGCGGTGTACCGAGGCGGCGTGCAGGAGAAGTTTTCCAAAGTCAAAGATCGGCTGAAAGAAGAACGATCGCAAGTCACCCAAGAAGTAAAATCTCTCGCTGAACTCGCCCGCGAAAAAGCGCGACAATTAAAAGAAAAAGCGCGATCGGTGGCTGAACAAACCTACGAATTTGTCGAAGAAATTGCCCTCGAAGAAACTGCGCCCTATACCCCACCTTCTGCTGATCCTGATCCTTGGGACGATTGGGAAGTCGAACCTGCAAAAAAACCGGACATCAAAGCCCCTGAACCTCAGAGATCGTCTACGTCGGACGTTTGGGACGATGACGATTGGGCGTGATCTTTCCCAAAATTCATGCCGGAAGGCGATTGAATAAGCTAGGATTTTTTAGGGCGCTAACAATATGCCGCTCGATGATCTTCCTGATAAGTTCAGCAAGGCTTGGGTGACGCTTGTTGTTACTAAAAATTATTTAGCCTACCTCGATCATTCACACCACAATGCACCATCGGCACTCTTCCGACGACGCACAGCCTGAAGCAGAGGTCAGTTTACTTGCAGACCGGACTGCACTGATTCAAGCAAATGCAGACCTTCAACATCTCAATCAAGAACTGAGCGAGCAAATTGCTCATTTGCAAGCCTTAATTGAGATCATGCCTGTTGGAATTGCCATCGCATCTGATCCCAGTTGTGCCCAGATGCAGCACAACGCCTATCTGCGCCAGGTTTTAGGAGTAAGTCCAGGTCACAACATCTCAAAGAGTGCGCCTGCTGAAGAACAGCCATCGTTTTGTGTTCTTCAAAATGGACAGAAACTTCTGGCTGACGATTTGCCGATGCAAATTTCGGCGCGGCTAGGCATTGATGTCCGAGATGTAGAAATTGAAATTCAGCCACCGGAGGGTCAATCTCGTCATTTGCTGGCTTATTCATCCCCAATTCGCGACGATGAGAATGTGATTAAAGGCGCGATCGCAGCTTTCTTGGATATTACTCAACTCAAATGCACCGAAGCGCAATTACGCGACAACGAGAACCGCTTGCACTTAGCCTTAAATGCTTCTCATATGGGGATTTGGGACTGGGAGGTCAAGCACGATCGCGTCACCTGGGCAGGAGACAATGAAAAGCTTTTTGGTCTAGCAAAAGGAAGTTTTGCGGGAACTTATGAGGCATTTTTAGATTGCGTTCATCCGGACGATCGCAATGCAGTCCAACACTGCGTGAGCGAAGCGCTGCAAGAAAAACGGGGCTACATTCAAGATGTGCGAATCATTTATCCTGATGGCACTATCCGCTGGTTGAGGACACAAAGCGAATTATTTCTCGATAGTCAGGGCAATCCTGAACGATTGATCGGAACCAATCAAGACATTACAGACAAAAAGCAATCTGAAATTTTGCTACGAGAAAGCGAACGTCAATACAAACTGCTCGCAAATTCGATCTATCAAATCATTTGGGTTGCCAATGGCAAGGGTGAATTTCAGTTTGTGAACGATCGCTGGTCTGAATACTGCGGCATGACCTATTCCGATGCAAGTCAAAATTGGCAAGCAGTCATACATCCTGACGATCAAGAATGGTGTCAGACACAATGGCAAATTGCCCTGCGCGATCGCACACCTTGCATCATCGAATTTCGCTTCCGTCGGGCAGATGGCGAATATCGCTGGCACATTAATCACTGTATTCCCGTGATCGATGCAACTGGAGAAGTTGAGCAATGGGTCGCAACGATTACCGATATCCATCCTTGCAAATGTGCAGAACAACGAGCAGAGCAAGCCTATGCTGCGGAACAATACGCTCGGTCTGAAGCTGAAGCTGCCAGCCGCATGAAAGATGAATTTTTAGCGATCGTGTCTCACGAACTGCGATCTCCCCTGAATGCAATGCTCGGCTGGTCAAAATTGCTCAAAGCAGGTCGCCTGAATGAAGCGATGCGCGCAAAAGCAGTGCAGGTGATCGAGCGCAATGCAGAAGCCCAAACGCAGCTTATCGAAGATCTACTCGATATCTCTCGGATTATTCGCGGCAAAGTTCGTCTGACACTGGCTCCTGTGAATTTGATCCAGGTGATCGAATCTGCGATCGATACGGTGCGACCGAGTGCAGACATTAAACACATTCAAATCGACTTTCTCCATCATACCTCAACCGCATTCGTAACGGGAGATCTCGATCGACTTCAGCAAGTGGTCTGGAATCTACTCTCAAATGCCGTGAAGTTTACCCCTGAAGGGGGACGAGTCGGAATTGAACTCATTCAGGTTGGGACTCAGATTCAGGTTCGCGTGATTGATACAGGAAAAGGAATCCGCCCAGACTTCTTACCTTATGTCTTCGATCGATTTCGCCAAGCAGAAAACGCGACAACTCGAACGACGGCTGGATTAGGACTGGGATTAGCGATCGTTCATAACCTTGTCGAGATGCACGGGGGCAGAGTTCGAGTTGAAAGTCAGGGAGAGGGAAAAGGGACAACATTTATGGTTGAGTTGCCTCTGCTGGAAAATGCTCAAATTCAAGAACATCTGTTGGAGATAAACCAGTTGAGTTCTGACAATTCTTCTCTAGAAGGAATGCGGGTTTTGGTGGTTGATGATGAGCTAGATACGCGCGATTTTTTGGTTGCAACGTTGGAGCTTTTTGGGGCAAAGACGGTTTCTGCGGCATCTTCGAGCGAAGGTCTGCAACAGATGATGCAATTTAAGCCAGATGTGGTGGTCAGTGATATTGGAATGCCGAACGAAGATGGATATGAATTCATTGAAAAAGTGCGATCGCTGCCTCGTGATCAAGGTGGAAATGTTCCGGCGGTCGCTTTAACCGCATTTGCTCGCCAAGAAGACCGACACCAAGCGATCGCAGCAGGATTTCAAATTCATGTCGCAAAACCGATCGAGCCATTGTCTCTCGTCAGTATTATTAGAACTTTAACGTTGAACTCTGGCTAAGCATTAAAATTCTTGACGAATTGCGCTAGCTCCTGCGGCAGATGACTCATCTCCAACCAGATTGCTTTTGGGCTAATGCCAAATCCATATTGCAAGACAAGCACGATCGCAACGATCGTGAGAATCAACCCTGTTCCAACCTGGAACATTCTCAAAACCAATCTCACGACCAAAAACGCGATCGCAATTGCCGCAACGGATACCACGATTTGAGAATCCATCGAACCCAGTAGAGAATCCATAGATTTTAATATTCTGCAAGAAGTTCATTAAAACAAGGCGATGACCGAAAATTTGTGCGTCAATCAGTCCCCCAATTACTGACATTAAACCGAACTGAAATCATCGTATTCGGAATACGGCTAATGCTTAGAATGCCATTGATTTGCTGGACGAGCGAATTGATCAACTGAAAGCCGAGCGATCGTGGCGATATCGCATCAAAATCAGTCGGAAACCGCTCGCCGCTATCACTGACAATCAGGACAATCTGAGAACCCGTAATTCTCAGGGAAACCGTAATTTCGCCCGCGCTCCCTGCTAAGCCATGCTTCAACGCATTCAAAACTAGTTCATTCAAAATCAGCCCAACCGGAACAGCTTGATTTGAGGAGAGTTCTACTGCTCCGCTAATTTCAGTGCGAAAGGTGACGCGATCTGGCTCGATCGCATAAGTTCTCACAAGAATTGCCGCCAAATTTTGAAGATACTCACCCAACTCAATCTGAGTGGCATGATTCGATTGTGAAAGGCGCTCATGCACAAGTGCGATCGAGCTAACCCGACTCTGATTACTGCGTAAAATCGCTTGCACAGTTGAATCTTGAGTCCGCATTGCTTGCAGATCGAGCAAACTCGACACCACTTGCAAATTATTCTTCACCCGATGATGAATCTCTCGCAGCAAAATATCTTTCTCGCGAACTGAAGCGCGAAGCCGTTCGACTTCTGGACTCGTTTCTGCTTGATAAATGACAGCCTGAGCGCTTTGAAGTACATCTAGCGCGGACTGGAACTCCTGGTTAATTTCAGGAGCCAAACTTAAATTTGACTGCACGACTAAGCGATCGCGAATTATGGCAATGCGTTGCCTAATCGCATCTAACTGTTGGGAAAACCCGTTGTTATTCGGACTAGAAATCATTCACGTTTTCAAAGAACTCAACCAGAATCAGCCGATTTGCCACTGCGAAGCCGATTGCGGGAGGGCGACATCAACTAGGCGATCGCAGAGACTTCGGGGGGTTGCGCTGGATGTTCGCAACTCGCTCACCGAAGCACTCGCACGGGCGGGGAACTCACACATCAATGCAACTAGGGGGATTGTGTATGCAATCTACCATTGATTGTGATTTTGCTGAAATCCCCTCTGTGCCACTTTTGTCGGCGCAGTTAATCAATGACATCAGTTATACTCAATAGCTTAAGTGTCAATTACTGAAACGTTTTTTTAAGCTGTACATTACATTAGATATAGTCCCGTAACTGCCAGTAATGTTTGAGGCGATTTATGGCTGTTAATCTTGCTCCCGGTTCGATTGTAGACATACCAGCCGCGCAAGATGCGGTGGCGCTCAGAAAGGTGTTTGCTTCGCTCAGCGCGGAAAGCTGCCCGCGCAGTTATAACTTCCATATGCACACCCGGCATTCAGATGGGCAGTTGGTTCCTGAGGCGCTGGCGCAACAGGCGATCGATCTTTCTCTTAAGGGGTTTGCGATTACCGATCACCATCAAATTACTGGAAATCAAGCAGCCCAGCGGTACTTGAAAGTGCAAGCAGCGATGGGGTTTGTGGTTCCGCATCTGTGGACAGGAACCGAGATTACGGCAAGCTTATTGGATACGGAAGTTCACATTTTAGGGTTTGCCTTTGACCCGGAGCATTGCGCGATCGCGTCCTATTTCACGGGATCGGCTCCTCAAGGTGATCGTGCGCGTGCGGTGAATGTGGTCGGGGCAATTCAGGCAGCGGGTGGAATTGCGGTTTTGGCGCATCCTGCGCGATATCGTCGATCGGCGGATGAGTTGATTCCAGCGGCGGCAATGATTGGAATTGACGGAGTCGAGACGTTCTATGCCTACAACAATCCGAAACCCTGGACTCCGAGTCCGAAAGAAACTCAGCAGGTCTCGCAGTTACAATCTCAACATCAGTTGCTCGCTACCTGTGGGACAGATACACATGGATTGAATTTATTGCGGAGATTGTAGGCTTAAAACTGCAAAGGGCAGAAGCAACTAAAAAATGCTTCCGCCCATTAATTCCTGAGAAGTATAATTTCTGAGAAGTATCGCTAAAAACTTAATTAAGGTAAAGAACTCCGAATCTAAGAAACTGAGCGCTTCAGTTTTCCAGAACTAGCCCAGGCGAGACATCATCGTCACGAGTCCCATACAAGCCGTAGCAAATAACACAGCCATTCCAACAGATTGACCCAAGTGCTTCTTAGAAGTCTGCATATTTGTTTTTCCTGTGTCTTAACGATTCCTTTAACAATATCAGGCTCACTATGATCGCACTCATAAAGTTACTTAAGTTACCAATTCAACACAGATCTTTATCGAAAAATGAGTTTTTGCTCAGCCATATCCGGGCGCACTGGATTCAATCCTGAACTAGCCTAAGAACAAAACGCGAGGCGATCGCTGAAAAATTACTACAAAGCAACTTCAGAATTTGTAGCTTCTGGAATATCTTCGATCGCGTCATCGCTTGGATGAAAGTATTGATAGATCTGTTGTGCGATCGCCATGCCAATTCCTGGAACGGTTGCCAACTGTTCAGGGCTTGCTTCGCGAATGTAATCGATCGAGCGAAATTCTGCTAAAAGTAACTTCTGGCGATGATGACCTAACCCAGGAATCTCATCTAAGCTCGATCGTCGCATTCGAGTCGTGCGCTGCTGCCGATGGAAGCTGACCGCAAATCGGTGCGCCTCATCACGCAGGCGACGAAGCAACTGCACTCCAGGCTGTTCTGCCTCCGTTTCAAGCGGAAGAGATTCACCCGGTAAGAAAATCTCTTCTCGCTGCTTCGCCAAGCTGACTACTTTAATGTCTTCGAGCAGATTCATCTCACGTAGTACATTGACAACAGCAGAAAGCTGACCTTTGCCCCCGTCAATCATCACGACATCAGGAAAATCAGCGAGTGAAGACAGATGAGATTTGAGTTTAGACAGTTGAGAAGCAGAAATAATCTCCTCGCCTTTTGCCTTGACTGTGGCGTACTTTCTAAATCGACGAGAAATCACCTCCGCCATACTGGCAAAGTCATCCGATCGACCCGATCGCACTTCTGGATTCTTGATTTTGTAATGGCGGTAGTGCTGTTTTGCAGGCTGTCCATCGACGAAAACGACTTGAGAAGCGACCGCATCCGAACCTTGAATATGCGAAATGTCATAGCCTTCGATGCGACGAGGTAACTCAGGCAAGTCGAGGATTTCCGCCAAATCTTGCATTGCTTGAGTATTGCGATCGGCAAATTTCTGAGTCCGTGCGAGTTCAAATCCTGCATTGCGCTCGACCATTTCGATCAGTTCCGCTTTCGTCTGACGCTGAGGCGCGATGATTGAAACCTTTCGACCTTTCGATTGGCTGAGAAATTCTGCCAAAATTTCGCTATCGGGTAGCTCATGCTGAACCAAAATTTCTGCTGGAATTTCAACTGGATCAACCGTTTGATAATGCTCTTCTAAAACACGCTGCAAGATTGCCCCCGGTTCAGCATGAGCATCTGCAAAGAATCCCAAACGTCCAACTAAGCGACCCGCTCGAATTTGGAAGAGTTGGATACAGGCATGTTCCTCATCGGCAGCAAGCGCGATCGCATCTCGGGAAACGGTGTCGTCCGGTAGCGCCACTTTCTGCTCTGCACCGAGACTCTTCAGCCCAGCAATTTGATCGCGCAGTCGTGCTGCATATTCAAAATTCAGATCCTCAGCAGCTTGCTCCATCTGAACGGCGAGCGTTTCTTCTAATTCGCGAGTTCGCCCTTGAAAAATCATGGCAACTTTTTGCACCGTTTTCCGGTAGTCCTCAGATGAGATCAGGGATTGACACACGCCGGGACATCGCCCAATGTCGTAATTCAGACAGGGACGATCCTTAAACAAGGGTTGCGGTCGCTGGCGCAGCGGAAAGATCCGTTTAACGAGATGCAATGTTGTTCGCAATGTCCGGCTATCAACATAGGGTCCGTAATAGCGATCGCGCTCTTTCGCCATGCGACGCTTGCGTGTGATGAAAATTCGAGGATAAGGCTCTGACCAGGTAATACAGAGGTAAGGGTATTTCTTATCGTCTTTGAGCAACACGTTAAAGTGTGGCTGATGCTGACGAATCAAATTCGCTTCGAGGGCTAATGCTTCGGCTTCAGTATCGGTGACGATTACTTCAATCTCAACCACCTGACGAAGTAAGAGCGCGATTCGGGGTCGAGTATCGTGACCATTAAAATAGGAGCGAAGCCGCGATCGCAGACGCTTTGACTTGCCGATGTAGAGAATTTGATCACTGCGATCGCGCATGTAATAGACTCCCGGCTCTTGAGGGATTTCTTTGAGCCGAGCTTCTAGTCGTTCTGGATCGTCAATGAGCGATAGAGTTTGAGGAGAATCAGTCACTGAAAACTTTATCTAAAGGAGCATTGTTTAAATTTTAAATCAATACTCGCGTTCTAGGGTGACGATCGCCGGATCAGAATGACTATAGTGCGAGATATTAGTCTTGACTTGTCATTAATCCTATGAATCTACAAGAGTTTGAGAGCCAAACTCGCAACAACATTGAACGAGCGCTCACCCAATTACAGACTGCGACCCTTTTACTATCTGCTCTCGAAATTCAGATTCTAGAATCTGGTGATACCGTGAAAAATCTAAGTTTGACGATCGAACAATTTATCAACACCCATCAAGACGGAGAAACGACGATCGTGTAGATCCGACTCTTTTTTGACGATTGGGCGCTAGATTCTGTTTCTAGCGCCCAATTTGTTAATTTCTAGTCCTGCGCCGCCTTGAGATTGGAGAGCATTTCAACGGCATCCCCTAATGCGGTGGTTAAGCTTTTACGAGTTTCAAGATGATTGAATTGTTCGGTTTTGAGATCTTGAGCGAGTTGATTGCGATCGCGGACGACTTCGATTAATTTTGCCTGAAGATCAGGAACGGTTTGAATATCAGAGATTGCTGTTTCCACTTCGGCTTCAGAAGCAGCAGGCAAATTTTTGATGCGATCGAGTTCAGTTTGCAATTGAGCGATCGTGGCTTGTAATGTTTGCACCTCAGCACGACGTTGTTCGGCTTCAATCTCATATCGCTTGCGCCAATTGTCAGCACTCGCATGAGCCGTCTGCTCGGACACTTGGGCAGCTTTGACTTGTTGCTGTAGGTCTTTAATTTCTTTCAGCCAGCCCACAACTTCTTGTGACATCTCTGTATCCTTATGTGTTCTCGTGTTCAACACGATACATCAAGATCCAAGTTTCAGTTCCAGTTTTGATTCGCTCGATCGAGAACGTATTCTGCTACGGACTGAATTTCTGTTTCACTCAAGCGATCTTTGTAAGCAGACATATTGCCTTTGCCGTAAGTGATAATTTCGACGATCGCTTCGCGCGTGCCATATCCATTCTTTTCTAAGGCTTTGAGCTTTAATGTTTTGCCGCGTCGGATAATGTTACCCCCATTGACATGACAGCCTGCGCATTGAAGCTCAAATAGCTGTGTCGGGGAGTTGTCAGCCCAAGCGGGTGCCGAGAAGAAAAAGATTGCACTGAGTAGAATCGCAATAAATTTCAGCATTGATTTTGGAATGAGTTTTCTGGATTTTGACATACTCCGGATTTCTTCGGCACAATAGCAAATGTTGTGAGGAAATCAGGAGTTTGCTCGTGATCGGAAAAATTGCTATCGGAGTTGTTTGTTTTGTGGTCGCGTTTGTGCTTGCAAGTTTGGTGGAATATTGGGTTCACCGCTTAATGCACAAGCCTTACAAGATCGGCGAACGGCATCGAGATCATCATCGCCGCAATGAAGGTCAAGGCGTGATTTGGGAGTTTTTTGATTATCTCAAAGGCACGATTTTGATTATGGGATTGTTGTTTTTTGTGTCGATCGAGGCGGGAATTGGCTGGTTTTTAGGCGGACTCGTTTATGCCGCGTTTTCGTCCTATGCACATCAGCTTCAGCATGAAAATCCGACGAAATGCTTTTGGATGAAGATGCCTGTGCATTACGTGCATCACAAATATGGCATGTGGTATCACAATTTTGGCTTAGCTGTCGATTGGTGGGATCATGTGTTTGGAACTTACAAACTGGTCGATTGGTTGACGGACGAGGAACTGAGTCAACCTGAACGAGGATATTTAGAACTGCGCTGGCGTTAGAGTGATTCGCTGTTCGATGAGTGCGCTGATTAAAAATACGTGCTGATTAATGTTGCAGTCCAGGAAAAGAAAGTCACGATCGCACCCGCCATGATTCCTAGCACAATCAAGGCTGAGATCATGCCGATCACAATGATCAAGCCATCGCCTTCAATCAGTCCCAAACTCATGATCAAAAGCGCGATCGCAGGTAAGAAATTACCAAAGGGGATGGGAAGCACAATCACACAGGCAAGTAAGAAAAAGAGAACTGAAAGCAATCTCTCCGCGATCGGGGTTGTGATAAATTGCCAGCGAGGACGAATAATTTTTTCAACCTTTGCAAGGTAGCGCAACATAATCTGCACCCCTTTTTCAAAATCTTTTCTTTTAATGGAGCGATTTGCAATCCATTTTGGAAACCAGGGTGTGGAGTAGCCCAGCATTAATTGCAGTGAAACGAGAACCAGCGGCATTCCGATGAAGGCAGAGACTCCTGCGATCGGTAAGGGTAACGCTTCAGGCATCACGCAGATCAAAAGAGTGGGCCCAAATGATCGTTTGCCGAATCCGCGAATTAGATCTCCTAAGCGGATTCTTTCACCATCATGGCGTTCTAAAAAATCTTGCAGGAGTTTTGATGTATGAAGTCCTGCACTTCGAGCGTCAAGGTTCATAAGATCGACCAATTTTCTTTGAAAATAACCCTCTTAAATGAAGCCAATTTGTCGAACGTGTGACTTCTTCCAAACTGCATAACTATTACGCCAACCTGAATCCCCCAGCTTCTAAATCATTACAACCAGGAGACTTCGCGATCGACCTGACCAAAAGATGCCCGTTACACTTTGATGAGCATGAAGAAAAATCGGGCGATCGCGGGTCAATTCTTCCTATCTGTTCGGGCTTCCCAGTATTTTTTGCAAATTTCTTTAATGACGGTTGGATTTTGGGCTATAAGATCCGACAGTGTTTTTTATCCGAATCGCCGTGGCAGTGTCTCCGATTTCTAAAACCGTACCGGGTTGGGTTTATCTTTCAGTTGTGACCAATATCGTTTTGGGGACAACGTTGGGATTGTGGTTTTTAGGCGATCGCTATTTCACCGAAACATTACTCAATCCACCTGCATCTCGAACCTCACCTGTTGCAAAAGCCGTTGAAACGCCGCAGATCGTCGCAAATGCAGCTTCGATGCCAATGGGTCGATCGCTGACCTATCAAGATTGGGTCGATTTGCTCGACAAAGAAGCCCAGGCAATGATTAAACAAAAGCCCGATCGTTTAATTGTGATGGCAGGAGATTCACTGACGCTATGGTTTCCTCAAGATCTGTTGCCGAGCGATCGGACTTGGCTCAATCAAGGGATTTCAGGTGAAACTGCGTCTGGATTAGCAAAGCGATTGAACCTATTTGATCAAACAAAACCAGAAGCGATTTTTGTCATGGTAGGGATCAATGATTTGCTCAAAGGCAACGCTGAGCAAGAAGTTTTAGAGGCTCAAGCAGAGATCATTGCAGCCTTAAAGAAAGCGCATCCAAAATCAACGATCGTGCTGCAATCACTTCTGCCGCGTGCGAAAGAAGAAATTACCGTGGCAAATGCGACTCAAGTTGAAGCGCTTTCTAATGCACGCATCCATCAGTTCAATCGTCGGTTGGCAGCTTTAGCAGATCAAGCCAATGTAGAATTCCTCGACTTGCAGCCGCTTTTTGCCGATAAGGAAGGGTTTTTGCGATCGGATTTGACAACAGATGGATTGCATTTAAGTACACAGGGATATCTCGTTTGGCGATCTGCCATTCAAACTTTCAATCAATTGGCGTTCCGTTAGTGTCTTATGATCAGAATCGTAGGCGCGAGGAAGACGAGACATGGATACCAAGGCGTTTAAGCGATCGCTCAATAGTTCTGAGAATTATCACCGCAAAGGATTTGGACATGATGCGGAAGTGGCAGATACAATGCAGTCCGAATATCAAAGCAATTTGATTCAGGAAATTCGCGACAAGGCTTATACGCTCAAACGCGGCGAGGTGACGATTCGACTGGCGCAAGCGTTTGGCTTCTGCTGGGGAGTCGAACGTGCGGTCGCGATGGCTTATGAGACGCGGCAACATTTTCCAACGGAGCGAATTTGGATTACGAATGAAATTATTCACAATCCTTCGGTGAATCAACGTTTGCGGGACATGAATGTTTTGTTTACGCCTGTTGTGGCGGGGCAGAAAGATTTTTCGGGGGTTGAGCAGGGCGATGTGGTGATTTTGCCTGCGTTTGGGGCGAGTGTGCAGGAGATGCAACTCTTAAACGATCGCGGATGTACGATCGTCGATACGACTTGCCCTTGGGTTTCTAAGGTTTGGAATACAGTTGAGAAACACAAAAAAGGCGATTACACCTCAATTATTCACGGGAAATACAACCACGAAGAAACCCTGGCGACGAGTTCGTTTGCTGGCAAGTATCTGATCGTGTTGAATTTGGCTGAGGCTCAGTATGTGGCAGATTACATTCTCAACGGGGGGCAGCGCGAAGAATTTCTTACCAAGTTTAAGAATGCGACCTCTGTTGGATTTGATCCCGATCGTGATTTAGTCCAGATTGGCATCGCAAATCAAACCACAATGCTCAAAGGTGAGACTGAGCAAATCGGCAAGCTGTTTGAACATACGATGCTGAAGAAGTATCCGCCGAATGAGTTAAATCAGCATTTCTTGAGCTTCAATACGATCTGTGATGCGACTCAAGAGCGTCAAGATGCCATGTTTGATCTCGTCAAAGAGAAGCTGGATCTGATGATTGTGATTGGAGGCTACAACTCCTCGAATACCACGCATCTTCAGGAAATTGCGATCGATTATCATATCCCGTCGTATCACGTCGATTGTGTGGAGCGGATTCTATCGCGCGATAGAATTGAGCATAAGCCTCTGCATCAAGATTTGGAGATTGCTGAGAATTGGCTACCGGAGGGTGAGATCGTCGTTGGGGTTACGTCTGGGGCTTCTACTCCAGATAAGGTAGTCGCAGATATTATTGAGCGAATTTTTGCACTAAAAGCAGCAGTTCTGACTTAAACAAAAACGCGCGATCAATTTCAGATCACGCGCGCTCAAAAAGATTTTGGGACTTGAGATTCAAACGTTTGCTGTCACGCCAACCGTTGAAACGATGAATAAATCGACTCGTTCAGCTTCAGGTTGGCTGACATCCACTCGAACATTAGGTCCAAAGAACGAAGTCATCTTTTCGATCTTCTTTTGCCACATTTCAAGCGTGATGAAGGGCGAATCGAATTCGAGAATCATGGCGTAGGCTCCCTCGATATTCTCTTCGCGGATGCCGATGATTGTAGGTCGATCGTCGTCGCTTGGAGCAAGACCCAAAAATTTCAAAGCACTGTCTAAATGCGCTTCTTGCCCGTAGCGGTAGCGGGTCAGATCATCAAAAATTTGCTTCTGAGGGTCCGTTGCTTGAGTCGCTTTGAGCGCTTCTACTTCGGAGGTTGTGGGAATGGTCAGCGGAACGGGTCGGAGTTCGGTAATCTTAAGCGCAACACCGCCTAAGAGTAACGGAATTCCATAAAAGAAGCCAATCATGTTGAGCGCTGCATAGTTGAGCACATAGGCGGTAAATCCGATGATGGTGATGATAGCTCCTCCACCGAGGCACAATGCACCCAAAGGAGGTAACCGACGCAGTAGCAATGACATAGGACGAACTCTTTGCAAGGTTTGTTAACTTTTATTATCCCTGATCGCGAGACGATCGCAGATTTACAGAGTTTTATCCAAGCTGGACACCAGATCTTTTACTAAGGTCGCGTAAAGCCCCATTCCCCTCGTGGGTGGGGATGTAAGCGAGGCGGTGACGAATTGCCTTGTAACAACGTGAAGCGTAGCTGAACGGGTGAAGGCGTTCCGCCACGCTTCGCAAATGGCATCGATGAGGAATCGCCAACTATCCCAAGCAATCCCTTCCGTTTATCGAACTTCTTACGCTATACTTACAGCATAACTTCTGGTCGCTGACGTTGATGCTAGTACTCGAATACAAGCTAAAAGGAAAGACTGAGCAGTTTGAACGCATTGACGATGCGATTCGGACTGGTTTGTTTGTTCGCAATAGCTGTATTCGATACTGGATGGACACACAAGGCGTTGGGAAGTACGAGCTATCTGCCTATTGCAAGGTTCTAGCTAAGGACTTTGAATGGGCAAACAAGCTCAATTCGATGGCACGTCAAGCTAGTGCAGATCGGGCATGGGCAGCGATATCGCAGTTCTATGCCAACTGTAAAAAGCAGGTTCCCGGTAAGAAAGGCTATCCAAAATTCAAGCGTCGAGTTCATTCCGTTGAATACAAAACTTCGGGATGGAAGCTATCAGAAGATCGCAAATATTTGACGCTGACAGATGGCTTTGAGATTGGAAGGCTCAAACTGATTGGAACCTACGATTTGCACTTCTATCAGCCCAATCAAATCAAACGATTGCGACTGGTTCGACGCGCGGACGGCTACTATGCTCAGGTCATCATTGATGTCGAGCGTCGTATCGAGCTAGAGCCATCTAAACGGACTCTAGGATTGGATGTTGGATTGACCCATTTCTACACGGATTCCAACGGCGACAAAGTTGAGAATCCGCGCTTTCTGAGAAAGGCTGAGAAGTCGATTAAACGACTTCAAAGAAGAGTATCCAGAAAATTTAAGAAGGGACAGAAGCAATCTAATAACTACAAGAAAGCGAGACAGAAACTCGCTCGTAAACACTTGAAAGTGAGTAGACAGCGTAAAGACCATGCCGTGAAGTTGGCAAGGTGCGTGATTCAATCTAGCGATTTGATTGTCTATGAAGATTTGCAGGTGCGGAATCTGGTGAAAAACCATAAGCTGGCAAAATCGATTAACGATGCAAGCTGGTATCAGTTCCGAGAATGGCTAGCGTATTTCGGTAAAATATTTGGGCGTGCGACCGTCGCTGTTGCACCGCACTATACAAGCCAACAATGCTCAGAATGTGGGCGCATTGTGAAAAAGACGCTCTCAACCCGGACGCATCAATGTATCTGTGGGGTTGAGCTATGCAGAGATCACAATGCAGCACTGAACATTCTCAGAAAAGGATTAAATACCGTGGGGCACACGGGAATCAACGCTTGGGGAGAAACCGACCGCTATCTAGCCGAGGAAACAACGCTAGACAAGTCGATTCGATGAACCAAGAATCCCCATCCCCTTGTGGGTGGGGAGTGTTCAACCTAGAAACTGTATTCAAAAGCGTGATTGCAATATGACTCGTGCAGTAATTAAGTTTTCGTCTGAAGATTGCGGGATTTGCCACAAAATGTCGTTCTACGATCAGAAAGTGGTCGAAGAGTTGGGCATGAGCTTTGTGGATGTAAAAATGCAGGACACGGCAACCTATCGGATGTATCGCAAGATTTTGTTGGCGCAATATCCCGATAAAGCGGATATGGGATGGCCGACTTACATTATTTGTGACTCGCCAGAAGCGGAATTCAAAATCTTGGGCGAGGTCAAAGGCGGACATCCGAAAGGGGAGTTTCGCAGTCGATTGCAAGCCATTTTGGCAGAGTCGAATTGATTGACTCGCTCTAGGTTGCGATTTGAGATCGCAGCTAAATCAATGGGGCGACTTGCGATCGCCCCGTTGAAACTATTACGAACTCGCTAAGGTTAGACCCTTCTCACTCAGATTCAATCGTGTGACATTAAAGCCGTATTTTTCGGCGGTTCTAGCAATGGCTGCCTTAACTGAGGCAAGTTTACTGGGATCTTTCGCCGCGAAACTGAGTGCTTGCTCTACAAACAGAGCTTCAATCAATGATGCCTCTGCGAGTTCCTGTTTCTGTGCATCGGTTGCATTCGCAAATGTAGGCAGAGCGGTTAAGATACTTGCCATCTGATTCCGAACGGACTGGAACTCTGTACGGGTTGGATTGGCAATGTTGCCCCGCGATCCATGCCAAGCAGCGATCACATAGAGTGCCATCGTATCGGCAACATTATTCGTCTTGGCACCTAATGGGGCGACGGCTCGATCAATTTCGGCGAGGATATTGCGGGAGGCAAAGAGTTTTTCCAGTTCTGCCGCAGCGACTGGATCGGCGACACGCGCTCTGGAGACAATCTGTGCAAAGTTGCGTTTACGGACTTCCATTGAGGGCGTGAATGCCAAGTTCACAGACTGACGCTGCGAAGCTGAATTCGAGGGTTGAGGATTCCGACGACCCGTTGTCCGAGTCGGACGGGAGGAGCGGGTCGGACTAGAAGACCGCGACGACTCTTCGACTTGTTTCCTGAGAATATCCTCCATCACCGCTTGGTGAGCAATGTCTCTCCCGATCGACAATGATGTATCGAGCGAAGGAACCGCCCAACCGCCGCCGTATTCATCCATCGCGATCGCTCGTAAAGGCATCACGGATAAAGCAGCTAGAGCAAGAATGTAAGGGTAATAACGCAGCACAGTGACCTCTTCCAAATTTCATCAGGGTTGGCATTCTTCGATTTCTGCACCCAAATGGATTACTTCAGCACAAATCCTTGATTCGTCAGCTTCATTCGACTCATATCAATGCCGTATTGATTCTTGAATAGGGCTGCAATGCCCTGACGATAGTTCGACAAGTTATTTTCTTGAACTGAAGAGCGCCACCCTGCATGAAGAATCACACTTTGCAGTTTCAACTCTTCACCGATTTGGGCTGCGATCTTAGAATTCTTCAGTTGAGGATTTGCCGTCAACATTGGAGCAATCTGCGATCGCACGCCTTGCGCCATCGGAACCGTAATTGCTCTGCCGTCCTGCACATTATTGACAATCATGTAGCCCATAATCATGTATGCGCTCATGACATCAATGGCATCATTTTGGCGTAATCCAGAGTCTTTCGTGATGGTGTGATACACCTGAGCATAATCATTTTTGCCAGATCCAAATGTCGTCGCGATCACCTCAGATGCGGCTGAATTTTTGGTGCTAAGACGCTGGACGAAGCCTTGAACAATCTGCTGTCTGAAGGCGGGAGTCGGCACATAGGCGAGACTAACTTGGGAATTCGACGCCGTCGGGCGATCAGGAATTCCACGGCGCTTTGCTTCTGCGGCTCGTTTTTCTAAGTCAAAACGAACATGCTCTCCTGCTGTCCATGCTGTCATGAAGCTTGGATCGAAAACGGGTGTAACCTCGAAAGCTCGAACCGCAGGTGCGATCGTCAGGAGCAAACCACTCAAGTAGGCAACTCTCAGAAATCTTTTCATAAGCTCTAACTTTCAAAAAAAGTACTGAACGATTCGATACCCCTGATTCCTGACTCAATTCAGCCCATTAAACACAATGTATTACAGAGAGAGTGTCCGCACAACACTCTCCTATAGAAGTTGAGCATGAAAATTTCGAGCATTGATTGATGCCTAACCTGTACACATCGGATCAAATCATCTCAAAGCTTTTGACTTCAAGAATCTGCCCAATCATTGCAAAACTCATGACATCATCGCGGATTTCTCCGTCTACTTTGACCTTCAGCCCTGCTTTCTGTAAGGCTTCTGGCGGTTTGTGCAGTTCGTAGGTTTTTCCGTCCTCGGCATCGATCGCCCAGGTTCCGGTGCCAAATCCTTTTCGCTGAATTACGCCTGTGACTGTCATACCAATCTATCCTTCGGTTTCAGTGCTAAGCGAGCTAAGCCAAAACATAGCAACGCATTGACGATGAGATAAGCCCGTCCGACGAATCCATCCCCAAGCCACATGACTTGTGGATCCGCGATCGCGCTAATTCCCAGACATGCCGCAACCCCGATCGTCGCGCCGATCGCAAACGGTTTTCCCCAGGAATGACCCAACAATAGCGCAAGCAGCATGAATGGAATCAACACACTGGCAGAAATTGGATTTAGCGCCGGATTGCCTTGGACAGCACTGCCTAACTCAGGGAGAGAACTGCCCAAAATTCGGAAAGGAACTTGTGGCAGATCAAATAGATAAATACCCTTGAGCAAAAACAATCCCGAACTGCCTGCAACTAATCCCGAACTCATTGCCCAACTCCAATTAAATGGGAAGTAGACTTTGAGAAACCAAGCTAGTAAGTAAGATCCAATCACCATTGCAACTTTAGGTAAGAGTGCAATAACTCCGCCATCAATCCAGAATCTCGGATTTAGATAGCCATTGTCTCGCAACCAGCGGAAGAAATCGTTGAAGGTGATTTTGCCATGTAATGCGAGTTTGACCGCTGCCGCCGCATCTAATTTTCCGGCTCCATAATGGTTGAGTTCATCTGCTTCTACTTTGCGTGCAGACTGTTTGAGGACGGCTAGAACTTCATCTGGATCGCTCACCCCTGCTGCTTTCACTAATGCTGCAACGCCTGCCGCATGAGGAGCCGCCATGCTTGTTCCTTGAAAGGCTGCAAAGACCGATTCGCCTGTTTCTGGATTGAGTGTATTTTGCAGAATTCCACCGGATTCACCTTGATCGGTTGCACCACCGGGGGCAGAAATATCAACGCCTGCACCGAAGTTAGAGTAAGGAGCTTTTGACCCAGAAGCATCAAGTGCTGCAACTGCGATCGCATGTGGATATCGCGCCGGATAGTCTGCTGCATTGCGATTTGAGTTTCCAGCAGCGGCGATCACGACGACCCCTTGACGATGGGCATAGTCGATCGCGTCTCGCATCACCGCACTTTC
>JALOOO010000227.1 GCA_025454375.1 Leptolyngbya sp. Prado105 | reverse complement strand
CTCAACATCCATCGGGTCTTAGATCGCTTATCCTGGGCAGAGCGAGTTGTTGTTATAGATAGTTATAGCAGTGACTCTACTTTGGAAATACTTCAGCGGTATCCAAATGTTGAAGTATTTCAGCACGCTTTTGACTCTCATGCTCAACAATGGAATTACGGACTAGAACAAGCCAAAACAGAATGGGTACTCTCAATGGATGCAGATTACATTGTGTCAGATGAGCTTCGAGTCGAACTTGAGAATACCCTTACGGCTCCTGCTTTTGATGGTTATTTTATCCCCTTCAAGTACTGCGTCTTTGGCAAGCCTTTAAGAGGAACCATCTTGCCGCCAAGATTAGCGTTGTTTCGTCGGGATCGAGCCACTTACATCGATGACGGTCATACTCAACTGCTGACGATTCAGGGCGAGACGGGACAGTTTCGATCCGCATTCTATCACGACGATCGTAAACCCCTTTCACGCTGGCTGTGGGCACAGGATCGCTATATGGTTCTAGAGGTAAAAAAATTGCTCTCGACTCCAAAACAAGAATTAAGTTTGGGCGATCGCATTCGCAAATTAAAAATCCTAGCTCCCGCAATTATTTTAGTTTACTGCTTATTTCTTAAAGGCGGCATCCTCGACGGTTGGGCAGGACTGTATTATGCGTTTCAGCGAGTTTTGGCAGAAATCCTGCTCTCAATTCATCTGATTCAAGCTGAAACTTCTGCTCAAAAATAAACATCTAACGTTACATTAGTGGAGGTTGCTTCTACCGATGTTCCGTGTTCAAACGATTTAGACTCAGATTGTTGACACTTTTAGCAATACTGTTGGGATTGAGCTACATTCCAACCCGAATTGCGATCGCCAGAAAACAAGCCCCAGAGCCTCAACTCATTTTTGTCCTGGGCGGCGGAAACGGTCGGGAACGATTAGCAACTCAACTGGCTCAGCAAAATCCTGAGCTAAAAGTTTGGGTTTCATCCGGAGCTGCCGAAGGGATCTTAGAATTTGCATCTGCAAACATTCCGCGATCGCGGCTCTACTTTGACCATCGGGCTTCCGATACCGTAACCAATTTCACCACCGTTGTGCAGGATCTCAAATACCGCAATATTCAACATGTCTATGTTGTAACCTCCGATTTTCATCTTGCTCGTGCCAAGACGATTGCCACGATCGTCTTTGGGACACATGGAATTGCAGTGACTCCAGTTACAGTTGAATCGCAAGAGCCAAGAGAGTCACCGATTCGGATTGCACGAGATTTTGGTCGATCTCTGCTTTGGCTTTCAACCGGACGCACTGGAGCAAGCTTAGGACAAAGACTGAAATAGAGCGAGTCTATGGTTTGACGATATATTACCTCATGAAATTAAAACCTATCTCACAAGGAGTGCTGGGTCTTGGACTGAGCTTTGCCTTACTCGAAGTGTTGCTGCGCCTGACATTGGGCTTAGGCAATCCACCCCTCTCCCAAACCGATGACAAAATGGGCTATCGCTTTCAGCCCAATCAGAAGCTCTTTCGGTTTGGTAAATATATTGAATACAATCAGTTTTCTCAGCGTAACTCCCCGATCTCAGAAGCAAAACCTGCTGGAACAACGCGAATCTTGATGATTGGCGATTCTGTAATCAATGGTGGAGTTGTGATCGATCAATCGCGAACCCTGCCTGAGCTTTTCCGCGCCAAACTTGGCAATCCATCTGAGGTTCTTAATGCTTCTGCTGGATCTTGGGGAATTGAGAATCGAATCGGCTATTTGCAAAAGTTTGGCACATTTCAGAGTGATGCCATTATCTTTCAAATTGGGACAAGTGACCTGATTCAGCCAACGAGTAGTAGCTCTGTCGTTGGAGTCAGTCCACAATATCCTGATCATCGACCTTGGAGCGCTATTTCTGAGGGCTGGACACGCTATGTTTTACCTTTATTTGGAGGGTGGGTTCAATCTGCTTTGATGCCGCCTGCCTATGCTCAGCCTCAACTTTCACCCCAAGAGAAAGCAGCCTGGTTTGCACGAAATATGCAGAGCTTTCGTCAAGAAATTCAAGCTTTCAGAAAGAACCCCAAAACTAAGCAGATTCCGATCGTCGTTTTATACACTCCCGATCGCGCGGATGTTCTTCCTCAATCGCAGGAGCCGCTGTATAAGGCAGAATTTTTTCACTTGCTCAAATCGCTGAATATTCCAGTCGTCGATGTTCATACTGCCTGGTCAACCGTTGCTGCTGAAACAATCAGAACTTACTTTTTCGATGATATTCACCTTACAGAAGCAGGAAATCAAGCGGTTGCTGATTTGATGTTTGAGCAATTCTGTCGCCCTTCTCATTCCACCTGGTGTAAGCCATGACGATGCCTGATATTGTTCGATTGGATCAATACAAAACGGGAAGCTATTCACCTGGTGCGCCACTGTGGAAGCAGTTACTCTGGTTCTTTATCGGCAGCTTGATCGTTGAAAGCCGATTGATCCCGATTTCAGCGATTAAAGTTTGGGTGCTTCGAGCCTTTGGGGCTGCAATCGGTCAGGGTGTGAACATCAAGCCTGGTGTCCGCGTTAAGTTTCCTTGGCGGTTGACGATCGGGGATCACTGCTGGATCGGAGAAAATGCTTGGTTCGATAATATCGCACCGATTACGTTAGAAGATCAAGTCTGTGTCTCTCAAGAAGTTTACTTTTGTACTGGAAACCATGACTGGAGCGCATTACTATTCGATCTAAAAGCTGCTGCAATTTATGTCGAGTCCGGCAGTTGGTTAGCAGCTCGATCTGTGATTGCTCCAGGTGTGCGAGTGGGTCGAGGCGCAATCTTATCGTTAGGTAGTATTGCCGTCCAGTCTCTCGCTCCCATGATGGTCTATTCTGGCAATCCCGCTCTTGCAATCAAACCCCGAAAACTCAAGCACACCGCTCTCGTTTCAATTTAGCTTGCTCCAATTTAGCTTGCTCTAGTTCACCCTCACAACCCATCTTCTTATGCGAATCAATCGTCGTAGCTTCTTCCTGCTAGCAGCAGGAGGGGCAGCCTTGGCATTGCCGAATGCGATCGCGCAAACTTCTCGGCAGACCGCTTTACCAAAGCCGACTCCGAAAGCAAAATTTCAAGTCTATGACAGCTTAGTTTATAAGTATCGCCCTCCTTTAGGTGTGCCACTCATCCGCACGAATGGTGATCAGTACTGGAAAAATAACGATCGCACCAAACCCGATGAAGCTGCCTGTCGCAACTATGCTCGCGTTTTGAAAGAGATGGGACGGATCATTATCGATATTGAATTCTGGGACTATGACATTCGCAAAGCGTCAGCATCCAGCGTTCAAGAAACGATCCGCAAAGTCATTCAGATCGTGGACTGGATGAAAGATGAAGTGCCGACTTTAGAGATTGGCATGTATCCTTTTCCGCCGATTAAAGATTACTGGACTCCTGTTGCCAATCCTTCTGGCATCGGAGACTGGAAGAAAGCAAACGATTTTTTGCGCCCCGTGGCTGAGCGCGTTGACTTCATTGCTCCTGAAATTTACACCTACTATGACGATCGAGAAGACTGGCTCAAGTTTGCAGAAGCAAATTTAGCAGAAGTCGTGCGCATTGGAAAAAGAGCAATGCCGATTGTTTGGCCGCGCTACCACGTGAGCAATGATCAATTGAAATATCAGATGATCCCAGGCGACTTTTGGCAACTTCAGCTTAAAACAGTGCGCGAAAGCGGCGTTGACGGTTTGATTCTTTGGGATTGGGAGCCTGAAACTTCGCTCAATCCTGAATGGGATTGGTGGAAGGAGACAGTTCGCTTTGTAAAAGCTAATGCCGCGTAAAGCAACCGCTCAAAAGATACAGCGCAGGTCGCATTCAGTTTGTTTTTTATTCAATTTCCTAACTCATGAAGATCTCAATTGTCACGGTGACTTACAATGCAGGTGCAACGGTTCGAGACACAATCGAAGGGGTTCTCGCTCAAGACTATCCCAACATTGAGCATTTGATCATTGATGGAAGTTCAACCGACAACACCATGGAGATTGTTCGCTCTTATGGCGATCGCATTGCAACGGTTGTTTCCGAACCGGATGAGGGCATGTACGACGCAATGAATAAAGGCGTACAGCTTGCGACAGGAGACGTTGTAACGATTCTCAATGCCGATGACTTCTATATTCACTCTCATGTCATTTCAGAGGTTGTGAAAGCGTTTGAGAACTCTCAGGTCAATTCAATTTTTGGGGATTTGGTGTATGTAAAACGGCACAATCCAGACAAGATTGTGCGTTACTATAGCTCAGCAAATTTTCATCCTGATCAGTTTGCATATGGCTGGATGCCAGCCCACCCGACTTTCTTTGTAAAACGCTGGGCATTCGATCGCTACGGACTCTTCAAAACAGATTATCAAATTGCTGCTGATTACGAGCTTCTGATTCGATTTCTTGCAGTGCATCAACTCTCATACCGCTACTTACCCGAAGTCATGGTGAAAATGCGAACCGGAGGCACAAGTACTTCAGGACTAATGAGCAATTGGATTTTGAATCGCGAAATTGTGCGCGGCTGTGCTGAAAATGGCATTGAGACAACGATGCCCAAAGTTCTCTTAAAGTACTTTACGAAAGTCTTTCAGTTGATCCATCGCCCCGTGATGAAACCTTCTTAACCCGTCGAACAGCATTCGCTCTATCTAAATCTCTACTGCGTTTGTCCAAAAAAACTTATGAAATTTCTAGTGACAGGTGCAACTGGATTCGTCGGCTCTCTGCTCTGTGACACGTTGAGTCAGCACCACCAGGTCTACGGAGTGATCCGTTCTGAAACAGCGACTTTACCTGACTCAGTTCAACCGATTCTCGTTTCGTCTCTCACCGATCTGGCTCAGCACGCTGTCCTTTCTGAGATTGATATCGTCATTCATCTTGCCGCTAGAGTGCATCAGATGAATGATACGGCTGCTGACCCTTTGAGTGAGTTTCGGGCGGTCAATACAGAAGCCACAAAATCTCTCGCGATCGCGGCTGCCACTGCTGGAGTCAAACGCTTCGTCTATCTCAGTTCAATTAAAGTGAATGGCGAAGAACAATCCACTCCCTACACCGAACGGAGCAAGCCTCAACCGAACGATCCCTACGGCATCAGTAAATGGGAAGCAGAATGTGCGTTAAACGATATCGCTGCGACTTCTAATTTGGAAGTTGTAATTCTCCGTCCGCCCTTAGTTTACGGAGCGGGTGTAAAAGCCAATTTTCTCAACCTGATGAAACTGGTGCGAAAAGGCATTCCACTGCCGCTTGGAGCCATTCAAAACCAGCGTAGCTTCGTCTATGTCGGTAATCTCGTCGATGTGATCGCAACTTGTGCGACTCATGCCAATGCTGCTGGACGGACTTTTCTAGTCAGCGACAACACGGATGTTTCGACCACAGAACTCGTCAGAAAAATTGCCAAATCAATGGGCAAACCTATCCGGTTAGTTGCGATTCCGCCTGTATTACTAACTAACCTCGCCCAGATCTTTGGCAAAACGGCGACGATCGATCGTTTGTTTGGTTCACTCACGATCGATAGTTCAGCACTTCGCCAAACCCTAAATTGGCAGCCTCCGTTTAGCCTTGAACAAGGTCTGGAACATACAGCGAGATGGTTCCAAGATACGCACTGACTTGTTGAAGTAGAAAGTAACGGTAAGGGTTTAGCTCAAAACGGCTAGAGAAAACGGTTTCGGTTTCGTCCCTATGAATATTTTCCCCAGTCTGCTACTTGCAAGTGGTTGTCTGAGTTTTCTGCTGGTCGCCTCGATCAGACAGTATTTCAGTCAGCATCTTCTAGATGTTCCAAATCATCGTAGCTCTCATACTCAACCCACTCCCCGTGGTGGAGGGCTTGGCTTTGTGATTGCATTTGCTGCGGTCAGTGCCATGCTGGCTTGGCTAGATTGGCAGACGTTTACTACGAGCCATACTCTGCTGATTTGGTGCGCGTTGACTCCGCTGATTATTGTCGGCTACTTCGACGATCGAGGAGATGTTCCTGCCCGGATTCGCTATCTGGTTCAACTCAGTTCTGCCGGGATCGCGATCGCCGCGTTTGGAGTGTTTCCTCAACCTTGGCTAACTTCCCTCGGAACGATCGGAATCCTCATTGCAGTAGGCTTGACGCTGCTGGGCATCACCGCACTGATCAATTTTTATAACTTTATGGATGGGTTAGATGGATTAGTCGCTGGAGTTGCTTTTGTGCAGTTCAGCTATCTCGCGATCGAGCAACCGATTCTCTCACTACTCGCGATCGCATTACTCGGATTTCTCTGGTGGAATTGGTCGCCTGCCAAAATCTTTATGGGCGATGTTGGCAGCACTGTTCTGGGGGCAATGATTGCGATTGCCTTGTTGAATCAATCTGGAGATCCAATCCATGCCTGGTCTGCTTTAGCGATTACGTTCCCATTAGTTGCGGATGCAATTTATACACTAATTCGCCGTTTGATTCACAAAGAAAATATCTTCCAGCCTCATCGAAGTCATTTGTATCAAAGACTACAGCAATCTGGATGGAGCCACGGTCAAGTTGCGATGGCTTACATTTCGATCACGCTTGCGATCGCGCTAAATCTGCACTTTTTACAAGCAGTTGGCGCACTGCTTAGCTTGATTGAAACCTTTTGTGCGATCGCTTTGGGGGAGCGCTATCTCAGTCATCAACAAGGGATGAAAATGCGAACCGTTCTTTACTCGTCGGTTCGGAATCTGTTGATGGGAATGCGCGTAGGTTAGTTGTTCAATTCGTAGATTTGGCTGAATGAGGAGCGGGGTTTCACTGCTAAAGTATTAAGTAAGCAAGCTACAATAAATCTTTGCAAGAAGTAGCTTGGCGGATACTCTAGCAAGCCTAGTTGCCTTGTCAGCCTTTTTTAGTACCTACCCGAAGCGAGAGGCGATGCTTCGCAATTGATACAAGATGAAAGAAAGGTAAAGCATCTTGTGTTAGACTGCGCGCATCGCATCAGCACACCTGTACTTAGATGAGTTCTACACATGACCTATACTGAGACGATTCACAAGATTCCCCAAGTTATGCCTTGGATTGGGTCAGAGGAAGCGGAAGCAGTTTTTGCGACGATCGAAGAGAATTGGATCACCGAAGGAAGTCGCTCCAAGGAGTTGAGCGATCAACTGAATCAAAGAATGAAAGCTCCCTATGGTGTCTTTGCACCTAACGGGACGCTTGCATTGTATTTAGGATTGATGGCGCTTGGAATTGGGGCAGGAGATGAGGTTTTAGTTCCCGACTGTACTTTTATTGGGTCTGCAAATGCGGTGTTAATGACCGGAGCAACCCCGGTCTTTGTTGAAGTCAATCGCTACAATTTTCAAATTGACGTGACCAAAGCAGCGCATCTGATCACAGAACGATCGCGTGCCATTATGCCTGTGCATCTTTTTGGCATGGTTGCCAACATGTATGAAGTGATGGCATTCGCGTCTCAGCACAATCTGAAAGTGATTGAAGATGCGGCTCAAGCAATGGGAGTCCATTATCAAGGTCAACATGCAGGCACATTTGGTGATGTGGGCTGTTTTTCGTTCTTTGCCGATAAGACGATTACGATGGGAGAAGGCGGCTATGTGGTCTGCAATGATCCTGAAGTTTATGAGCGTCTGATGTTGCTCCGAAACCAGGGACGTTGGGATCGCGGATCATTCATTCATCCTGCAATCGGGTTTAATTTTCGCATTACTGATATGCAGGCAGCGTTAGGTCTAGTTCAACTCTCAAAGCTCGATACCATTATTGAACGCAAGTTGAAGATTCTAGATTGGTACTACGAACGATTGGCAGATGTGGCGGAAGTCAATTTTCTGGCAGTGGAGTCAGGGTCAGAATTTGTCCCGTTCCGAGCGGCATTAATCTGCGATCGCGCTCATGAGCTAATGGCGTTTCTCACCAGTCAAAATGTGCAGTGCCGAACCTTTTTCTATCCCTTGCACAAGCAGCCTTGTTTTGAGTCGCTGGGTCAAGAACAGGGTGGAATTCTCGATCTGAGCGATGCGGCTTATCCTAACGCGATGTATGGCTACGATCGCGGCGTGAGTCTGCCGATTTTTCCAACGTTAACAGAAATTCAGGTTGATTATTTGTGCGATCGAATTCGCGAATTTTACCGCAGTAAATAGTTCACCATCCCTCAGTGTTTAACGAAGCCGGGAGAGATGAGTCTGAATGATTTCGGCTAATCTCTCCGTAATCTCTACCCATTCTTTTGATGAAACCTTAAAGAAATTACGAAAACATACTGAAATTGACGGCATTCTTGTGTAGGATGTACTGTATAGCGATTAAGTTTGGC
>JALOOO010000036.1 GCA_025454375.1 Leptolyngbya sp. Prado105 | reverse complement strand
GTAATGTGCGCCATGCCATGAATCTCAATTCCGGCTTTCAATGCTGCCAAGATCGGTTTGACATAAAGCTGAGTCGGTGTGAGTAAAACTTCACCTAAAGTCGCACCGCCTAAATCACTCGGTCGATCGCTCCAATCAAATCCACGATCATTGACAATCTTGCGAACCAAACTAAACCCATTACTATGCACCCCCGAACTCGCAAGCCCGATCGCGACATCACCCACCTTCACCCGCGACCCATCTAAAATCCGGCTTTTCTCAACAATCCCCACACAAAACCCCGCCAAATCATACTCATTCGGCTGATAAAACCCAGGCATCTCCGCCGTTTCACCACCCATAAGGGCACAACCAGACCATTCACAGCCTTGTGCAATCCCCTCAACCACATCTGCAAGCTGATCCGGGAGCAATTTTCCCGTTGCCACATAGTCAAGAAAAAACAGCGGCTCCGCCCCACAGGTCAACACATCATTCACACACATCGCCACCAAATCGATTCCAACCGTATTGTGAACATCCAATTGATGTGCCAATTTCAGCTTCGTCCCAACCCCGTCCGTTCCTGAAACCAACACAGGTTCTTGATACCCAGATGGAAGTTGAAACAATCCACTAAATCCACCTAAACCACCCAAAACCTCAGAACGGTATGTACGCTTGACAGAATCGCGAATGCGATCGACAAACGCCCGTCCCGCCTCAACATCAACCCCTGCTTCCCGGTAATCCATGAACCTATGCGCGAATCTGCAAAACAACAGCATACCGCACAAGTTGTATGAAGTTCTCGTAAAGTTATCATGAAGCTACAAATTTCTTAATCTTGTCTAAAAAATTTGAAACCCTTGTCCAGCAAGCTCTATAGCCTAAAATACAATATAAAATTAATGTGAAGTTTCATTTCGTACTGACATCACCCTGATCCCCTGGGTAAAAACTTCATGCTAGTCTGTTGCAGTTCTGAACTCAGGAGTGAACACGGAGCGAGTACGAGTTAGCGCAGCTTAAGTTGTGTCAGTTGGCAGACCGCCACATCTCGGACTCAAGGTTTGAAGTGAATCTCATATAGGATGTATGAACAAAAAAATGATTAGCGGATTGACTGCCGCTTTACTGTGTACCAGTACGATCGGTGCGACTTCTGTCCTTGCAGAGTCCACCCCGGCAGCCAGCCAAGGATCTAAAGAGTCCACCGAGGCTCCTCGATCGTCTTCTCGGACGCGCCAAGTCGTGAAGATGGGCGAAGAAAAAGTCGGTGAACAGCCGACCCCCCAAAGCCAGGATACGATCGCGAAAATTCATTCGCACGAAATCTCTGGGCGTAAAGCCGCCACCCTCTATGTCCGCAATATTCCCGTTGTTACATTCGTGGGTCAATCCCGGATTTCCTCAGACGAAGTGAAAGTCGGTGAGGTACAAGCTGATTCCACGACCCAAGCCGCGAAACTCAAATACGGTGCGTCTAATTCTCAAGTCGATACCCGCACTGCATCGCGCCAGAATTCCTCTGCGAATCCAGTTACCCGAGCCACTGAGATCGCAGCCAAACTCAATCAACTTCATCGCGACGGTGTGAACGCAGATAACATCACAGTCCGATGGAACGAACAAAAGTCCGGCAATCAATTTGTGATTGAGGCAAACAAAAAAACGATCGTCGCGGTCGATCCTGACACGATTTTGCCAGATTCAACCCGCGATCCTGAGCAAGATGCGCTTCAGGTTGCAAATCGCCTGCGTCGCCTGCTGGGAAATGCAGAACCTCTGCGCCAAGTCTCAAATCGCCCAAAACGCGCCCCTCAAGAAGTCGCCTTAGGACCCATTCGGTTCCGCTCTCAAGGCATGGCTTCTTGGTACGGTCCCGGTTTCCACGGCAATCAGAGCGCCAGTGGTGAAATCTTCAACGAGAACGCAATGACTGCGGCTCATCGAACTCTGCCTTTCGGGACGCTGGTGCAAGTAACCAACCTAGACAATGGTCGAACGGTTACAGTGCGGATTAACGATCGTGGACCGTTCTCTGGAGGTCGCGTGATTGATTTGTCCGCAGGGGCAGCTCGTGTTCTCGGATTGATTCAAAGCGGCGTTGCTCCCGTTCGTCTTGAAGTGCGAGACAGAATCGCAGGAAATTAGGATTTGAAAGGGCGGATGGGAGAATTGTTCACTCCTTTTCATTCTGCAATTGATGTTTCGCGGCTGATTTGCAGATCCCATCCGTCCTAAGACTCCTTAGAGATCGCTCAGCCCCCTCAGTTTAATTTCTGCATTCAGACCTTTACTCTGAATCAACACCTCAAACCCACCCAGTCCCATCGGATTGATCAATTGATGCAGTGCGTCGCGGCGCTGCAATCGATCTTGTAAATCCGCAGCACTGGTGGGTTCGATTTGGGTCAATTGCGCTAATCGATCGCCGAGTCCCAACGCCATTAAAAATAATCCTTGCTGCGTTAATCCAACCGTCTGCAATCTAGATTGTTCTCCTTGAAGTTGCAGCGCCGTGAAATTGACGTGAGCGGTAATATCTTGTTCTCCCACATATATATAGGGATCATTGTGATGGCTATGCTGGTAGTAGCACTGCAATGTCCCGCCTGATCGCATGGGATTGTAGTAGCGCATTGCCGAATAACCATAATCGATCGTTAACACAAACCCGCGCTGAAGCCGTTTTGCGATCGCATCCATCCAATCGAGTGCCGCTAAATTTACCTCGGTGCGATACCCATCTGAATAGCTAGAAATATCAACGCCAACACACTCAAAATACTGCGCTAATCTCTCGCTTGACAGATCATCCACCCATTCAGCAAATCGATCCGCTTCCAGTCGAACATAGACCTCTTTCAGCGTAGCGTTCTGAACCGTGACCAAATGAACCGGAAACGCATCGACCAATTCATTTGAAAAGAAACACCCCACGATCGAATTCTCTAGCAGATCCTCGATCGTCGTCCAATCGACCCGCACGCCTTTCTCAATCCAACGCCCTAATCTCTGACGCTGCTCAAGAATATGCGCCGCAGCCTTCTCAACAATTAAATAAGACAGGGCAGCAAAACACTCAGAATGCCGTCGCTCCAAATACCGCAAAATATCAACAGCCAGCAGGCCCTGACCCGCACCCATTTCAACCACAGTGAAAGGATTCGGCTGTCCTAAGACCTGCCACATCTCGACGAATTGCTCAGCTATCAATTCCCCAAAATCAAAAGACAAATGGGGCGAAGTGAAAAAATCACCCTTCGCCCCAATTTTCTCTAAAGGTCGCGTGTAGTATCCCAATCCTGGACAATACAGCGCAAGCTCCATATATTCAGCAAACGTTAACCGCGAACATTCACGGATTCGCTGAGAGATTAAATTGTAAAGTGGACGGTCTGAGTCCACTGATTGATTGTCCTGAGCAAACACAATTCACCTGAACACTAGAAACAATTGTCTTTCACTCTATTGCATTTTTTTGATTGCTACAGTAGAGTATTTGTACCAAACAAATCCAGACCTATATCTAGTGTCCAAGCAGGAGGAATGCACAGACAAGAATTGAGTCCGCACCACACTCCATCCAGCAATTTACGCTTTTGCCAAAGCAGGTTCGCTTGCTACAGCATTTGTTGCTTGCGGAGCGTCAAATGCAACCATAAACTTCGCATTCGGGCGAGTTTGAGTCAAGACTTTTAGATAAGAATCTGCATCGTTACGACGACGAAACCGAATGACGACTTGACGTTGGAGATCAGAGGTCAACTGATATACAACCCAGGGAGTTAGCTGCTCTTGGTAGTTCATAATTCAACGGTAGAGATAAGGTCGTTACAAGGAATGGTCAGTCATTCAAATTAGAGATTCGCTTCTTGGCTAAAACGCCACATCTAGAGTCCGCGTTTCAGTTCACATACTATTGATAGCGTCTAACCCGAAAAAAGTCAATCTTTTTTCCGCAAGCGTGCATGTCTATGTATTTACTCAGTAATATTGCTGAAATTATTAGACTAACGCTGAAAATGGCTCGTCATTGCACAGCAAGGAGGACGAAGTAGAAAAAACTCTACTTTAGTTGAATAGCCAAACGCTCTGACAGAAGATAGATTGTATCAAGTTAAGTACGCTACAAATACGGGACAACCTCGAATCGAATCTCGTTACTGAAATCATTTGCGAGCCGGAAAGTCGTCTGAAATACCACTCCTGAAAGCCGCTCCAGTTTTTACACATCAGAGAGATCTTCAGCAGGAATATCCGTAGACAGACGAAACATAAAGTCACGCTTCTCAAAAAGCTATCCAGTCTTAATCGCTACGGAAACCGTGTTTTGGATTGCCTCCGCAGCCTCAAAGAACAAGATATTAAAAAGAGTTTATTGAAAGCTTAAAACCTAGCCGCAATTCATACTAGCTTAAAATCGAGCGTTTGCGATACACCATATTGTGATTTATCAAACGCGATACAGAACGCAACAAAAAAGGCAGGTTTGTTACCTGCCTGGAGCTGATGAGGTCTGGGCAAGGAGTTTAGCGATCGACTGATCCCATAATGATGTCGATACTACCGAGAATCGTGACGATATCCGCCACCTTCATTCCCTTCACCAAGTAGGGGAGAATCTGTACGTTGTTGAAGTCTGCTGCTCGTACCTTAAACCGCCAAGGGAAGATATTATCGTCTCCCATAATGAAGACTCCTAACTCGCCTTTGCCGCTTTCCATGCGAACGTAATGTTCTCCTTTAGGAATCTTAAAGGTCGGCGCAATCTTTTTGCCAATGAACTGATAATCCGGTCCATTCCATTCAGATTTGGGTCCTTCGAGCATCCGTTTCGCTTCCAAATTCTCAAACGGGCCACCCGGTAAACCTTTAATCGCTTGCCGAATTATCTTGACCGACTCGCGCATTTCACGAATCCGCACGATATATCTTGCAAAGCAATCGCCAGCCGTCTCCCAGTGAGTATCCCAGTCGAGTTCGTCATAGCGCTCATACTTGTCAACCTTCCGCAAGTCCCAGTTGACACCAGAAGCTCGCAACATTGGACCCGATAATCCCCAGTTAATCGCATCTTCGCGAGAAATCACGCCGATCCCTTCAACCCGGCGACGGAAGATTGGGTTATCGGTGATCAGTTTTTCGTACTCATCGACTTTCGGCATGAAGTAGTCGCAGAAGTCTAAACACTTATCAATCCAACCGTAGGGCAGATCCGCCGCAACACCGCCGATTCTAAAATAGTTGTGGTTGACCATGCGGTAGCCCGTTGCGGCTTCCCATAGGTCGTAGATCAACTCGCGTTCGCGAAAGATGTAGAAGAAAGGCGTTTGTGCACCGACATCTGCCATGAACGGACCAAGCCAGAGTAAGTGGTTTGCAATCCGGTTCAGTTCCAGCATAATCATGCGGATATAGCTGGCGCGTTTTGGAACGGGAATCCCTGCTAACTGTTCAGGCGCATTGACGGTAATCGCTTCATTGAACATGCCTGCCGCGTAGTCCCAACGGCTGACATAAGGCACGAACATAATATTGGTACGGTTTTCGGCGATTTTCTCCATACCGCGATGGAGGTAGCCAATGACAGGTTCGCAATCGACCACGTTCTCGCCGTCGAGCGTGACGATTAAGCGCATTACCCCGTGCATGGAGGGGTGATGCGGACCCATGTTGAGAACCATGGGTTCTGTTTTGGTTTCGATCATTGCCATCGGTGTTGGTGCCTCTCGATTCACAGATTTTGAGAAAAGCTTGAGGATCAGGCTTTCGGGCGCTTGTTGCACTTTTTTAATTATAGAGAATCATGCCTCCTCCTGCAGTTTGGAATCAATTTTGTCAGGATTCAATTTACACTTAGACGCGAATAGAATTAAGTCGATGGCATTAGCAAGTTCCATGAGTTCAGACTTTCACCACATTTCTGTTTTGAGTCGCGAAGCGATCGCAGGTTTAGCGATCAAATCGGGTGGTCATTATTTAGATGCAACGGTTGGCGGCGGTGGTCATAGTGCGCTGATTTTGGCTGCGGCTTCAGATATTCAGTTAACGGCGATCGATCAAGATGAAACAGCGATCGCGGCTGCGAAGGAAAAATTAGGTGATCGTGTTACTTTTTATCACCAAAATTTCTCAGAGTTTGATCCCGGTGATACTCGATTTGATGGCATTCTTGCAGATTTGGGCGTGAGTTCGGTGCAGTTTGATGTGGCAGATCGTGGCTTTAGCTTTCGACAGGAAGCGCCGCTTGATATGCGAATGGATCGCAGACAGGACTTAAGCGCAGCAGAAATTATTAATCATTGGGAAGAGTCGAAGCTTGCCAATATTTTCTACATCTACGGAGAGGAAAGACTTTCAAGGCGAATTGCGAGACGAATTGTAGAGCGGCGACCGTTTAAGACGACGACAGAATTAGCAGATGCGATCGCGCTATCGGTTCCGAAGCAATATCGATATGGTCGGATTCATCCGGCAACTCGTGTATTTCAGGGTTTGAGAATTGCAGTCAATCGAGAGCTAGAAGTTTTGGAGAGCTTTATTGCAAAAGCTCCAACTTGGTTAAAGCCAGGTGGACGGATCGCAATCATTAGCTTTCATAGTTTGGAAGATCGGATTGTGAAGCATCGATTGAAAGAGTCAGAGCTTTTGAGCGTGCTGACGAAAAAGCCGATCATTGCGCAAGAAGATGAGATTCAGGAGAATGTGAGAGCGCGATCGGCAAAGTTGCGAATTGCAGAACGCAAAGCGATCGATTGATCCAGTTTTGAGCAATTCAACGGCGCTTGTACTTGCTGGGATAGGGCGAATCGTCAACATGAAAAAGCCCGATCGTCGAAACGATCGAGCTACGGAGCTACTCTCTCTTAAACCTGAAAAACTTTTCTGATGTCACTTATCTGATGTCACTTAAAGGAATCGACCTATAGGTCGCCACCTCGGAACGCAAGCAAGAAAATCACGACTGGACCCGCTAGCATAATCATGGCAATCAATGCCAACTGAATGATTCCTGTAAAGTTAACATCGTTCAGAAAGCTCAAAAACTCCATCTGTCCCCCCAACAAGCCCTTAATGTAAATAGGTAACAAAGCTGCAATACCAGACATTCTATCGGCACGCGCAGCCCAATCTTAAAGAACTTTACAAAACTCAATATACTTCAGAAGTCAGCATCACGAAAATTCATTGCTACACTCAAGGCAAGTCTTTTCGTTGCTCTCTCAGCCCGGTGATATGGAAATTTTGATTGTCGAAGACGAAGCGGAAATCGCTCAACTGATTCAACTCTACCTGGAAAAAGAGGGATTCTCCTGTCGGACTTGTCGGGATGGACTGAGCGCTTTACAAATCTTTCAAGAACAAAAACCAGATCTGATGATTCTCGATCTGATGATTCCGGGATTGGATGGGTTAGAAGTCTGTGCCCGTGTGCGTCAGAAACCCGGTGCAAAAGATCCTTACATTCTCATGCTTACGGCAAAAGGCGAAGAAATCGATCGCATTATCGGACTCTCGACGGGGGCGGACGATTATATGGTCAAACCCTTTAGTCCGAAAGAACTCGTGGCGCGAGTGCGGGCATTACTCCGGCGAACCATGCGACAAGGCGGACAGTCTCAAGTTTATCGCACGGCAAATTTTGTCTTAGACATAGATCAGCGATCGGCTTCTCGGCAAATTAATCATCAAACTGAAGCGCTGGATCTCACCACACTCGAATTTGATTTGCTCTCGACGTTTATGAGCTATCCCGGTCGAGTCTGGAACCGGACGCAACTGATTGATAAACTCTGGGGAAGTAACTTTTTCGGCGATGAGCGGGTGGTCGATACTCATGTCGCCCGATTGAGAAAGAAAATCGAACCCGACCCAGCGAATCCTACCTTTGTCAAAACCGTGATCGGAGTCGGCTACAAATTTGAGGATATCGCAGTTCTAAATCAATCGTAGAGCGCATTTTTGGTCGTGCCCCCTCGCCCCCAAACTTGGGGGGACAAGATTTTGAGTCCCAAGTCTGGGAGTTTGGGGGCGTTCCCAAATCTACAGTTCAAACCGGATTGCTTGCCCCATGACAAAGCCGAATCTCCGCACTCGATTGTTTTTGTCTCACATGATCGTGATGGTCGTGGGGATTAGTACGTTGCTGACGGTGGGTAAGGTTTATAGTCCGCGATTGTTTGTGCTGCATCTCGAACGGCTGCAAGGCAGTGGATTTAATGTAGTGCGAGTGAAGCGGCAACTCGTCGATGGCTTTGAGTCGGCTTGGAGTCGGGGAGCATTTTGGTCAGTTGTCGTCGGTGGGACAACGGCGATCGGGCTGAGCTATTGGGTGTCAAAGCGGATTATGCAGCCCTTGGTTCAAATGGAGCAAATTACCCAACGTTTCGCCGCAGGGCATCTAGAAGAACGAGTGCCCGAAAATGAAATTCCTGAGTTGAATCGACTTGCCGATAGCTTCAACCGGATGGCACAGGATTTAGAAGGAGTTGAGCAACGCAGACGTGATTTAGTGGGAGATTTGACCCATGAGTTGCGCACGCCGCTGACGGTGATTGAAGGATATTTAGAAGGATTGGGAGACGGCACGATCGAGCCATCTGCGGATATTTATCAACGCCTTGCGAAAGAAACGGTGCGATTACGTCGGCTCGTGAATGATCTACAAGAACTTTCCAAAGCAGAAGCAGGCTATTTACCAATTCATCTCCAGCCGTTGCAAATTCGATCGCTCTTAGTGTCGATCGTGCAGAAATTTTCCGATCAACTGCTCGAAGATAGCCCAACCTTAAAAGTCGAGTGTCCAGAAAATCTGCCTCAAGCTTTGGCAGATCCCGAACGAGTCGAGCAAGTTTTAATCAATCTCGTCGGCAATGCTCTACGCTATACCCCTGAAGGCAGCATTACACTCCGTGCTTGGGCAGAACCCGACCGACTTTGGATTGCTGTCGAAGATACTGGAAAAGGCATTGCAGCAGAAGATTTGCCGCATGTGTTTGAACGATTTTGGCGATCAGATCGATCGCGCGATCGCCATTCTGGTGGCACAGGCATCGGACTTGCCATTTCTCGAAGACTGGTCGAACTGCAAAAAGGCACGATCGAAGCCGAAAGCGAAGTCGGAAAAGGCAGTACCTTTCGCTTCTCGCTCCCGATTTTTGTTGAAAAACCGAAGCTTCTCTCTTCACTGCGCGATCGTGAACCGCCCGAATTTCCGACTTCAAAACCTAGAATTACCTGACACCCAATCCATTTCTTACATACAACCCATACTTTGGGCGATCCCCCTCAATCTTGCTTAACTTAATCTTGATTAACAAGGGAGCAGGGGAATCGTTTCGCGAAGAAATCAAATGGGTATGACATGCCTTTGACATGAGCCTGTCAAATCAGATCACTACAATTGCAAAGTCACAGATTCCGCATCATACATATTTGTTATGCTTCCTGTAGCTCTTGTCGTCTTGATCATTAGCGCAATCACACTTAGCGGGCTTGCCTCAATGCGCTATTTGTTTCCTCAGGGTCAACGTTCCTACTCGAATCGCAAACCTTAATGCCTCAGACTGCTAGCTTAGAGGGAACTTTCATCCGCCTCAGTCAGGTGTCGCTGAAAGTTGCTCACTCACCTGGAAAATCGCCCGCGATCGTGTTTATTCATGGCGGCTTAGGAAGTCGTACAAACTGGTGCTTACAGTGGGATCATTTTCAATCGCTGGGGCAAGAGATGCTAGCTTACGACCTTGCAGGTCATGGTGAGTCTGGACGCTATCAACGCTATTCAGTCGGCAGACATCAACGCGATTTGAATCGGTTACTGCATCATTTCAAAATTCATCACCCGATTTTGTGCTGCCATAGTTATGGAGTTCCTGTCGGTTTAGAGTGGGCAAAGCGGCATAAAGCAAGAGCGCTGATTGCGATCGGAGGCGGAACGCACAATCTCACACCCTGGTGGGAAATTCCGGTGATCAAATTTTTTGCGATCGGCGGGCATCATCTCTACCGTTGGCAATTGGTTCAAGAGTTACTTCGATCAATCTCGAATGAAAAGCTTGCAGAATTTTACCGTCGTAATTCGATTCCAACCGATGCTCATCCTTATGAAGCGATCGAAGCATTTTGGGGCTATGACGCGCAGTATCATCCGATTTCTTGTCCTGTGACTGTGATTACAGGCGGCAGTGATCCGATGTTTCCGCCTGCGATGGGACATGAGTGGCTGGCAAATCTTTTACATGCCCAGTCTGAGCAAAGTTCTCACATTACAGTGCCGAATGTAGGGCATTTAGTGATGGCAGAAGCTCCGAATATTATTCAGGATGCAATTGCAAAATGGCTCTAAATTTCTGCAACGAATCCGATACAAAGATTAATTGCTATCTGCCTGAGTCTCTTCTAATGTTGAGGTAGGAACTTAGGGGTTGGAAGTATGGCAACGCAACGCAGATCGCAGAAAAACATTGCCTCAAATCAGACGACACTTAACGTTGAGGCAGAGACGGTTCCCTCGAATAATCACGCTTCAGAAGATGTTGCAGTAACGGCTCAAGTTCATGAATTGAAAGATGCGCTAGAACAATCGCAACAAAAAGAAAAGTCCTTACAAGCCACGATCGAGCAATTGCAATCGCAAGTCGAGGAAAAAAATGTCAGCATTCGAGATCTTCAAGCTAGTGTCGATGCTACTAAAAAAGAACTGACAGAATCTACTCAATCTACGATCTCCGAATCTAAAAAGCTTCATGCAAATCTAGAGGAAGCGCAGCACACCGCTTTAAGGCTTGCCGAATCCAATCAAGACTTAATCGCTGAGAAAAAGCAATTTCAGACCCAGATTGAGAAGCTGAATTACCTTCAATCTGAACTTGAAAAAGCTCAACAAACGGCTTTGAAACTTGCAGAGGCAAATCAGAGCCTAATCGAGGAAAATCAAAAGCTCAAAGACCAGCAAAAATCAGAACAAGACACAAAACAAAAATCGCAACTTGCAAAAGCTCAAGCTGATTCTGATCTGCGAAGCCATCAAGATATGCTGAGAAAACGCCAAGCTGCAACCCTTGCTCACCCAGTTTTTCCGGATAATCCTGCCTCTTCAAAAGTCTCCGATCAAGAACTTGGCTGGTTTGATTAATCGCTTGAAAAGCGATCGTGTTGCCTCGTCCGCGATCGCTTTGCTCCAGAAAAAATCCCGTACTAGCTTTCCTAGCAGGATTAATCATTCAAATCGGTATTGATAATTCAAGTCGATCGCGATCGTGCCTCTGATCAAAATCAATCTCAGGACCAATCGGCACAATCTGATTTGGATTAATCTGAGTTTGGCTCATATAGTAATGCCGCTTGATGTGGTTTAGATTACAAGTCGGCTTGACCTGCGGATGCTGGTACAGTTCCTTGAGATAGTTCCACAGATTCGGATAGTCCAAAATCCGCCGCAGATTGCACTTAAAATGACCGTGATACACCGAGTCAAACCGTAGCAATGTGGTGAACATACAAATATCCGCTTCAGTTAAGCGATCGCCACAAAGATATCTTTGCTTAGCTAGCACTGTTTCCCAATCGTTCAAATTCTGAAAAAGCTCCGTCACAGCTTCCTCGTAAGCTGCTTGAGTCGTCGCAAATCCTGATCGATACACGCCATTGTTGATCGGCGTGTAGATCTTATCGATCGTGTCATCAATTTGCTGCTGTAGATCCGGTGGATAAAAATTATCCGATCGCGTTGCAAATTCTGAAAACTCCGTATCAAACATGCGGATGATTTCGCGTGACTCGTTATTTACGATCGTATTTTCCTCTTTATCCCACAACACCGGAACTGTAATACGCCCAGTGTATTGAGCATCTGCTTTGAGATAAATCTCTTGAAGATACCGAGCATCATTTACCAAATCAGGAATCGCGCCCGGATATCTAGAAAAACACCAGCCCTTATCACTCAAAACCGGATCAACAACAGAGAGTCCAATCGCTGACTCTAGACCCTTGAGCGATCGCATGATCAAAGTCCGATGCGCCCAAGGACAAGCCAGAGAAACATAGAGATGATAGCGCCCCGATGCCGCTGGAAATCTGCTTGAACCATCAGTAGTAATGCGATCGCGAAACTTCGTCGGCGTTCGACTAAACTTTCCGCTTTGATCGCGCTCATTCCAGTCCGTTGTCCATTTCCCGTCTACCATCATCCCCAATGCCATACCCCAACTCCTATGGTTTCCTGGTTAACACTGATCTTTTTTCAGCTTGATATACGACTGTTGTCAAATTCGGCATCTCTTGCCAGCAGTGGGTGCAAAACCAATACACTTTCCCTTGACGAACATGACGGAGGAGTTTTTCTGAACAGCAAGGACATTCAGGCATGGGATTAACCTTATTGTTGAATAGAGACAGATTAAATTGCGATCTCCAAGAGATCGACCCCTCACTTCCACTTATAAAGATAGAAGGCTTATTCAACATCTGCCATAGGAGAGTTACCCAATGGATAAGGAGATCCCCGCTTTTCTGGATTAAATTTGTTGATGATTTCTCCAGGAAATTGAATTCATTTATACTGCATCTAATTAGCAGGTTCCTGTTAAGAAAAACATTTGTGTTGGAGATCACAATCTGAACGATTCAGTCATAAATTCGATCGACATTTGCAGCCAATTTTGAGGCACGTCATCTTGACACTGCGCCTTCACAGGTATCCCTGACAATATCAAAAACCAAAACTGACCCACCGCAATCACAATCCACAGCCATGACAAAGACGATCGCTTCTGAACAGAAGCAACTTCAAATCGTTGAATGTTCTGAACTGTTCTAAAGACTTGAATTCGTGCAGGTCGGACTTTGGTTTGCCATTTAGAAAGCCCAACCACTCTCAGTTTCTGAGTTGAAATTTTAATAATCTTGATCGAGTCTTCCGCAAGATCGTGCCGAACAGAAAACTCTTTAACTTCATCTACTGGTAAAGGCTCCATCATCTCCTGAATCCTCCAGATAAAAAAACTCAGACCGATCCCACCTCTCCTCATCTGAACACATCAAAACTTCGAGCAAAAGTTTGAGCGCAATTTACTTTGGTTTGAAGAGGAATCACCGTCCTGAGTTTTTCAAAAGGGACATGAGCAACACTGAAGGATCATGAATCCAATCCCTTGTCATTCTGAATCAGGCGAAATCACGCGAACTTACCTAGCATTCACCCCCCGGAATTGGGGGTTAGGGGGCAAACGCCGAACAGTGAATCAATGCCTAAGGAATGACAATCTCCTTTACAACTCGATCGTCTTCAACCACCCCCAAACTCCGACCTCGTTTCTTCTCTTCTCGGGCAATCCCATATAACGCTAACCCTGTGCGCAAAACCTCTGCCATGTTTTTGCCAGACTCATCCGAAAGAGATTGCAGCAAATCATAAGCCTCTGGAGACAAATCAAGATTGAGTCTCTTCCGTAACTTAGCTGCGGCAGTTTTCTTTGATGTTGCATCTGCCACAGGAGAATTCTCCACCATCATTCACAATCCTCTACGAGCGACTACGCGATCCACATGATACGAGACAAAGCCTATACCTAAATTGGATAGAATTTAAGTATGCCTCTCTGCCTTATATTATCTCCATTATTGACCGTCTTTCATATTCAAATGGAGTATTTTATTACCAACTTTAGATATATAAGATTTATGTAAGTTTTACTCTAAAACTGCCTACGATCGACGATTCATAGGCAGCCCAACTCTAAGCAGCTTCGCGCTGATCTTTAGAACGGAATTGAATCACTTGTGGGCTTGCCACAGGCTCAACAACAAGCGTCAGATCGACTCGATCGATTACCTTAACCTTTGCCCCAACTGGCAACTCAAGCTCCTGTAAGCAATAGGCTGTCCACCAGGTTCCACCCACTTCAACCTGTCCAAATTGCCCAGGTCGTAAGAGTTCACAGACGACTGCAATTCTGCCGACTTCTAGCACCTTCGTCCGATATTCTGACGGTGATTCTGGGTCAAAATCGGCGATCGAAAGAAAAGATTTCAAGGCTTGCCACACACGATTCATAACTGCCTCCAGTCGTGGATTTGAGGTTAAATTCAACAACTTCCACTCACTCAGCAGCGAATAGCCCTCACTGCATTACACCAAAAATGAATAAGATTAGGACAATATTGTCGTTATGTTTCAGCTATATTGATAGAATACATACATAAAAAGTATGTGTCAATACCTCAATAAAAAAGCCGGAAGCATTCCCGGCGTTGTGATATGAGGTTGATGAAGGAGAATCTAGGTTAGTCGATCGCGTCTTTTGCCGCGTCTACCGTATCTTGCGCTTTATTGGTCAGGTCTTTTGCGGCTTGCTTCGACTTATAGGTTGCATCGTCTACCGCATCTCTCACATTGTCTTTGAGATTCGTCGTTCCACGATCGACAATTCCTTTCGCAGATTCCTGGGCATTCTTTGCTCGCTCTTTTAACGTGTCGCCCAATTCGTCAGCTGTCCGCTCTGCTGCGTAGCCAGGATTTTTATAGAGCTTTGCATTGCGCGGTTCGTCTGCGTTGATATTGCGCTGAGCATTGTCAATTAAAGACTTCGCTTTCTCTGAGGGGATTTGCCCTGGGGGAGTGTCATCGTAGTTGTTCATTCCGCCTGTGTAAGGCTGATTTTGATTAACTGGATGCGGATCATTGTCTACAGCCGTTGGCATCTTGGCTTGAGCCGACCCACTACAAGCGGTATTCAATAGAAGCACGACTCCTGCAAGTAAGGCGATCGTGATTTGTTTTAATCGCAGTGCTTTCACAAACGATGCAATTTTGTTCATAAAAATCTCCACTAATTTAGAAATTGTGCATATCGAATCTCTAGACAATAGGGGAAAGCAACCTTTTTACCCTCTAACGCAAGTTGCATTATGCCAACGTTTCTTTCTGTCTCTAGAACGATTACGCTGAATGAGAGGTTTGGAGGGTTTAGGGTTGAATCGCAAGTCGTTAAAACCTTTTCTGCGCTGGCTGATTTTAGGAGCCGTGCTGTTTTTTCTGCTCAGAACGCTCTCTACCCATTGGGGCGAGGTTGCCAAAATCCGCATCGATGCGAGAGGGATTGCCTGTTTGACGATCGCGGTTGGCATCACTCTTTTCGCTCACATTTTTGCGGGCTATGTCTGGGCTTGGATTCTCAGGCTTTTATCTCATCCGGTTTCTGGCGCTTGGGGTGCAAAGACTTATCTGACGACAAACCTAGCAAAATACCTTCCGGGTAATGTTTGGCATTTTTACGGACGCATTGCTGCCGCGACAAAACTAGGAATTCCAGTCGAGTCTGCAACGTTGAGTATTTTTTTAGAGCCTCTGCTGATGATCAGTGCAGGCTGCTGTTTTGTTTTGATTGGAACAGGCTCGATCGCTTGGCTGCAAATTGGAATCACGATCGCAATCTTGATTGGGATTCATCCTCGCTTTCTCAATCCAGTGCTTCGTCAAGTCAGCAAACTCAAGCAATCGAATTCGATGCTTCAACTGGAAAAATATCCACTCGTACCGCTTCTAGGAGAAATGGGGTTTTTGAGCTTGAGAGCGATCGGGTTTATCGTCACGGTTTTGGCGTTGCGTCCTGTGACCTGGGAGCAAATTCCACTTTTAGTGGGCAGTTTCTCCTGGGCATGGCTGGTTGGACTGATTACACCCGGTTTGCCTGGAGGAATCGGTGTGTTTGAAGCGACAATCGTTGCGTTCTTAAGCCCGTCTTTTCCCAGTGGTCAGATCTTAGCGATCATTGCCTTATATCGCTTGGTCAACACCTTAGCGGAAGTTTTAGGAGCGGGACTTGCTGTGATCGACGATCGACGGTCGAATTCTAAAAAATAAGCCATTCCAGGTAGACTCAGCTTATTTGATCGACCTGTGAGGACATCACTCAACCTCGGCGACGCTCCAAATGATATCGCGTCCCACTTTGTCCGGTTTCAGGGATTTGTGAAACCTCAAATTCTAGAACGAATGGGCGATACTGGATTCGAACCAGTGACTTCATCCCTGTCAAGGATGCACTCTACCACTGAGTTAATCGCCCGCAGTTATTTACAGTAACAAACTTGTGTGAGATTGTCTAGCCCCAAATTGCAGCACGATCGCGATTTCCTATCAGTAAATCAAATCGCAAACGTAAACAACTTTAAAGAAGTATGGCGCAAATTTGGTAATTACTGGAATAATCAATTTGTAAGCTAAACATCTGTCGTGAGTTTGATAGGGAGAACAGGTTTTGGATTCGCGCACTCAGCAATCGGCACAATTACCCTCTCAAGTAATTGCTCAAGAGGATTTCAGCGAGTACGTCGCTCATCTTCAGCTCCATATGGCGTTACAAGCTCGGAATTTAGTTCCTCGGTTAACGGATACTCCGGATCATCGAGAGCAATTGCTGCACCAGACCCAAGCAGATTTTGAAAAGTTTGCTTCTCGGCAAATGTTCTAATCAAAAGCTTCCATCGATAAACGCTTCAATTCTGCCAGAACATTAGTGTTCTGGCTTTTTCGTAAGTTGGGTGCGAGATTAGCGAATCAACACATCGAACGGTAACCGTAAATAAATGTGTTTGGGATCGTTCATCGATTTCAAGGTCTCGAATTGGGCTTGGAATTTTTTCATCTCGTTTGTGAGCGGATCGATCTCAATAGATTCTTCCACACTTGAACCCGTCAAGCTTTCAAGCAGGCGCTCTTCAAACGATCGCGGTTTTGGAAATTCTTCAATTTGCCAATCGTCTCCCAGTTTTGCTCGATCGGCTGCGGCTCGAATCGCATCTTGCAACCCGCCTAGTTCATCGACTAAGCCCAATCGTTTTGCTTGAATCCCTGACCAAACTCGACCCTGAGCTAGTTCAGCAACTTTCGATTTTTCTAGCTTGCGCGAGTCTGCAACTTTCGTCAGAAACTGATTGTAAATGCGATCGACGCTTTTCTGAATAATCGCTAATTCTTGCGGCGTTTTCGGACGAGAAACGGTTTGAGCATCGGCAAACCGACCCGTTTTTACGACATCCCAAGTAATACCATTGCGATTGGCGAGTTGTTGCACATTGAGAATTCTGCCAAATACTCCGATCGATCCGGTAATGGTCGTCGGTTCTGCAAAAATCTGACTCGCATAGGTCGAAATCCAATACCCACCCGATGCGGCAACATTGCCCATGGAGACAATCACGGGCTTGACCTGATTGGTCAAGATTGCCTCACGCTGAATGATTTCAGAAGCAGTTGCGCTGCCGCCTGGACTATTGACTCTCAGCACAACCGCTTTGACATCATCATCTAAGCGCAAGTCTCGAAGTTGTCTGGCTAAGCGATCGCCGCCAATCTGTCCCGCTGCTCCTTGACCATTGACGATTTCGCCCTCAGCATACACGATCGCAATCTGATTTCTACTCGTTCTCTCGTTGCTTTTGCTTTCTGCAACTCTTGAATAATTTTTTAAACTAATCTGGCGAAACGATTTCGTATTGTCATCCTGACCCGTGATCTTCTTGAGTTCTGCGACCACTTCATCGAAATATGCAACGCGATCGACGAGCTTCTGTTTTACCGCAGCTTCAGGCTCAACGATCCCTGAACGATTCGCGATCGCTTGAATTTGCTTCGGGGTTAGTTTTCTGGCTTTGCTGGTTGTCGTTACGATCTCATTCCAGATATCCCCAAGCAGTCTGCGGGTTTGTTCTCGATCTGCTGGGCTGCGGCGATTTTGCACGAAAGGTTCGACCGCTGATTTATACCTGCCAACGCGAGTAATTTGTACTCCAACACCAAACCGCTGTAAAGCCTGAGCAAAAAACAAACCTTCAGAACTTAGCCCATTTATTTCCAATCCGCCGATCGGGTTGACCGCGATCGTATCTGCAACCGAACCGAGATAATATTCACGCTCCTGCCAATCGACATCATAGGCATAGATTCGCTTCCCACTCGCTTTAAACCGCTCTAATGCAGAACGCACTTCTCTTAAAGTGGCATACCCGGTCGTCGCAGAACTGGTTCCGCCACTGAGATAAAGTCCAACAATTCGATCGTCCTTGGTCGCAGCATTAATCGCATCCAGTACCGATCTCAGACTGACAGAATTTGGGCGATTGCCTACGATCGCATCATTTAAGACTTCACGAGTACTCGTACTTGCAGGCGCATCTGTAATCGTTTGCGAGAGATCAAAAACAAGCACAGACTTGTCTCGAACCGTTGGAGCCGAATCCCGCGTTGCCATCATCGAAATCGAGATTAACACCAGCAAGATCCCGCCTACGCTAATGCCTAAAAATATAAATAAGCCCAGTAAGGTGGCGAGAGTGTGTTTGAGAAAGTCACGCATACAGTTAGAGAAGCATCGAAATGTCGCTTGTCCATGCTACATCTGTTTTTGCTGAATCAGGCAGAAGATAGGGGGAGATAAGATTACGCTCCTCCTATCTCCCCATCTTCCTAATTTACGGGCACGTATGCCGGAGTCGATCGTGCAAGCCTCGTCCAATCTTGATTCGCATTCACATAGCCGATCTCAGCGACATAAGTGCGATCGCCTTCGGAAATCGGCACATCACAACTTAATGCCATATCGTCAATGTCATGCTCCTCATAGCGGGTAGGCAATTGCGTTCCTAAATCGGTGACATCGTACAGACGCAAGACGAGGTTTTCTCCAGCACTGCGATCGATCTGAGAGCGCAGCGATCGCGGAATGTCCCAAGACGCATAAGCCCAGCGGGAATTGCGAGGAGTCAATACTAAGCGACCTTCGCCAATGCTGGAGGTGAAGGACTCGGCTTCACCCGTGACGAACAGGTTGTGCGCGATCGTTTCGCCTGTGACAAATGTATTGGAATCGCCCGTTTCGCCTGTGACAAACGTATTGGTTTCAGGGGGAGCGGATTCGCCTCGCTGACCGGATAAGAATGACCAAGCAGCGGCTCCTGCTCCTGCTGCTGTGGCTCCTGCTGCTGTGGCTCCTGCTGCTGCGGCAGATGCGCCGCCTGTGACAGCATTTGTCCCTGACTGCACGGCTGAGCTTCCCGCTTGAGCGACATCACTGGCAGTATCTCCAACGCGATTCGTGATGCGTTGGAACCAGCTTGGCTCAGCCGTTTGTTCTGCGGTGGAGTCGGAGGTCGCAGAATCGTGGTCGCCTGACAAGAAGGATTTCGCAGAATCGACTGCCCCGCCTGCTGCTGCTGCCCCGCCCGCAACTGCTGCTCCGCCTGCCTTGGCAACGGTACCGAGGAAGCCGGGGCTAGAAGTCGCAGGAACGCGCACATGTGTCGATCGAGCCAGTCCTAACCATTGATTCTCTGGGGTGAGATAGCCGATTTCAGCGAGGTAATCGCGATCGGGAAGCGCGATCACGAGGCGTTGGCGTTGGGTGAGTTCGTCACAGTCAAACTGCTGCACACTATGCGCGGGTTGAGTTTCCAAATCAATATCGGTGACATCGTACAACCGCAGTGCCAGTTTTTCGCCGCCTTGCTGACGCATTGCTTGCCGTTCGTCGGTTGGAATGTCCCAGAAGGCTTCGAGTTCTTGAGAACTGCGAGCTTTGAGAACGACTCGGCTCTGCTTGCCCCGATTGCCAAATGCCGCCGCCGCCGCTCCTGCTCCAGCCGCAGCCGCAGCACCGCCTGCGATCGCAGCCCCTCCTAAATTGCCGAGATTGCCAAACGCATCTCGACCTCTTTGAGTGACATCGCCGCCGAAATTATTTGTGCCTGCGTTTACATCCAATCCAGGATTAAACTCAGGAGTCTCCAGATTTGCAGAGTAGGTACGATCTCCTTCTAACGGATCGAATCCTCCTTCTACATACGGCGCACCAAAGGTGTCATCACGTTCTGGGAGATCTCCGGCTGCATAGCCAGGGGCATTAAAGCTTCCGGTTGCATTGGTATCGGCTGCACCGCGACGACCGCGACCCAGCATCCAAAGTAAGGTTGCACCCGATGCGATGGGAAGTAGCCACCAGAGCCAGTTGGGTAAGCCCAATGGGCCTGTATCGCCGCCTGTTTGTGCAGTTGTGTCGCCACCTGGGAAGAGGAAGGCGAGTGGATTGCCGCCGCCTGCTTGAGAACTGCCGCCTTGATTGTTGCCGATTTGGGGGTTGGCAGTGGTTCCAGTGGTTCCAGCCGCACCCGTTGCGCTCTTAGCATCGGGTTGAGTTGCAGCTTTTTCAGCGGTGTCTGCTTTCCCGTCTGCTTTTGCATCAGTCGTTTTCGCATCTGCTTTCTTGGCGGGTTCTGTTTTTGCCGCACCCAATGCGATCGCGTCTGCGACTCCAGCTTGTTCGATCGCTTTTTGCCCTGCTTGAGTGGTCGCAAAGCCTAAGAATGCTTTCACCGCATCGTTCGGTTCGCCTTTGTAAACGTAGTAGAGGGCTTGCGAGAAGGGATAGCGGGGATCAGTTGGCTGAGTGCCGTGCATGGCGACAACCTTTGCCCCCGACAGTCCTTTGGTTTGGTTTGCGGTCGTGTAGCTGATGCCCGTGTTGCCCAGTCGAGAGATGATGGCTTTGGTCGAGTCTTCGGTGAGTTGCTCAGCCGTTGCGCCTGTGGCAAAATTTGTCTGCCGAAAAACGGGATAGCTTTTGAAGGCTTCGCGAGTATCGCTCGAATCAGGACGATCGATAAATTTAACAGGTGCAGAAGGTCCACCCACCTCCGACCAGTTCTTGATTTCGCCTCGGAACATTCTGGCGAATTGAGTAATCGTCATGCTTCTCGCGAAGGGGTTATCTGCCCCAATTAAAATCGCAATCTTATCGCGCGCCACGGGAACAGCCGTCAGACCTTGAGCTTTTTCTTGCTCATTGAGCGGGCGACCGATCGCGGCAAGATCAACGTTTCCGTCTACAACTGCTTTGATGCCTTCGCTGACTCCGCTGGCTGCGACATTGACTTGCGTGCCCTTAAATTGCTGCTCAAATCGGGACTTGAGAACATCATTGACAGCAGCCATACTGCTAGAACCATCAATCCGAATATTCGTGCCTTCCTTGACGGAGGCAGGAAGTTGGAACGTGGGTGCTTGTTGCGCTCGAACCAGTTGCACTTCTGCTGTAGTGGTGGCGCTTAAGAGAAGGGCAAAACCGACTGCGGATGAATATTTTTTATGCACCATATTTTTTTACCTGTGGTAGCAAAAACTTTTCTACACCGTTGCAGTCCATAAAGACAAGTGCAACCGGATACGAACAGTGATCAATCGAACAATAGTAACCGACGAATTCATGACATTGATTCGCGTATTGATCACCATAGGATGAATTTGATCGTTTTGATCCGCTGTTAAGAGTTTATTAATGGTTGGATGAATGTGGGAAGATTGGGGCGTTCAAAATATCAATCTAGATGGAATGCAGAAGCCGCAGCAAGAGGAAGGAATGCGATCGAGTTCGGGTAAATTGAGCGATTCGGGTTATCAAAACGCATTTAAAGCGCAAATTCGATCGTATTTTGACCAGATCGCTGCAAATCTCGATCGCTGGAATCAGCGCAATCAGTATTACTATCAAGACCTCGATCGTCTGCATCAATTCTTAATTCCATCGGGCAGTCGGGTGCTAGAAATTGGCTGTGGGACTGGGAATTTGCTCGCTGGACTTGATCCAGAAGTTGGAGTGGGAATCGATTTTTCTCAAGCGATGATTCAGATTGCCAGCGCGAAGTATCCACATCTAAAATTTTATTGCTTAGATGCTGAAACGCTAGCTCCTGAGGATCTTTTCCCGGTTGAATTCCGGTTTGATTTTATTGTGCTATCGGGCGTATTAGGGCATTTAAGCGATGTGCAGCAGGTGCTTACAAGACTGCATCCTTTTTGCCATTCTCGAACCCGAATCATTCTGACTTTTCATAATTTCTTGTGGCAGCCTTTGTTGCAACTTGCTGAGAAAATTGGTCAGCGTCGTCCTCAGCCTCCTCAAAGTTGGTTGTCGATGACCGATGTGCTGAATTTACTTCAAATTACGGGGTACTTACCGCTGCGATCGAGTCGTCGTTTCTTATGTCCAAAAAAGATCCCGTTGATCGCTCCCTTACTTAATCGATTCTTGGCGCATCTTCCGGTAATGAATCATTTAGGATTGACCCATTACATTGTGGCAAAATCTCAGTTAGCGTCGAATTATCGCAGTTATTCTTGCTCCGTGATTGTGCCTGCTCGAAACGAGGCGGGAAATATTCGCAGCGCGATCGCGCGTTTACCGCAGTTGGGAAGTCACACCGAAGTAATCTTTATCGAGGGGCATTCTCAGGATCAGACCTGGGACGAGATTCAACAAGTTATTGATGAAGGGCATCCGCACTTTACTTTGAAGGCGTTACAGCAGACGGGAAAGGGCAAAGGCGATGCTGTGCGGTTGGGATTTGCACAGGCAACGGGGGATATTTTGATGATTTTGGATGCAGATTTGACGGTGCAACCAGAAGATCTGCCGCATTTCTATGAAGTGATCGCGACCGATCGCGGTGAATTTGTGAATGGTTCAAGACTTGTCTATCCGCGATCGGGAAAAGCAATGCCCTGGTTAAATAACTGGGCAAATAAGTTTTTTAGCTTGGCGTTCTCTTTCTTATTGGGGCAACCGATCAAAGACACCCTGTGTGGCACGAAAGTATTGCGGCGAGAAGATTACGAGAAAATTGCAGCCGGACGCAATTACTTTGGCGATTTTGACCCGTTTGGCGATTTTGATCTGCTCTTTGGGGCGACCAAGTTGGGGCTGCATCTCGTCGATGTTCCGGTTCGGTATCAGCCTCGAACTTATGGCTCCTCGAATATTGCCCATTTTCGTGAAGGATTGATATTACTTCAGATGTGTATCTATGCCTCCAGAAAGATTAAGTTCTTCTAAATATTTGATATTGCCAAATCCTGTATCTTGAGTAAGCGGCGATTTGCGATGTAGACATGAAGAAATCTTGGAACCCGGTTGGGACTTGGACGCAGCTAACGAGTCCGCGTCGCGTAAAACAGTGGCATGAATCAGATGGATCTTTACCTCGATTGAGTCCGACCGGGCAAGTCTCGATCGTGCTTCCGGTGTATAACGAGCAAGTCGGCATTCAGCGAACGTTTGAGGCAGTGCTTCAATATTTGAAGACGCATCCAAATTTCACCTTCATTTTTGTAGACGATGGATCACTCGATCGCACGAAGCAAATGATTACGACAGGCATTCACATTGCAAAAATGCCGCAGATCAAATTGCTGTCTTACAAACCGCGTGCTGGAAAAGGCTATGCAATTCGGCAAGGAGTTGAATATGCTGAGGGCGATTTGATTTGTTTTCTCGATGGTGATCTGGCGTACTCGCTGGCGCATTTAGATTTGCTGATTGAGAAATTGCAGACTTGTGATGTGGTGATTGGCAACCGCCGTTTGATCCAGGAACATCAGAAAGACGTAAGATTCAATCGCAAAATTGCTGGAAAAATTTTCAATTTCCTATCGCGTAAAATTTTGAACTTGCAATACAGTGATATGCAGGCGGGGCTAAAAGGATTTCGCCAGTCTGCTGCGAAACAATTATTTTCTCGACAGATTTTAACTGGATTTTCGTTTGATGTGGAGCTAATCTATTTAGCTCGGCAGTGGGGATATACGATCGGAGAAATTCCGGCAAAAATCTCTAAAAAGCATCAGAAAAAGTTGTCGAAAGTCAATCTGGTACACGACTCGATTAAAATGCTTCTGGATCTGCTCAAAATTCGATTCAATGATCAGCTAGGTCGATATCACTAATGTCTTGGTTAAATTTAGTTTCGTTTGCTGGAATTTTTATCCTTTGTGGGATCGCATGGGTCGGGTCTGAAAACCGCCGTGTGATTCCTTGGAAAGTAATTCTTTGGGGCATCGCACTGCAATTAATTCTCGGATTGCTGGTGTTTTCATTTCCGGTAACCCGTTCTGTCGTTACGATTCTCAGCATCAGTGTGAATGCAGTCTTAGATGCAACTGAAGCAGGAGCAAGATTCTTATTTGGATCGCTCTTAGTTCCAGATTTGAGCGCAACACCGGGACCGATTCGAGTCGGACGCTGGATTGCGCGGGCGATTACGCCTGCTTATGTTCCGGTTGCAGGCGATCGCTTAAGTCCAGATAATCTCAATTTAGGCTATGCCTTTGCGTTTCGAGCCTTGCCTTCGGTGATCTTTTTCTCAGCATTGATGTCATTGTTCTATCATTTGCGAGTGATTCAACCGATCGTCAACTTCTTTGCGAAAATCTTTCACCGTTTGCTCAATCTTAGCGGTGCGGAAGCCTTAAGCGGTGCGACGAATATTTTTGTCGGCATCGAATCTGCTTTAGTGATTCGTCCTTATCTTGCAGATATGACTCGCAGTGAACTCTGTGCGATTCTGACTTGCTGTTACGGAAGTATTGCCTCTACGGTTCTAGCACTGTATGCAGGAGTGTTACGCCCGACATTTCCAAATATTACCGGGCATTTAGTTTCAGCTTCATTGATGGCGATTCCGGCTTGTTTTGTCGTCTCCAAACTCCTCGTGCCTGAAACGGAAACGCCAAAGACAGCGGGAGTTGTCCTTGCAGAAACAGAATCGAAAGAAAATACGCCTTCGAGTGCAATGGAGAGTGTGATTGCGGGTGCGATGGACGGGGCGAAATTAGCAGTCGCGATCGCAGCTTTACTGGTTGCGATTCTTGGGTTAGGTGCACTTGTGAATCTGTTCTTTGCGAATTTAGGCGGACTGGCTGAAAGTAATAATTTGTTTGTTCGGCGGATTGGAATTATTTTTCAAATTGTCACCTTGCAGAATATCGTCGGGGCATTGTTTTTGCCTTTGACCGCAATCACAGGGGTTTCTGCAAATTGGAATGAGATTTGGGAAGCTTCTGTGCTGATTGGGCGAAGATTGTTAGAGACGGAGGTGCCGTCTTATCAGCAGCTTGGTGTGTTAGCAAGTCAGGGAAAAATGAGCGATCGAGCTTTACTGATTACGAGCTATTGTCTTTGCGGGTTTGCTCATCTGCCTTCGGTGGGGATCTTTGTCGGAGGATTCTCTAGCTTGATGCCATCGCGGCGTAAAGAACTCGCCAGTGTTGGCTGGAAAGCGCTTTGGGCAGCTACCTTAGCTACGTTAATGATTGGCTGTGTCGCAGGTGTCTTTTATCTTGGTAATCCATCGGTTTTGAGAGGGTAGAACATGAAACGCAATTGGTTCATTGGATGTTTTGCGCTAGCAATTGTCCTATTTACAACAATCTCAAGCCTTGCTCAGACTCCCTCTCCTTCTCCCACTGGAGCTTTAGGCGTTCCGGTTGCTCCGATCCCAGTTGATCCGTCTTTACCTGCGAATCGTCCGCCGATTCCGACGGCTTCGCCTTCCCCTTCGCCGAGAACTTCCCCGGTTGCATCGCCTGGTGCGTCCCCGACTCCAATTCCAATTGCGCCTCCTGCGCCTGCACCTTTACCTGCTGCACCAACGGCTGAAGCACTCCCAACCAGTGGCGACTACAAAGACCCGAATGGACGATTTATTGTCTCAATTTTGAGAGATTACAAAGTGAGTCCGCTGGCTGGAACGGTGCTAATCGAGTCTCCCGATGGCAATTTGGCGTATAGCGTTCTCGCACAACCTCAATCTCAGTTAGGAGTGGTCGACAGCATTATTCCCAATGAAGCGTTAGTAACGGCTGCACAGAATGCGTTTCGGCAGGGAGAAGGATTTCAGACGGGGGAAGTGCGATCGATTCCGGGTGGAGTGCAGATTGACTGGACAGGAAATTTGACGATCGCGGGTGCAACTCAGCCCGTCGGCGGCGTGATCTTGGCAAGACAAGCGAACAATAGCGTTTTGCTTGTTTTAATTGCAGCAACTGAGGCAGGTGGAAGTCGTGTTTTAGGTGCGGCAACGACAATTTCTAATACTTTGCGGGCGAGTTAAGCATTTTAGAACTTAAACCCCTACTCCCCCTACTCTTTATAGCTTTCACAACTTAAACAGGAGCGCTATACATGGCTTTTGTAATTGCAGGTGAGCGAAGTGGTGCGGGCAAAACAACGGTTACTCTCGCACTGCTCGCTGCATTAAAACGGCGAAATCTGAAAGTGCGATCGTTTAAAGTTGGACCCGATTACATTGATCCGATGTTTCATCGGCATGTGACGGGGCAAGCTTGCTATAACCTCGATCCGGTCTTAACTTCAGAAGCTTATGTGCAGCAGTGTTTTGCTCAAAATGCTTTCGAGTATTCGATCGTTGAAGGCGTGATGGGGTTATTCGACGGTGCTGCCGGACATCAGGATTTTGCCAGTACTGCACATATTGCTCGATTGCTCGATTTGCCCATTTTGCTAGTCGTTGATTGCAGAAGCTTGTCTTACTCGGTTGCTGCGATCGTTCATGGCTACCGTTCTCTTGATCCGCGATTGAAATTTGCTGGAGTGGTTTTAAATCGAGTCGGCAGCGATCGACATTTAGAACTGCTTAAATCTGCTTTAGAAAATGTGCCAATTTTGGGCGTTTTAAGGCGACAAGACACGATCGAGATTCCTGATCGACATTTAGGCTTAGTCCCGACTGATGAACTTCCAGGATTGAATGAATTAATCGATCGACTTGCAGAATTAGGAGAATCTTGCTTCGATTGGTCGGCATTGATGCCACTCTTAGCCACTTCAACTGAGGCAGACTTTGGATTTATTCAAGAACCTCAAGGTCTTGACTCTCCCCGAATTGCGATCGCGCGCGATGCTGCTTTTAACTTTTACTATCAGGACAATCTTGAACGGCTCAAACAAGCAGGAGCCGAACTGATTGAATGGAGTCCGCTCAAAGATCCGCTTCCTGATGCCGATGGACTTTACTTTGGAGGTGGATTTCCAGAGATGTTTGCGGAAACGCTGAGCAAAAATTACGCAACCCGAACTGCAATTCGATCGGCAATCGAATCAGGAATGCCAACCTATGCAGAATGCGGCGGACTTATGTATCTCAGTGAAAAGATCGTAGACTTCTCAGAAAATACTTTCCCAATGGTTAGTGCAATCCCAACCACAACAGTCATGCGATCACGTTTGACATTGGGATATCGACAAGCAACCGCCTTACAAACCACCCCGATCGTTGAAAAATCTGCACTCCTACATGGACATGAATTTCATCGATCGAGTCCGACCTCTGAACCCGAAAATCCTTTATTTGAGTTGAAAGGATTGTCTCGATCGTCGATGCAATACGACGGTTGGCAGACTCCTACTTTACATGCTTCCTATCTGCATCTTCACTGGGGCGCAACTCCACAAATTCCGCAGCGATTCGTGCAATACTGTACCAAATTTTGCCGCGATCGCTATCCTATGTAAAAGACCAATCCAAAATCCTATTAGACATGGCTGGATCGATTCAAGAAATTGCTCAACGTCTTGCCGCCCTGGATCAGCAAATTGAGACAATGGGCGACACGTTTACTGAAACCTATCGTAGCTATCTCAGGCAACTCGGTCAAACCGTGCGACAGCAACTCGTCCTGTCATGTTATAAAATCTGCACCGAAAACTATCCCAAGCGTTTTTTAGCCCTGCCTCTGAGTCAGCGTCAAAAACTCCAAGACGACATCAAAGCACTCGCCGATCAAATCGAAATCGAGTTGAGTGAACTGCTACAACCGATCTCGCAAACTCAGTTTGATCCTGAACCGATCGAGCTTCCTGACGAACTCGAAGCCCTGCTGGCTGAGGCAGACCTCGACGACGATGAAGATGAAGAGTACCAAGAGGAGCTTGAACCCGAAACGGTTCTCACCCCGATCGAGGCGTTGACGATTTGGCAAGAACAGCTAGAGCGATCGATTCACAAGACGATTAAATCTGCTTCCAATCGAGCGAATCAATACCTTCAAGACGCT
>JALOOO010000226.1 GCA_025454375.1 Leptolyngbya sp. Prado105 | reverse complement strand
ATTACAGGCGAGACACTTGTAATCTTTGAGTTTGGGATAAGCGACGTGTAGAACCGTGCAGCTTCTTCAGCCCTCTCGTCGTACCAGAGACACACGGCGACTGTGGGTGTAGTGGTCATATTCTTCTTTGAACTCCAGAACGTAAAGGTTGACGTATGATGCATCAACCATGATCAATTCTTTGGCAGAGCAAGTTGTGGTTATTTTTCTGACTCTAAAAGCTTGCCGAGAGCTTCAACAGACTGCCGCCAGCCGCTTTCCATACCACTTGCAGCCATGCCATCACGGTCTTCCTGGCTCATTGCTGTGCTGTGCGTGCGAATCTCAGTCGTATGTTCGTCAATGGCTACAAACTCAGCTTTTTCCAGCATGACGTGCCCACGTTCCGGCATTCCCAAGAATTCAAACGTCTGCACGATCCGTTTATTCTTAGCGACTTCATGAAAACAGCCAGTAAACTCATACTCATTACCATCTTCTGATTGCTCAGCAATGTGCCAACTACCGCCGTCTTTACAATCGAAATGATATACTTTCATCGGATTACCGCGACACCACCAACTCGTAAAGAGTTCTTCTTTGGTATAAGCTTCAAACACCTTTTCTAGCGGAGCGTTGATTGTGACAGTGCCCAGGATATTTTGTGAATTTTCTGGGACTTTTACTTTCAGATGTGCCATATCGTTATCCTCCTGCTTGGTTACTGATCTTCTAGTAGTTTTTCCAAAGCATCAAAGCGGGCGCTCCAGATTTTTTCATACTCGCTGAGATACGCTGCGGCTACTTTAATAGTTTTCGGTTGAATCTGAATCACTTTCTCCTTGCCGTTTCGACGCTTGGTAATGAGTCCTGCTTTCTCCAACACACTGATGTGCTTTGCGATCGCTGCCAAAGACATCGCATAGGGTTCCGCTAATTCGCTGATAGTATGTTCTGCTCTCAATACCCGTTTAAGGATGTCTCGTCGTGTCACATCGGCGAGAGCACCAAAAATTCGATCAAGGGCAACATTTAATTCAACCATATAGTTGAATGATAGAGCTTGATACAGATCCTGTCAAGCGTCCTAAGCCTCTAGCGTTGAGTATGGTTAATTCTTAGGATTGCAAGCAGCACTTCTGACTCTGGGGGGTAGCTGTGCTGTATAACTCTTATTTCGACAGCTTTAGGCTGCCTCAATCTGTCTATTTACCTAAAATTGGGATCTTATACAGACGAAGATCTGCATACCACCCGAAATTAGCATATTACACAGATTCTAATCTGTATAATATTGAAAAATAGGCATCTATACAGACGAAGATCTGTATAACGTCCGATATTGGAGAACTATACAGACGAAGATCTGTATAACGTCCGATATTGGAGAACTATACAGACGAACATCTGTATAACGTCCGATATTGGAGAACTATACAGACGAAGATCTGTATAACGTCCGATATTGGAGGACTATACAGACGAATTTTCGTATCGTAATCTCGTTTGTGAAGCACGGCTCTATTCCTTCAGCAAATCTTTATCATCCATTTTCAGTCATCCTCTTATGATTAGTTCACTAGTACTTAGATGTTGACTTCTTCACTCATGGAAACCCGTCCCAAAAAGTTATTAGAGCAAGTTCGTGATGTCATTCGGCTCAAGCATTACTCTTACCGGACTGAACAAAGCTACGTTTACTGGATTCGTCGCTATATCCTGTTTCACAACAAACAACATCCCAGGGACATGGGAATCCCAGAGATTGAAGCATTTCTCACGCACCTTGCTGTTGCCCAAAATGTAGCCGCTTCTACACAGAATCAAGCCTTGAGCGCATTGCTTTTTCTCTATCAATCTGTCCTCAAATTGACCCTAGAGGGAGAAATCGACGCAATGCGAGCAAAACGCTCGAAGTACCTTCCTACGGTCTTAAGTAAAACTGAAGTTCGATCGGTTCTGCAAGCAACTGATGGAGTATTTCAACTCCTGCTCAAATTACTCTATGGAAGCGGACTCCGGCTCAATGAAGGGCTACGCTTGAGAATTAAGGATCTTGATTTTGCTCACCGCCAAATTGTAGTGCGTGATGTGAAGGGCAATGAAAGTCGCATCACGATGCTTCCCGAAAGTTTAATTGAACCCCTCCAACAGCACCTTAAAAAAGCAAGGCAATTGCACCAACATGATTTGGATCAGGGATATGGCTCAGTTTATCTCCCCTTCGCACTTGAACGGAAATATCCTAATGCAGACCGTGCTTGGATTTGGCAATTTGTCTTCCCTGCTATGACGCGATCGCGTGATCCTCGCAGTGGTATTGTCCGTCGTCATCATTTGCATGAAACTGGAGTGCAACGATCGCTTAAAAAAGCCGTCAATACTGCCCGCATTGAAAAACGGGTCAGCGTTCACACCCTGCGCCATAGTTTTGCAATCCATCTCCTAGAAGATGGCTATGATATTCGGACCGTTCAAGAGCTATTGGGGCACAAAGATGTCAAAACAACGATGATTTATACGCATGTTCTTAATCGGGGAGGTAAAGGGGTTCGTAGTCCACTCGATGAATTAGCGTTAAATGCAGAAGCATTCTGGCTAGCGTCATAACAGTGTGGGTCGAGAAGCTCGATCGCGTTCTTTTAGAAATAGCGATTTCCAGAATCGGGTTTGTCGATCTGCGTTTTGACGAAATTTGATCGATTAATCGATCGATCAAATGCGTGATCGTGCTGGTGAAAGGGTGAAAATTGAGTTGATCTTTTACGATCCAGCAAATCATAGGCTGAAAATTGGAAGTGATAGATTGAAAATGGCTTGTGATATAAGTGTTGCTAATTGTTTTAGAGTGTTTTGCTTATGTTGTAGGCTTTTCTGAGAAAAGTTTTGGGCAAATCGGCTTGTGACTGCTTGAAACTAGCTAGTCATTAGGTCGCGCGAGATCTTGCCCCCTTATTTAAGAGAATTGGGAGATTTTCCGATTTTTGCAACTTTAGTAAATCAATTTTATGTGAGATTTCTCAGCAGATTTACTTGTCTTTGCTTACGGGTTGCATCACACTTCCTGATCTCTACGAATCTAGTTCTGAATTCCTATTGTTTAGGGTGGGGGAAAATATAGGGTATGCAAAATGAGTCAACAAAAAAAATCTCCAACGATTGCTAGAGCGCAGTTAGATCTGGCAAACCTGCAAGCGATCGATGCAAGCTTGGATCTGGGTGATGGATTGTCAGTCGATGCACTGGAAGAATTGATCGAAGATACACAAGATGCGATCGCACAATTTAATGTGGCAGCCGCAACGATCGTGACGAATCGGAAGTTGATTCGAGAAAAGGAGATGGAGATTGCAGATTTGAGTCAGCGACTGCGGTTGGCGGTTGGCGCACGTTACGGCAAAAAGAGTAGCGAATATCAGTTGGCAAATCGGGCATCAAAGCGGGGAAGAAACTCGAAGGATAAACCGAGTGAGGAAACGAGTCATGTTGTTGCTCCTACTCTGAGCTAATCTAAAATCGAGTTGCTTCAGTGAGTCTTGAGAATGAGTGGGGCTTTTAAGTCTCGTTTTCTTAAATTTGTTTCATGTTTAGACTCAATCTGAGTCTCAGATGTTTAAGCAAAAGCGCGATCGTCAATCTAATCAGACGATCGCGCTTTTGCTAGTAGAATTTGTGGGTTAGTAAGGTGAGGGTGCGTCTTTGCTCTTGAGCTTGTCTCTTGGTGTAGTTCACTCGATGCACTATTTCGCTCAATCGATCGAGTCGCCGAATTTCACCTTCTTGATTTGAGAGTTGAATTAATTTGAGAGTTGAATTGAGTTTTTAGAGCGTGTGATAGTTGTTGTAGATTATTGTGTGGTTGCAGTTTCGCCGACTGCTTTTAGGGCGCGTGCAACTTGGGTAACTCGCTTGCCCTGAAATTGTGCGACTTCAATATCGTCTGCTGTGGGTGGAGCATTGTCTTGTCCGGAGACTGTTGAAGCGCCGTAGGGTGTCCCTGCTTTAAACAGGGCAGGATCGGCATAACCAAGTGGAACGATGATCAAGCCTAGATGTGCCATGGGGTGATACATCGAGATCAATGTGCTTTCGTTGCCACCATGCACACTTGAGGTTGAGGTAAACACACTGCCAGCTTTGCCGACGAGCTTTCCTTGAAACCATAGACCGCCGAGTGAATCGATGTAGGCTTTCAATTCTGAGGAGACGTTGCCAAATCGAGTCGGAGTTCCAAAAATAATTGCGTCGGCTGATTCTGCATCTTCGGAGGTGGGGGCTTCATATTCTGCATTCATGCGATCGGCGTTTTCGATCCAGCCTTCTGCTTTTTGCATAATGTCTCGTGAGACAACTTCTCTAGCACGACGAAGAGTAACTTCTGCTCCTTCAGATTTTGCGCCTGCCGCGATCTCTTTTGCGAGTGCTTCGGTTGAGCCGTTCCGTGAGTAGAAAACGATGAGAACTTTGACAGGATCCATGAGTTGAATGTTCTAAGGTTTGCGATCGCAATCGTAAAACCTCACACTTTGATATTCATAATTCTGAGTGCATAGATTATTTGCAATTGTCTTATTGCTAAATGAGACTTGAGATGAGACTTGTTAAAAGTCTTAAATGAGATTGTTGAGATACAGATTCAGTGTGAATTTGCGTCAAATTCCCTACGATCGAGGGTACGATTAGACCAAATTTGGATAAATAAATCAGCGATCGGGTCTAAAAAACGGCGCAAAAAATTAGTCCATTTTTAGTCCAGGTGTTTTTGTAGTCCAAATTAATTAGGCTGAATCTCTTTCACCATGAAGATTTTCTAGGATTTTAATATTTTGGACTTCTGCGATTACCGCAGAAGTCCAAGACGGAGTTAATGAAAACTTGCTAAAGGATAAGAAGAATACTTCTCAAACACGACTATCATTTTGGGAAAAGATTGTGTAAATTGCCACGTTCAGAACACACCTTCAAACCCCAGAATCGCCGATGAAGAACGTTTCAACTCTCATCTGGGCTGTCTTTTTCTTACTAATTCTCCCTTTAGTAGGTTACACGGTTTACTCAGGTCTCATTGTTGGAGAAATGGAACTTCCGGGAGGCTTCAAAGTCACCTTTCGAGAGAAACCAAAAAGCACAACTGACAGCAAGTTAGGCGAGCTATCCAAAGAAGAGTTAGAGAAACGCCAAACAGCACTAGAAAAACGTTTCAAAGAACTAGAACAGCAAGCCAATCGATCGCAATCTCCTCCACAAGTCCAGCCTATTAACCTAAGTGGAACCTGGTACGCTCCAAGCGGTCTTTCATACCAAATTGTTCAAAATGGAAATTTTATGGCAATACAAGAGTTCAACCCAACTTACGGAATCACTGCGATCGGAAGAGGACAAATTCAAGGACAAACTGTTCTCATTAACTATCAGACCGCAGCTTATACTCAAGGGATTGGAAATTTGACAATATCCCCGGATGGACGTGCGCTAAACGGTTTCTTTAGAGACAACTATTCTGGTTACACTGTCCCCGCTAGCTTAAACCGCTAACTTACAACACAATTTTGAGACTCATGATAAGTCCAATAACGAATCTCATTTAAGAAAACGAGTTTTATCAAAGCAGCACGATCTCTCTAGCAATTTCCGCTGAACAAATTCGCCCCATAGTTTAGCGGAACATGCAAGTCGTTCCACTCCACAAGTTTGTCACCCGAGCATTCTTTTGATTACGACTCAGCAAACCGCCAAGTTTCCCCGCAGAAAACTCAGTTCCCAGAGTAGACTGACTGATTTTTGTTTTATAAGCAGCTTCAAGCGCAGTCCGAGTCGAACCAACCCCAATTCCAGCCATCGTGGTCAATCGTCGCGCACCTTTATTGAGATCGTTGACATCCCATCCCACAAAGCGACCTTTCTGAAACAGCAAATTGAGTCCATCGCTCCACTGAGCAAACTCTAACGCACCTGCACCACATTCCCGATTAGTACTACGACTTTGCGGTTTTCCTCGTAAAGTCGTCACACTAGACACAACATCCGCTTCTTTCAACCCAAAAGGCAATGTCCGAGTTGACCCCGTAGACGCATTCACCACTCTTAATCCTTCTGAGTCAAGCGCGAGAACTACGGTAGCAGGCTTAGGTTTGGTCGCCGGAATTGCTTGAACTGTGATTGGGGCAATAGCAGCCGTAACGATCGCAGCACAAACAAAGTGGGCAATGATGGAATGATCTCGCATAGCCTAGCGCTCCAATCAGTTAAGAACAAGGAAATCAATTACTCTAGGACACTGTAGCCTGCACCAACGATCGCAATGTGAATCAATCAACGTTTTGTAGCAAAAACATGAGTCTCCCATTGATTCACCAACTCAATTCGCATCCTCATTTATAGAATGCGATCTCATATAGAGTACGATCGCAAAATCATCGCTTATTTATCTCATATAAGACTCATCAATAGACTCAAATTGAATCTAAATCGAGACGACTAGACAGATTTAAGATCGAGCTATTCTCCTGCCAACTCCCTCAACTCAACGACCCGCGAAGTATTCATCTGCATCGGACAGTAAGAATACATCGGAGATCCCACATAAGCCCCAGCCAGTTTGCACTGACTATTACGATAAGCCATCCAAGACTTGTGAGAAAATTCAAACTGCTGAGCATCCTTCATCTGCTGAGCCGCAATCCGATCGTAAACCTTCTGATAAAGTCGATCGATCTCCCGTTCCAAAATCTCAGACGTTTGCTCCGAACACTGCATCACCGAAGTATTATTCGTCTGACCCGCATCCTTCAAACACTTGCGATACATTGCCCGATAGTCCACAGACTGCGCAGCAGCAACCTGGGCAACACTTATAAAAAGCAACATCCCAGCAAAAGCAATTCGGCTTTTCATAAAAATAGATTTCTACCCATTCACATACAATTACTACTTCCGAATCTCAGTTCTATAATCCTGAAAAAAATTTATTAAAAGATTCTGATGAACCATCAGACCGCATCCAACACTTATGGCAAACCCAGTTACTTTGTCCCCACGAGATTAACTCGTCAATGCACAATACTAATTTGAGACTCATCATAAGTCTAGCAATAAGACTAACTTAAGAAAATAAGACTCTCTGAAGCAATCTCTTCTCTTTGCACGGTCAGCAGATTTCCCTTTTACAGCAGAATCGAGGGGGAATCGCAGATCCACCACAATCGCAAACCAAATTGGTATTAAAAATCAGTTGCCTCTAGGGAGATGCGTATCCCCCTTCTAGTTATTCTTTTGGATTTAAGTAGAATTACAGGGTGAAAAAAATGTGAATCGTGTGTTAATTGGCACATAAAAGCAAGTTACACAAGTAGCTTTGTGTGCTAACTAAATTTACCCGTGTGAATGGCGATTTATTGTATCCTACTGCACTAGAACATTTACTTTCTTGGTAATTGCCATCAGTTAAGCGTTTTCTCAGGAACCTGTGATGTTAGACTTTGAGCAAATTTCTTTGTTAACGATCGATGATCAATCTATTTCGCTTGCCACAGTGCTTCAATACTTTCAGCTTTCTGGAAAATTGATGCCATGGATTCGAGAAGTCGTCGAGCAGCATATTGTTTTTCAAGCGATTCAATCTCGCGAAGACCTGACGATTGTAGAGTCTGAACTAGATCAGGCAATCATCAATTTCCGTTTGAACAATCAATTGTCAGATGCTGATGTTTTTGAGCAGTGGTTGCTCAATCAAGGGATCGACTTTGCAACCTTAAGGAGTCGTTTTATCATCAGTTTAAAGATTGAGAAGCTGAAAGCATTAATTGCTGAACCAAACTTACAAGCATTATTTGATCAACAGAAGCTCTCACGCGATCAGATCGAGCTTTACTACATGATTGCTTCCAGTCACGAAGTTGCTCAAGAGATTCAACATAAAATTGAGCAAACAGAAAATTTTGAGCAGGTAGCGAGAGAATACGCTTTGGCAGAAGCGCCACAGGTCAGTCTCGTCAGACGCGCATTCTCACTAGCTCAATTACCCGAAAATTTACGAAACGCGATCGCATCAAAACAGATCGGTGAAACAGTCGGCGCGATCGAAGTTGAAGAGCGTTGGTGTGTGTTCCGCATTGAAGCATTTACTCCTGCTGTCCTGGATGGGGAGTTGAAGCTTGCTCTGCAAAATCAACTGTTTGAACAGTGGGTCGCAGAGCAAATCCACCAACTCTCAATTCGTCTAGGAGGCGCACAAGTAGAAGCAGTTTCGCCAGTAGAAGAACGCGAACTGGCAACGACTGTATAAGCAATTCGCCTCGTTTTCGTCAGATTGCAGCCCCCAAGCCCCCAAACTTAGGGGACAAGAAGAAATTCTTGTCCCCCAAAATCATCAAGCGATGTCTATCCATCGTGA
>JALOOO010000002.1 GCA_025454375.1 Leptolyngbya sp. Prado105 | reverse complement strand
AAAATGAATTTTTTTAAAAAATAAAAAACTGAAAAATTCTTGTGCATTCTTGTAACAACTTTAAAAGCAAACATAACTTCATTCATTTCTTCTTTATTCCATCTGAGCTCATGCTCATTCAACCATTTTTGGAATCTTTCATCACTCATCTTTGAATCTTTAGAACCTTGGCTCAACACAATCAAAGGCAAGTTGCCTAATGATGTAACCGATCGAACTTCCTCAAAGCTCTTTTTTATATTCGCAAGTTCGGTGGATGCGGTTGCCCAATAGCCGGGACGGTAACAGAAGGATTTAAAGGTATCAAACAAGGTTTGTACTGCCAGTGGATATTTTTGACTTTCTCGCTTAATGTTCTCAAGAATGGGTAACAGATTCATCTCCCCGATTAATCGCAGCACTCCAACTTGACTGACAACCATCAAAACCCGATAAAGCCAAGACAGCATTTTTGTGCGCTTCCATATTTCAGAAGTCATCTGATTTTCATGGGAAGAATCGACTAACACTAATCCGACCACATCTTCTGGATGTTGACTCGCATACAGCCGCATATTGACTCCACCCAATGAGTGCCCAACTAAAATGTAGGGAGGATTAATTCCAGCTTTAGTCAGAAGTAAATGTAATTCATCAACGCTCTGCTGGCTGCTGCGAGGTGTTCTACGATTGGGATCACTCCAACCAAAACCCGCTCGATCATAGGTGCAAACGCGGGTAAATTTAGCAATTTCGGATGAAACCAAGCCCCATGCAATTGAGGGAGCACCGCCACCCGCATCCATAACAACCGTTGGTGTACCCTGCCCAATACAGTTGAGATGTAGACGAAATCCGCCAATATCCACAAGTTCACCCTGTGGAGGATACTTGCGTCGATCAACAGCTTGGCTCACTGTTTGATAAACAATTCCCACAAATAATCCGAGGGCGGTAATGCCTAGAGCAAGCACGATCAATTTTTCCATGATCACCACAGCAAAGTTTGTAGGACTTATACTACTGCCTTCAGGTTTGTCTTCCCTACCAATCTGTTTTCGGCATAACGTTCCCAATCACCCGCCGCAGATAACCTCAAACTCTGACCGATAACCTCTCGGCGGTCGGTGTGCATTGGGGTTGTTATGTTTCTACTACGAGGAATTAACCTATACGAATCCGTATTATTCAAAAGTATTGTCCAGGAATAGCTCCCTAGAAGGAACCCAGTTCTGCGCGTAGCGATCAGCCATTGCTAGCCAAGTAGCAATTCGTGCTTCACTAGGCACAATCATTCCCCAATATTCCTCAAAGAGAGCATCTTCTAGGGTTAAAGCAGCAACTCGCATTTCATTTTCTATATCAGCAAGTGCTCTCTGAATATAGTTTCCACCCCTGACTGGATCTGCTCTTAGTGCGACGCTCCCAGCGGAAAACAAGTCACGGGCTTGGGGACACAGAACACCTCTATAAGTCAGCATATAACTTACAGCATCTGAGTATTTATCTTTAGAATATGAAGGTTTTACTATCTGAGGACATAGTGTAGCTGCCTCAGCACGAAGTTTTCGTTTCTCATCTTGATCGAGATTCATATAAATTCTAACTTGAAGAGGTAAAGTGTGCCCTTGTCTAGGGACATGAGAGGTTCTAACATGCATAACGCAGTTATCGTATTTTCCCCATCTAACTTCTGGCTCTCCTCCCATTTTCCCAAAAATCAAATAGATATGTTCAACGGACGGATCGCGCATACCTTCAAATACGCTATTTGCGATGCTTCGCCATGTATCATTTGTTGTGAACTTAACCTCTATTCCAAACTCACCCAGTGGTATATCAGGAAAGACATGAGGGTGAGGATCGTAATTAATGGATAGTCCCATTGAGGCAAGTATATTTCTAACTCCATTTTCAAATTGCTTTGAAGTTAGGAACTTCCCATCTGTTCTTATATTTTGATTCAGTTGAGCTACAACGTCCGAAACAATAACTTCAAATTCAGTAATATCCATTTATTTATCCAGTGCGCGAAGTACAGCGTTTGCAATGTGCCACGATAACACAGGTGGCACAGCGTTACCCACTTGGCGCTCCGTTTCGCGAAGCTTAGACTGAAAAATAAAATCATCTGGGAAAGACTGAATTCGAGCTGCTTCCCGCATGGAAATTCTTCTTGGCTGATTATAGTGGAATTGGATATTTCCATGACATTCTGCTCGTATTGTATAGCCAGGTCTATCAGCTTTCAAACATCTGTCACCTTGCTCAGGGCTTCGATTCGCTTTGCTCCAAACATGGTTTATTGATTCATCTTCTGGAATTGTTTCTAAATCAGCTATTGCCTGTGAAGCTGTAATGTGTTCACCTTTTGGGAGAACTGTTTTTGGAGGTTGAAAAGTTATTTCTGGTTGTGTTCCCACAATAAAAACGCGCTCTCTCGTTTGAGGTACTCCAAAATCTGCCGCGTGATAAAGACGATAATCAACTTGATAACCAATTTTTGTGAAATCTGAGATTACTCTTTCTAAGGATGCCTTATTATTCTGCATTAGCAGCCCTTTCACATTTTCAGCTACAAATATTTTGGGCTTTAGTCTTCTAACCGCCTCGACCATTGCGCTATACAGTCCACTTCTGGAACCACTAATACCAGCGCATTTACCATTTACAGAAATATCTTGGCAAGGAAATCCACCAATAACTACATCAGCAGAATTAGGCATTGTATCTAGCACATCCCAGACATCACCACAAACTATCTCGTTGCCAAGATTATGCTTGTAAGTTTTGCAAGCAAACTCATTGATGTCATTCGCCCATACAATATCAAAAGGTAAACTTTTATACCAATTATCTAGAAACTTAAAGCCACCTAAAAACCCCATATCCATACCGCCGCAACCAGAGAAAAGAGAAACAACTTCTACTTGTCGTGGCTGTATACGAAGCCTTCTCTGTTCTAGACGAGTACTACCTGCAGATGGGACTTCAGCAAGGTTCAATTTGTTTGTTTTTTCAACACTTAACGTAACCATGTGGCTGATCTCTAGGATTAGAGCTATCAAAAAATAGTACTACAAAAATGAAGCAGAGGACGCAGAGCTACTATTTGCTCGACGGCTGATAGGGGCTTCTTCTGGAGTACTAAAAATTTGCACCTCGAATCAATAGCCCAGCTCTGCTAGAAGCTTGGAAACATAACGACCCCGTTCACCTGCCGTAGACAGTTTCTTGAACTCAACCGACCAACTTGCTACGGTCGGCGTGCAACGGGATTGTTATGTCGGCGGCAACTCATCATAAAAATCTGATTCATCTGGATACGATATCAAGATGAGACTTTCGGCAGACCTTACCTCCTGAGAATAACTTTCTGTTCTTAGAGCAGACGTTTCATTGAAATATTTCTCTTGATCGCGCAATTGTAATAAATCAAGGTATTTTGACTGAAGATAATTCATCCTCTCCTCAAGAACTGACCAAGGGCGAAGTGAAAACTCGCTATTTAATATATTCAAAAGATCAATTTGCTCATTTGATAAAAAATCAGCATAGGTTGATGATTTTAATGAATTAAGTTCTCCATTTTCATAGGAAAGCTCCTCCAAAACTATGTAACTTGCTTTGGAACCCAAGCAAAGAAACTCATGTAAGTTCTCACTAATAATCACGTTTGGATTTGGATTCCCATAATTAGCTGGTACCGTCATTACAACAGGTAATTCTGATGAAGGGATTAATTCTAGAAAACTATAGTGAACACCATCACAGCCAGTACTTGCGAATGTTTTAACATTCACTGGGGTGCAGTAGTACTCCCAGGGTTTTTCTGGAATCTCAAGTCGTAACCCAATTGGTAGGAAGACATTATTAGGTGTTTCTCCAATTCGCTGTGCTTCCCTATTCGCGATCGCCCAAAGCTGTTCAAAGGTTACTGCCATGTCTTTAGCCTGCCAAGATTCTCAAAATTTTGAACTCAAACAGATAATTCTCAAATGCACACCTCTATGAACAGGTTAGAGGCGACATAACGTTCCGCTTCACCCGCCGCGAACAACCTCTTGAACTCAACGAAAAGACTTGATACGGTCGGTGTGCAAGCGGATTGTTAGACATCTGACACCAACGGCAAACGGCGAACACGGATACGGCTTGGCTCCACTGTAATGGCTGATCCTTGCTCTAAATCCTCCCCGCACTCAGTAATGACTGTCAGCAAAAGGTCTGAGAGTGCTTGGGCGCGGAGCCTTTCAATCCGAATCCGAATGACTGAAGGAGCGGTTGCTACATCAAGCGCTAGCAGTGCATGAAAATCTGCATCAAGCGTAACAACAATACGCTCCTCGTCTCTGGCTCTCTGGATGATGTCTGCATCTTCAGCCTCAGACATCCCGATTTCACCCACATGAATCGTGTCGATGTCTGCATCCCGTAACAATGCTGCCGCAGAGAGTGGCAATCCCTGATCAAGCAACAGTTTCATAGCGATTAGAAAGCTCAATGATGCGATCGTCTAGGTAAGAAGAGGCGAAAATTAGGGCTTGCTGGATATCTTCATCCTCCAGTTCTGGAAACTCTTGACGTAATTCTTCTCGATCAGGATAGGTTGCGAGTAGCTCAATCACCCGACGAACCGTAAGGCGAAGGTTACGGATGCAAGGTTGACCATTCATCCGGTTTGGATTGCTCGTAATACGATCGAGTTTCATCAGAGTAATTCCAACGCTTCATTATCATCTTAACCTTCAATGAGGATAAGCCATACCTGCAATACAGGCTCCACAGATCCATTCTCCATCGTCATATAACCCGTCCCCCATACTGTCTTTGCACCTACAACTGGAACAAGTCAGTAAAATCGGTTGCGAAGCTTTTTTCTTCTGCTCAAGGTAAGAAGTGGGAGGATGACGCAAGGTGGGAGGCACTGCAAACTTGCCACAATTTGAACACCACTGACCGCCGTTGTGTTCAATTATCTGCGTGGTTTTACACTTGGGACATAGGTTGGACATAGGGTCTTACTTATCTCTGTACAGCTACTTAATAGAGTTACCATTTCTGCAAGATGTCTAACTATTATTTGGACTGAAAGATTCTGCCTAAGATCCCAATTTGGGTTATTTAGCCCGAATCTTTCCGCCTAAGTCCGAATCGAGCGACTTAGCCCGACACGATTTCTGCATAATACCCCTCGACAAGGATCTTAGGCGGAAAACTTCCGTATTTCTTCCAAAAGAGAATCTGTAGCTGTCCGCCTAAGATCTTGAATCACAGAATTAGGATTCACCCTAGGGCAACAGTGAAAATTTTGAATGGCAGAAACCTTGGGACAATTTCGGATGCCTGATCTGATTTCCAGAGGTACAAGGGTCTTCGCACGGTAGGAGAGACATGACGCAATGCGGTTCTTCACAAAGTTAGATTATTTGCTGCGGGAAACATTGTTGGGATTGCGACGCGGGGGCTGGATGAATTGGGCGGCGGTCAGTATGGTGACGGTGCTGCTGTTTTTGTTCGGCATTAGTCTCCAAGCTTCTTGGCAACTTGAGAGTTTATTAACCCAGTTTGGCAGTCAGTTAGAAGTGTCGGCATATCTGGAAACGGGCGTTTCGGCGGATGTGCTGAGAGCGACAGTTGAAAAATTCCCTGAAGTGGCTTCTGTTGAGGATGTGACGAAGGAAGAAGCTTGGAGCAAATTGGTTAAAGAATTGGGTTTGTCGAATTTACGAGATGCGACGCAACAACTTGAAGGCAATCCGTTGGTGGATGAGTTGAAAGTGAAAGCTCGATCGTCAGAAGCAGTTCCGATTCTGGCTGAAAAATTGAAAAAGGTGAATGGAGTCGATGAAGTTCAGTATGTAAATGAGGCGGTTCAGCGCATTGCTCAACTCAATAAAGGGTTTAATCGAGTCAGTACGGCGATCGTGGGGCTGCTTACCGCAACTGCGATCGCGGTTATCAATACAACGATCCGCTTCATTGTGGTTGCCCGTCGTAAAGAAATCGAGATTATGCAATTAGTCGGTGCAACTCGAAGCTGGATTTATTTGCCGTTTCTTGCTCAAGGAGTCGCGTTTGGGATTTTTGGCTCTGCAATTTCATTCGGGTTGATTCAGGGAATCCAGAAATTGATTGCGAATCAATTGAGTGGACAGGCTGAGTTTGTCCAATTCCTCGCAACGGGAAGCTCTCGACCGATCGATTTGATTGCGTTACCTTTAATTTTGCTAACGTTTGGGGGGCTAGTTGGACTGCTTGGCAGTATCTTCGCAGTAAGGAGATTTGCAAAAATTTAGGAGCATTGAATGAAGTCTCAATGGGACTGTTTGCTGGAAAATCTCGGCACTTGGCAGGGTTCATTTACAAGACTTTCATCTTTAGGAGAGGTGGTTGAGGATATTCCTTCGATCGTGTCTTTTACAGCACTGAATGACAATCAAACGATGCGTCAAGTTGTCCATTTAGAGCCAGTAGATCAGCCTGTAAGTGAGAAAGTCCTGGAATACAGTTCGCTCGGTCGAGGGATTCTCTTATTTGAAAATGGCGCGTTTTCGATGGGGACGATTCAGCGTGCGCCTTTTTCTGAATTTGTCGCAGAATTGGGTTTGATTCAGGGCGATCGTCGGTTGCGCTTGGTGCAAAAATTCGCCAAAGACTCAAAATTAACTGGATTCACTTTAATTCGCGAAAAGCGGGCAGATTCGACCTCACCAGAGCGTCCCCAACTTCAAGTAGAGGATTTGATCGGGACTTGGCAAGGGGAAGCGACGACGATTTATCCGGATTGGCGATCGCCCGATGTTTATCAAACTGATTTGAGAATTTGGCGAGATGGGGATCAGTTGCATCAAGAATTGAAGTTTGGACGCACGATTACAACGACGGCTCAAATCGCAGGTTCAATTCTCAAGTTTGACAGTGGCATTCAAGTTGTCTTGCTTCCCGATGGTGCGTCTTCTAATTGCCCAACTGAGTTGAAATCTGGATATCCCTTTGTCCTAGAAGTCGGTTGGTTATTGCAGCCCGATCTCCGGCAGCGTTTGATTCGCAGTTATAGCCACAAAGGAGAATGGGTGAGCTTAACATTCGTGACAGAGCGTAAAATTAGCTGATAATTGAAGAAACTCTGAAAACAGGTATGGCACTTACAGTCAAGGATTTAGAAGTACTCCAGCAGCACTGCCCTGACTATCGAATGGAGCTAGTGAATGGGGAAATTATTGTCATGAGTCCTTCTGGCTATGAGTCTGATGAAGTCGCGCTTGAAGTTGGGGCGCAACTTCGCAACTGGGTCAGACCTCGAAGATTAGGACGAGTCACTGGTTCTTCTGCTGGTTTTATCTTGCCAAATTCAGATACTCGTGCGCCCAACGTTTCATTCGTTCAAGCAGAACGATTACGTCGAAGCCCACGTAGTTTTGCTGAAGTCACTCCAGACTTGACAGTTGAAGTTAAATCGCCAACAGACAGTATTGCAGGACTTAGAAGAAAAATTGATGATTTCCTGAGCTTAGGAACAAAGGTTGGAATCTTAATCAATCCCGAAAAAGAGTGGGTTGAGATTCGTCGCAGTGGACAAAACGCGATCGTGCTTCACAATGGCGATGTGATTACAGTCCCTGAACTCCTCCCCGGATGGGAAGTCAAAGTCGAAGATCTCTGGTCTCCCACGTTCGATTAAATCAACGAACAATCGCGCTCTAGTGCCTGTCGCAACAAATCCTTATACCCGCGATTGTTGATCACATAGGCTCCAAATCGCTCCAAATGCGGATTCATCATCTGAGCATCGAACAACGCAAAATTCCGCGCTCTCAAATGCTCCACCAGCTTTACCATGGCTACCTTCGATCCCTCTGGAATCCGAAAAAACATTGACTCTCCAATAAACGCTCCTCTGAGCGACAGTCCCAAAATCCCCCCAGCGAGTTTGCCATCCTGCCAGGTTTCAAAACTATGCGCCCATCCTGCTTGATGCAAGATCCAATAGATCTCTTTCAAATCATTCGAGATCCAAGTCGTATCGCGATCGGCACAGCCTTCCACGACTTCTTCAAAGGCTTGATTAATTTCAACAGTGAAGCGATTCTGATTCAACACCCGTCGTAGTGATTTGGGATATCTAAACCGATCGTCTAGGGGGATCAGAGTCCGTTCGCGACTGGTATACCAGGCTAAATCTCGACCAAACTCATCAGACATTAAAAAATAACCTTGAGCATAGCCTTCGAGAATCGAGGACACATCGACTTGCATAACCTGGCTCCGGAGAGGCTTTGAAGTAAGGAAACTAAGATATAGTTTGAAATATCTTGTTAGTTTGGGGAACGCATGATGGTCGAACCCATTCCACCGATCACTTTACCGCCTGCAAAACATCCGGAGCAGGAGGCGGTCTGGCTACAAGCAAAATTGCAGCAGTGGCTCGATGAAGAGTTTCTTCCAGAACCCGCAAATCATCGAATTGCAGAACGGGCTGCCCAAATCTATATGCGTCAGCGTATGGAAGACGAAAACGATCTCGGATCGCTCGTCATTGCCATCATTTCAGAAATGCAGGCGTTTGATTTTTCCGATAGTTTTTATGGCGAATTCGCGATCGCAAATGCGGTCAGCGACCTCTTGATGGATAGCTTAGGCCTCGATCGCTGTTGTGGACAATAAGTTGCGGACAGTAAGGTTTTGGATTTTAGATCACAACTCGCCTCTAAAATCCAAAATCGCCTTACCAGCTTGACTTAACTACACCGGGTAACAAGCCCGCATGTGCCATTTCGCGAATGCAGTGGCGTGATAGCCCGAAATCACGATAAACGCCTCTCGGACGACCCGTTGCCCAGCAGCGATTCCGCACCCGAACTCTTGCACTGTTGCGGGGAAGCTGTTGAATTTTGCGGTGAATCTCTAGCTTTTCGGCTTGAGTCGTGGCAGCAGCAAACTGCTCTTTCAAAGCCGTACGCTTTTCTGCGTACTTCTCGACAGTGCGTTCGCGCTTTTTCTCACGCTCAACCATGCTCTTCTTAGCCATGAATGAATTTTGAACCTTTGATAAAAGACACTATTTTTGATTCTACTCAAAAAAGTCACTTTCTAGTGCGTCGATTTTCAGATAAGTTGAGACTTTAGATAAATTGAGACTTGATGGACAGGGTGCATGATTTAACTTGTTTTCTTGGGCGCATTGGCAAGATGGGCGGAAGGGCAGAGATCGACGAGGATACAGCGATCGCATTGAGGAGTCCGCGCATTGCAAACCGCTCGACCATGATAGACCAGTCGAATCGACCAATTCTCCCAATCCGGCTGCGGCAACAGCTTGATTAAATCCTGCTCGACTTTTACAGGTTCCGTATTTTTGGTCAGTCCGAGTCGATACGATAATCGCTTCACATGCGTATCGACCGTTACGCCTAAATTGATGCCAAATGCGTGAGCCGCAACGACATTCGCCGTTTTGCGGGCAACTCCAGGAAGGCTGGTTAATTCCTTCATCGTTTTCGGAACTTCTCCGCCGAATTTCTCCATGATCAATTGGCAAGCTGCTTGGATATTCTTCGCTTTATTGCGGTAGAAGCCCGTCGATTTGACTAAAGTTTCTAACTCAGAAACATCAGCGCCTGCCAATGCTGCCGCATCAGGAAAACGGCGAAACAAGGCAGGCGTGACGGTATTGACTCGTTCATCGGTGCATTGAGCCGCAAGGATCGTTGCTACCATCAGTTGAACTGGAGTTTCATAATCTAACGTGCAAGGAGCCTCTGGATAAAGCGCCTTGAGTCGAGCAAGCACTTCTAACGCTCGTTGTTTTTTTGCAGAGATGCGACTGGTCACTGGGGGATGAGATTCACCGTGTCACGGATGATCAGAAAAACGCCTAATCCCAGTAATAGCACTAATCCGGTCTGCATTACACCGTCTTGAATTTTGGCAGGAACGGGCTTTCCTCTCAGTCCTTCGACGAGTAAAAATGCAAGCTGTCCTCCGTCTAGGGCAGGCAAAGGCAGGATGTTGATGATTGCTAAGTTGATGCTGATCAATGCAGTGAAATTAAACAAACTCGCAAAGTCGGTTTTTGCAATTCTCGCGCCCGTTGCTACGATCGCAACAGGACCCGCGACCTGATTGGCTGTATTGCTAAAGTTACTAATCAATTGCCCGAATCCACTCACGGTCAGCACGACAATGCGTTGAAACTCGTTCGATGCCATCGTGAAGATTGCGATCGGGCTTTCGGGATGCTTGTAGTAAACGATTTTTCCATTTGGCTGCGTTTTGAAGTGCGGCTGTAGCTGCACGCCAATTTTGCCTTTGCCATTGTCATCTTTTGGGGTCAAGGTTACATTTACAGGCTGACCTTGACGATCGATCGACAGTTGCAACGGTTTGCCGGGACTCGATTCAATCGTTTGACGCAGTTGATTCATTGCTGCATCTGATGCGCCTAATGGATTGCCATTGATCGCCGTCACTACATCGCCATTTTGCACGCCTGCCTCTGCTGCCACGCCTTGGGCAATTGCTTCTGGCACAATCACGCCGGGATTGTAATCAATCGAAGGCAATCCCACAAATGCCATCTGTCCTACCAGAATGAAGTAGGCAAAAACAAGATTGGCAATCACTCCTGCACTAATCACAATTGCGCGATCGAGAACTGGGCGATTTTTCAATAGATTCGGATCTTCAGGCGGAATTGTACTCTCTGGATCGTCGTCAGGAAATCCGACAAATCCACCAAGTGGCAAGGCTCTGAGCGCATATTCCGTCTGTTCGCCTTGATATTTCCACAAAATGGGACCAAACCCGATCGAGAATCGGTTTGCATAGATGCCTTGAAGTCTTGCTGCAAGGAAGTGACCGAGTTCATGAACAAAAATCAGAACCGCCAAAAGAAGAATGACCGCCAGAACAGACATAAGCAGTGAGATTAAGCCACGATGAAGTACGTTCTCTATATTCTAGAGGGTTAATCTCACTGTCACTGAGTCTTTGCGAAGAAATCCGGTGAAAGACATAGACGAGTGCTGCTCTAAACGTCAGGAGATGCACAAAGTCATTGACCTTCGCGTTTCGGCTTGTAGGTCGAAGCGACGTGTAACTCTTTTAATTGCTTCTCATCAACTCCGGAAGGAGCGCTTGTGAGCAGACAACGCGCTTGCTGTGTTTTCGGGAAAGCAATCACATCACGGATGGATTCTTCACCAGAAAGCAACATGACAAGGCGATCGATGCCGTAAGCAATCCCACCATGGGGCGGCGCACCGTATTCAAACGCTTCGAGTAAGAAGCCGAATTTGTTCTGAGCTTCTGCTTCGGAAATCCCGATCGTCTCAAACACTTTTGCTTGCAAATCAGGTTGATGAATCCGCACACTGCCGCCCCCGACTTCAAACCCATTGAACGCAAGGTCATAAGCTTGAGCGCGGGCAGTGGTGAGATCACTCACATCGTCGGGATGAGGGGCGGTAAACGGATGATGCAAGGCTTCGTAGCGCTTCTCGTCGGCATTCCACTCGAACATGGGAAAATCGACAATCCAAAGTAAGCTCAGCTTGTCAGGATCGATCATGCCGAGTTCATTCCCTAGATACTGGCGTAAGCGATCGAGCGTTTTATTCACCGTGCCCGCATCGGCAGCGGCAAACAGTAACAGATGTCCAGGTTTGGCATGGGTGCGGTTGAGGATTTCTTGCTTCTGGTCTTCGCTAAGATTGTCTTTGATGGCTCCGATCGTATCGATCTCGCCGTCTTCGCGCACTCGAATGTAGGCAAGTCCACGCGCACCCGCTTCGGACGCTTCTTTGAACACATCCCCACCGGGCTTGATGCGGACATTGGAAATCGCATCGTTGCCGTTGGGAATCGGCAGAATTTTGACAAGTCCACCTTTTTTTACAGCATCGGCAAAGACTTTGAACCCAGAGTCTTTTAGCACATCGGAAACATCGACTAGCTCTAAACCGAAACGGGTATCTGGCTTATCACTGCCGTAGCGATCCATGGCTTCGGCATAGGTGAGCCGGGGGAAAGGACGGGGCAGTTCGATCCCTTTCATGGTTTTGAGGATGGTGCAGACTAGACGTTCATTTAAGTCCAAGATTTCTTCTTGGCTCATGAAGCTCATTTCCATGTCGAGTTGGGTGAACTCTGGCTGACGCTCAGCCCGCAGATCCTCATCGCGGAAACAGCGAGCAATCTGATAATAGCGATCGAGTCCCGAAACCATCAGCAATTGCTTAAATAACTGAGGCGATTGCGGTAACGCATACCATTCACCCGAATTCACCCGCGATGGAACGAGATAGTCTCTTGCACCTTCAGGAGTCGAGCGCGTCAAAATCGGAGTTTCTACTTCGACGAAGCCTTCTTGATCTTCAAGGAAGCGGCGCATTGTTTTGATCAACTGATGGCGAAGTTGAAGATTGCGACTCATGCGATCGCGTCTGAGATCGAGATAGCGATACTTCAGGCGCAGTTCTTCCCGCACAGATTCGGTTTCAGCCGCAGAGACTTGAAATGGAAGCTGTTTCCGGACACTGCTAAGAATTTCAATCTCATCGGCGTAGATCTCAACTTCGCCCGTTGGAATTTTCGGGTTCAGCGATTCATCAGGGCGTTTGGTGACTCGTCCGACGATTTTGATCACAAACTCATTGCGCAAGTCGCCTGCAATTTTGTAAGAATTGGGCGTGCGTTCTGGATCGCTGACGACTTGCACGATGCCATCGCGATCGCGTAAGTCGATGAAAATGACATACCCATGGTCACGTCGTCGATCTACCCATCCGAAAAGGGTAACGGTTTCACCAATGTTATTTGCTCGGAGTTGACCACAGTACTGGGTACGCATATCGCAGAAATTGAAGGGCTTAAAAAATTTGAAAACCTCCTAATTATGCCGTAATCAGGGAACGATCGCGAGTCCTATTCAACTTTGAGTCATGTTTTGCACATCAAATAATCCAATCAACGGAATGTGCTGCATTTCAAAGGTGAGATTGGGCAACTCAAAGTGAATCTGATTCGAGTCCAGCTTTAGAGAGAACAATGGATAAGTGAGTGCAGGAGCGTTCTCTAATCGAGATTGTTTATGGGGTGGAGTTCGCTGAACCACACAAGCCGGATTTTTCAACGGAATTGCCGCATTCAGAGCATCGATCGCGGAACTTTGACGCGCTGCATCCGCTCGATCGACTCGTTTTGACCAACTCAGACCAAACTGATCGTGCTGGTTGCGTTTTGACCAAAGGGTATCTGCATTTTTTAGAATGAATGCTTTGTATTTCGGATCAGGGGCGGTTTCTTGCAGATAAGCGAGATTCCGCATAAAAATTCCCTTAAACTGAGGACCGTCATCGCCACAGTTTGGCTCACAGACTTCTAACAAGATGCCATTGCGCGAGAGATTTTTGATCGTAGCGGATGCGATCGCATGTGCCTGCTTTAAGTAAGCCTGATCTTTTGTACTTTTATAGAAATCCACTAGACCGCCAATCACAACGCCCTGATTGTAAGTCCAGGTTACATCTTTATTGTTGCGACAGCGATCGGTTAAGCCGTCATTGACGAGATTCTGCTTGTTAATCATGCCGGATTTCTTAAACCAATTCCAGCCGCGCTTTGCCCAGTCGATGTAACTTCCTTTCCCGTAGTCATTGACCGTCCGCTGATGCAGCCGAATCGCGACGGTGAAAAATAGCTCGTTGGTAATCGCGTTTTTGTAGTAGCGATCTTTGCGCCACCACATGCCGCCCCCGCATTTAGAATCCCACCCTTTTGTCATGTCCTTAAAGATGGACTTTGCGGTGTCGAGATAGCGTTTCTCTCCTGTGAGATCGTAAGCTTTAATCCAAGTTAGCGCCCACCAGCCTTGATCGTCATAGACCTCTGCCTCAAGAAAGCCTTTTGCCTTCTGCTTTTGATAGGTATTGGCAATCACCGCATGATATTTTTTCTGATTCGTCAGGCGAGAATAGTCGATCGTCGTTTCTAACGCATTGGCTGAATTCCACCAGCCGGTCGAGTTCCAAAGTCCAGTCGCAGAACTATAAAAAACTTGTAGTGCAGCCATTCCAGCCGCAGCGGTAGCGTGACAAGCTCCGGGTAATACCATGCGATCGCATCTCCTTAGATCACCGTCTCAAGCAATCTAAGGTACTGCGAGATTTTATTTCTTGAACACAGCTTTATTAGATTATTTTTTACTCGGTAACTGCATGTTGCTTTAAGTCACTCAGTGAGACATATTCGAGGGCAGCGGCATGAGTGGCATCGAGGACGACCGGGGGGGCAACGCCTGCGTCGAGCGCTTCTTTCCAACGAGAGGCGCAGAGACACCAGCGATCGCCTGGTTTTAGTCCTGGAAAGTCGTAGAGCGGCATCGGCGTGATCAGATCATTGCCTTGCGCTTTGCTGAATTCGAGAAATTCTTGGGTCAGTTGAGCGCAGACGACATGGATACCAACGTCTCCGGCTCCAGTACTACAGAATCCATCGCGGTAGTATCCGGTGATCGGCGATCGACAACAGCTTTGCAGTTCTCCACCGAGGACATTTCTGGCGCGACTCATGATCATAACTTGTGTCTCCCTGGGTCTATTGGCTGAGGGCTTTTTCGATTTGATCTGCTTTGAAGCCTACCGCGATCGCGGTTTGGTCTTTGACAAACAGAGGGCGCTTGAGCAACATGGCATCTTTGGCAAAGGCTTCTGTCCATTCGGCATCGCTCCAAGTTTGCTTTTCGTCACCTATGGCGCGGTAAGATTGCCCTGACGTATTTCGCATCGGTTTTGCTCCCAGTTCGGCGACCCATTTTGCGATCGTGGTTTTGGCGGGAGGATGTTCTTTAGTGTTGATGAATTCGTAAGCGATTTTTTTGCTATCTAACCAGGACAGTGCTTTTTTGCAGGTTCCACAGTTAGGAATTCCATAAATTTGGAGACTCATCAGGATTGCCGATTGACTGCAATGCTGTTTATCTCATGTTTTTGAATGACTGTACAGGTTAAACGAGTGAGTTGGCTAAGACCCAGTACAAAACTAGTACGGAAATGACACCAATCCATAACTTTGCTTGGTTCATAACAGTAATAAGTAGAGCTTATTTTTAGCTTGACACGATCGATTGAATTTGAACTCTATCGCAGGAGGAGTTTTAGCTTCTGAAACTCCGATTTCCGTCAAGGATAACTTTCGTTTTGCCTCAAATATTAGTACAGGCGCAAAGTTGTGTTAACTCTAACCAAACACCCTTGACTAAAGTTAGGCTAGAAGCTATTGCCACCAATCTCAACATTCCACCAACTCAAGTTGAGTTGAGGTTTGAAGCATTTGCGCTAAATACTATTATCCCGAGTATGCGAATTGCAAGAAATCCAGTCAAGTTTTTCTCCCAAGATCGATTGACAAGAGCGAGGATTTCAAATGTACAGCCTGATGGAGTTATGCCATTAATTGTTGTAACGCCGGGAGGAATTGCAACTTTTGCAAACAGTGTATTTTACGAATCGAAAGCTGTACACCCTACACGGCTACCACCAAGCTATCAAAACTACCAAGTTCTAGGATTTCTTGATGCCCTACGGAATAGTCCCGCAGGCAATGGTAGTGGAGTTCCGGCGATTGTCTTCATGACTACATCTGATGTCACCTCAATTAGTCGCAAAACTCGCTTTGAGGCTAGCATTAAGCGGGTTGCTATTTTACACACTATTGCTTGCGAAATTCCTAGTACTCCAGCAGTGCTGGATAATTTGCAATTGGGCGCGGCGAATATCGCAAATCCCGAGGTATATTTCTTTTCGCTCGCTGCTCCGTTACCTGTTGGACCAGGCAGACTTGGGCGTTTGTAACGCATGAAAACTACAATCACATGACTATTTTCCTTGTTAGACCTGATCATGAATCGCTCGCAACTCGTCGAGGAATTGAATCGATTGACCTCAATCTTGCATTTCTCTTAATTAAAGCCCCGGTTGCCACCGTAGCTCAAACTCTCAGTCAACTCAAGCAATGGAACTGGTTTCCTAATGCTTCCGGTCTGACAGTCGATGCGAGAGAAAGCACATTAGTGTTTTCCCTATCGGGTCATCCTTGGGCTTTGGTTTACCAATTACATTTACAAACTCAGCAAATGTGGTTAGGTAAATCTGATGCGTCTACAATTTCCGCTATCCTCAAGGTTCCTGTGATTTCCTATGTTAATAGTGATACCGGTGGATGGCTGCAATACCACTTTTATCAAGCTGGAATCCTGAGAGAAAGATTACACTCTGAGGCATCAGATACAGGCGACCAGATTGAGTTTCAATCAGACCTCACACAGATCGAACAACCTATTCACAATGCGTATCTTTTCACTTTGAATTTTCTTCAATCGCAAGATGCTTATATCCCTGCCCTAGTCGTGGACGATGGAGTTTTTGGCTCAGATCAATCTATTATTTTGGAAATCGGTAATCTTTTTCCAGAAGAACTTGAGCGGATGGACTACTTAACGAATCTTTAAGTTAATCTGGAGTGATCAAAAAATGAATCAAGTATCTAAGTATTTGCTATGGAGTCTCTCTATATAGACAGTTGTCACTGTTTTTTCAATGATGGCACCTGTTCAGGAGGCTGGTGCTGAAACGCACTCCCCCAATTGCTTGATTGCAGATAACATTAATCGCATTAACGATGGACTATGTTTAAAGACTCGAACAAATCTGATTTCACAATTGACTATGGATGCTAAGTATTTCTTGGAACGTGGGCAGCAGTTAGCAATTGCAAATAAACGGCAAGAGGCAATCATTGAGTTGACAAAGGCAATCTCGCTTGAGCCTAATTACATTGAAGCCTATTGGTATCGTAGTAATGTCTTTGCGAGCATTAATCAACCTGAAGCTGCGATCGTAGATGCAGAGAAAGCGGCTGATCTCTTTAAAATCCAAGGAGAACTTTCTAAAGCACAAGTCATGCTAGATCTAGCAAATGATATCCGAGAAGGAATCAAGGCAGGAGATTTTAACCCCTAAGAAACGCAACCCATTCAATGACCCACACGAGATTTAAATCCCGTGCAGGTGAGAAACGAGAGCGAACCATCAATGTTCAACTAATTCTCGGAAACGCTGATCGCTCATAATCTGCTCAAATTCTGGGTCATTTTTTGCATCCTCTCGATAGCGCGGATTCAATCGGATCGCTTCTTCTAAATTCTCGATCGCTGCCTGGGTATGTCCCTGAAGTGCATAACAAATCGCTTTGTTATAGTACGCAGGAGAATATTTTGGCTGAATGTCGATCGCATTGTCAAAACACTCCAAGGCCTCACGATCGCGCTCTAGCTGAATCAATAAATACCCGCGATAGTTCCAAACTTTGTAAGCTTCCGAATCAATTCTCAAGGCTTCATCAAACGATGCCAAGGCTTCCGCATCACGACCTAACATTTGCAAAGCTAAGCCGCGATTTAACCAGGCGATCGCATTTTCTGAACGGACTTTTACGGCTTGATCAAAAGAACGAAAGGCTTCTTCATGCCGTTGCAGCTTTCCGAGCGCAACCCCACGATCACACCAGGCTTCAGAATAATCTGGGTCAAGTTGCGTCGCGCGATCGTAAGAGAAAATTGCATCCTTGTATTGCTTCAATCGTCCCAAGGCTAACCCTCGTTTGAGCCAGATTTCAGGATTGTTCGCTTGATGTTTGAGTGCTTGGTCGTAATGGGCGATCGCGGCTTCAAACTGTCCTGATTTAAACAGTGAATCTGCCTGTTCAAGATCATCCGATTCAGAACCAGAGAAGGATTCAGCCGGACGACGATTTTGAGCCTGTTCGCGCAGTCCAGAAAGCTGTGAGACGAATTCAATTTCTAAGCTCTGCAACTTATTGAAAATGGCTTGCTTCTGCTGAGTTGCATCGGATTCTAGCAGTCTTAGCTTGTCGAGGAAGTTGGTTCTGCCTTGAATTGCACTGGACTCTAGTTCGGAAACTTGAGTCACAAAATCAGACTGCTTGGATACGATCGAGTCTTTCACGGATTGCTGATGCTGTTCTAGATCAGATTGCTTTTCTGAGAGCGATTCTGCAAACTCGACTTCAAGCTGATCAATCCGTTCACGAACGCGATCGCGTTGTTGTTGGGTGTCAGAATGCAGAATCGAAAGTTGTGCTGCAAATTCGGTTTTGAGTTGTCCTAAGCTTTCTAAAAGTTCGCTGCGTTTTTGATCCGTTTGCAATTCGGATTCATTCAGGCGAACGGTGTACTCTTGTTCAATCTGCTGTAAGCGTTGAATTAGGTCAGCGTGCTGGTGTTCGAGATGGGTCGCAATGTGCTCTTGCGATCGAGTGAGGTGTTCTTGAGCCAGTTGCTGCTGCTGTGCCGCAAATGCTTCGATTCCATCTACTTGCGACATTAATTGATGGTTCAGTTCGCTAAAGCTCGTTTGGGTGATCGCATTTTGCTGATCCACATCCGTTTGTAACACGGATAAATGAGAGGCAAATTCATTCGTCAATCTCTCTAATTCTCGCTTCGAGAGATTGACCTGAGTTTCGAGTCCAGCAAGTAATTCTGATTGCGCCCGAGAAAGCTGGGTCGTCATGCCTGTTAAGCTTTCTGCATCTTCTGAAATTCTTGTTTGTAACGCTTGAACTTCTGTTTCAAGCTGTTGAATAATTTGGCGCGACTGTTGAATTTTGCGCTCTGCTTCTTGCTGCACATCTTGCAATTGGTGTTCGACTTCTGTCAAATTCTGAAGCTGGTGCATTCCACGATCGACAATTTCTCGCACAATCACCTGCCGAAATCGCCACAGTGCCGCCAAAATCGCGATCGGGAATAGCGTTAAGGTAATCAGCGCAACATTCAGCAGCAAGCTCGAACGGCTGAATGCTCGATCAATTTCGGATTGAACTTGCGATCGCAGTTGTTGTTCTTGGCGGAGTTGGGCTAATTCTTGCTGTTGCGAAACAGACTGTTGTGCCTGTACCCCCTCTGCGCCAACCGGAACAGAACAGACAAGCAAGCTCCCCAATAAAAAGGCAAACACTGATTGATTCTGATTACGCATAGTCTGATGACGCATAGAAAAGGTGCCCGATCGCGTTGAGAGGTTGTACTATTCTCCAATTTACCAAGGCAATTGGAGAATCGACCGGAAATATCTTAACGTTCTGACCGAATCGCGCCATTGTAAAGCACTGTTGTCTTAAAATCTGCTTTATCGACTCGGATTTCGCTCTCGATCGAAGGCTCCGCTACACCCGGAACATTTCCTTTAAAGGTAAAAATCCAGTGATCTCCTCGATCGACAAAAGGTGATTTTGCAGCGAATCCGTGCATTGAAAGTTCTGCTCGATATTGCGCTAAACCTCCATTTACCGTCTCTGCTGCCTGCCGCGCCAAATTCTTCGCCCGACTCAACGCTTCAATTTCTCTCACTCGCGTTTCAAATGTCGAAGTTTGAGCAAATGCTGGTGCTTGCACGATCGAGAGTCCTAGCAATCCCGTCAGCAGAGCCATTGTCATCCATTTCATAGTTCAGTATCAAAGAAGTGTTGATAGATACTGGACTATAATCCTTGTCGAAAAGTTGCGATCGCGTCAAGTTCATTCGTCGCTGCCATCAACACACATCGAGTCAACAAATCGATGTCCAAATTTTCAAAGATTTGACTGCGGGAAATCTGTTGATACCTCCCATTCACAAAGCAATAGAGCGAAAATACCCCATCTTCCCAAAACCAAACTTCAGGCACTTCTAACACTTGATACTGAGCAAGCTTAGCCGCACTGCCACTGGTAAAAATGATTGCGATCGATAAATCAGGAGTCGTTTTGCGATCGCCAATGCAATATGACTCGTCTGCTTCTAGCGCACATTCGCCTTCTTTCTCTTGCCTCATTGAACCTGTTGGAAAGAACCGAATTCCACGATCGACGCAAAACAGCATGATCAAAAAACCAATGATCCGCGAGAAAAATTCGTGTTCTCGTCCCGGCATAAAAAGCTCAATCTCACCCTTAAAGTAGGACAGACGCACTCCCGAAACCCCTTCTAAGCTTTGCTGCATCAGCTTAAAATGCGTCCAGGTGCGATCGTAGTAAATGGTGCATTGTCCAGCATTTTTCACAACGACTGTCATCTGACCTCCCAAAATACGATCGCGTTATCCTTCAGTCTAGATAATGCCGCGAATCTCTTCCACCACGCCATCGCGCAAGAGAATCTCAACGTTCATCATCTCAATCAAATTGTCTCCGGGCTGAATCTGAAACACACTGCCAATCTGACCCTGCTGCACCTCCTCATTTAACTCCAACAGTTGGATCTGCTGAAGCTGCTGCAAGCTTTGATTCTTTTGTTCTAGTAGCTCACTCTTGCGCTGATTAAACTGCATCCGAATATTCTCACTCTGCTGCAACGCCTCAGGGCTTCCCGGTTGGATCGTCTGCCGCTGCACTTCTGTTAAGACTTGCTGCATCTGCATTTCAAGCTGCTGCAACTGCGTATCCGTCTGATTCAACTGTGCTTGCAGCGTTTGCTGTGCCTCTTCCTTCCAGCGGGGAGTGACGATCGCTTTGACATTAACATTGCGCTGAAGGAGCAAATGAGACTTAGAGATTTCCATACGGTGAGTTAGAGAGGGGGAACGTAAAAGCGGGCTAAACTTAAGCTCTGAGATCGTTTAGCCCCGATGATTTTACATTACTGCGAAAACATCTCGTCAATCATACCTTGGTAACGCTCCATCACAACATTGCGACGAATTTTCAACGTCTGCGTCAATAATCCATTCTCCATTGAGAACGGCTCACTCAACAGTCTGAACGTTCCAATACGATCGTCTGGACGATATCCCGGACGCTCTTTCACCAGTTTCGCCAGTTCCCCTCGGAATAAATCCTGCACCGATGAACTGCTGAGATCGTTACTTCCCCACTGTTCTAACGCTTCCATGTTTGGAACCACGAGCGCACCCAGGACTTTCTGATCCTGTCCAACCAGCATGATCTGGTCAATATAAGGACTGCGCAGACAGGCATCCTCGATCGGCTGTGGCTCGATGTTCTCGCCATTGGTTAGCACGATCGTATCTTTTGCGCGTCCCGTAATGATCAAATCCTCATGAGGCGTTAGCATTCCCAGATCGCCTGTGTCAAACCAGCCCTCTGAGTCGATCGCTTTTGCTGTGGCTTCAGGATTCTTGAAATAGCCCTGCATAATCTGATGTCCTCGGAGCAAAATTAACCCTCTCTGCCCAACGGGTAAATCTTTGCGCGTCTCTGGATCAACAATTCGCGTTTCAGTCGTGGGTAAAGGCTCGCCATCTGCTCCGCGAACATTGCGCCAGGGACGACGCGCATGAGTGATCGGAGAGGTTTCGGTCAGTCCATACCCGCCGAGAATGTTAATCCCAACAATCTCGAAAAAGTCTTCTAAGTGATCCGCGATCGAGCCGCCACCACTGACGACAAACTTCAACGTGCCGCCTGTGCCCGCTCTTACCTTTTGATAGACTAAGCGATCGCCCAACTGATGCAGCGGAAATCTCAAGGCTGCTTTCACACGCGCTGTTAGCTTTTCAGTGGCTGACGGGTTCAGGTTGTCTAAGTTCAAATTCTTCGCAGTCCGTTGCGCCAGAATGTATTTCTGGCTTTGTTCTAGAAAGAATTTGACCAATTTTTGCTTTTTCGCAGGCTGATCGCGAAATTGTTTCTGAATCCCCTCATAAATGGACTCCCACAAACGCGGAACCCCAACCATATAGTGCGGCTGGAAGTCTTTTAAGTCCTTTTTCACAAAGCGAATGTTTGTATAAATCTGAGTGCAGCCGTTAGAGAAAATAAAGTACTCAAACGATCGCTCATAAGAATGCCAAATCGGCAGAATGCTCAACACTCTTTCTCCAGCTTGCGGTTGGGCGACCGCATAAGCACCATTGATTTCATAGATTAAATTTCCATGGCTGAGCATCACGCCTTTTGGCATTCCTGATGTGCCAGAGGTATACATCAATGTCGCCAACGTACTGCGGTCTTGCTGCACAGGTTGAAGGGAATGCGATCGACCGAGTTCCATCAGTTCCGAAAAAGTCATGACTTTGTAGGTGTCTGAAGTTACGGCTTCATCTGAAAGCAAAATCACAAACTGAATCGGCACTTCTGAAAGAATGCCTCTTAACTTTTTCAGGAGTTCCGCATCTTGCAGGACGACTCCAACCGACCCACTATGCTCCAAAATGTACCGTAACTCTAGCGGATCAGCCTGCGCTCCTCGAACCACATCAACCGCACCCGATCGCATAATTCCTTGATCCGCAACCAACCATCTTGGACAGTTATCAGAAAACAACGCAATCCGAGGCGGCACGCTCTCCTCTTCCTCAACTCGAAACTCTAAGGCTTGAATCCCTGCTGCAAAGGTCTGCATCTGGTCGTAGAGTTCTGCATAGGTCAATTTGACTTCAGGGCTGCTATGGGGGTCATGTACCGCGAGAACATTTGCAAACTGCTTTGCTGCGATCGACCATACCTCTGGCAACGATCGCACTGTGGAATAGAGCGGATGGGAGGGATACGCGAGACTCATAGAGGGGACTCCTGTTGAAGAAAGCGGGATTACTTAACACAGTATTCCTCAGTCGCTGTATTCAACCACTGAGGGCAGACAGAATTCATTTTGTCTGAGATTCGGTGTGATTGTTCAGAAATTGTCTGAAAAACCTTAAAGGTTCTCTAGGCTAATCACCGAAAATCTGTAAAGACTTTATAAACGAATCGCGCTTTTCTCCGTATTTTTTGGGAAATTCTTGTCCAATAGAAGACAGTACACCTGCGTTCCCTTGGCTCCATGACTTCTACAATTTCTGGAATTGTCACACTCCTACTGACAATCGGTGCAGTCACACTGCATTACACCTCGACTGCTTCTGAGTCTCAAGATCCAACCTGTGCGCCTTCAGAAGTCTTTCGCTTCAGCGATCGAGCTTGTTACGTTCCGCAAGGGGAGTAGAAATGTTAGGCTTTGAAGGTTGCGTTTAGAAAGAAAAAATGCCGAAAGCCGTTTGGAATGGAGCCGTTTTAGCGGAAAGTAACCAGACAGAAGTGGTCGAGGGAAATCACTATTTTCCACCCGATTCGATTCATTCAGAATATTTTCAGGACAGCAGCACTCATACCACCTGCGGTTGGAAAGGAGTTGCCAGCTATTACAGCATCGTCGTAGAGGGACAAACAAACAAAGATGCGGCTTGGTACTACCCAACCCCTAAAGATGCAGCCAAAAACATCACAGGCTACATTGCCTTTTGGAAAGGCGTGAAAGTTGAAGCCTGATCAGTGCTGCTCAATAAATTAAGCACAGCCCGGTTTGTTTGAGTTGAACCATCAGCCGAATCCGGGCTTTTTTGATCCCAAATTGGCGAAGCTGAAAACTCAAGGTCAGCTTCGCCTCATTGATTTTTTGCATTCGAGTCAACCACCTGTTTAGAGGATGCTCCGAACACCCCCGCGCTGTTGTCATCATTACAATTTCCTGATTGCAATCAGGAAAGAGCTTGAGCAGGACTAAACCAGAGTTGATTTAATCCCATCGGACTACCCTGAGATTTTGAATCGGCTAGGATTGTCACCGACCTTCTCATAGGTTCCCTTTCTCATGCCATGTGCCATCGTTAGAGCAACCCGCTTGCGAGCTTCGGGCATCTTTTCACTTTCGAGCGATCCGTAGAGGACTTGGATCATTTCGTCTGTGGTGAAGGTTTCTTTGGGCGAATCACTTAGCACTTTCAGCACTGCTTCAGCTTGAGTCATTCCCTTAAAGTCGCGTTTGAGTGTTGCATCAAACGGAACAGAAGGCTTCACATTGCGTTTCGGCTTGTCTTCTTTTTTAGCTTTGGCAGCAGGAGATTTTGTGGCTTTGGCAGCAGGAGATTTTGCAGCTTTAGCGGCAGGAGCCTTGGTCGCAGCTTTGGCAGCAGGTGCAGGTGCAGGCGCAGGCGCAGCAGCAGGCGCTTTACCTTTGCCACGAGGCTTCTTAGCAGGGGCAGCAGCTTCTACAGCAGCAGCAGAGCCATTGGATGAAACCGCACCGCCAAGCAACTCATTGATATGCTGCAAGGTTTTGTCAATTTCGGAAGTGGCAGAAGAAACAGCCGCTTCAATGATGGAAGCTCTATCTTTTTTCAAACGATCGCGCTCTTGTTCGAGATTGCTCCGAACAGAGTTGTCGAGAATTGCGTAGGGCATTGTGAAAACCTCACTAGTAAATGTTTTTGATTGTAGTCCTAGTTGGATCAAGTAGCACACTATTTTTGCAATTTTGTATGTTTAATTTAGCAATTTCAAGCTAAAAGTCTGCAATGTTCGTGAACTATCAGAGGGTACAATGCCCGATCTCTATGTCTTTCAACCATTTTTGACTGTAAAAACAACACTTGCCGCCGACTTGATAAAATTTGCCTGTAAGTCCAGCGGCAAGTGTTTCAGCCGATCCGAACTGTGATCATTTTGGCTCCCAGTCGAAGCTGATCAACTGGAGGTGTTCGGGATGGGCGAGTAGTTCTTTTGCCAGCAGATAACCTGCGATCGTCCAAGTTTGATAGCGACGAGCTTCTTTGCCGATCAATCGACCATCAGGACCATCGTAGTATTCAGGAAACTGATCTTCAGCGAGACGACGTTCGGCAACTGCGATCGCATGGTGGGCAAGTTCTCCACGATTCAGCTTTTTCGCAGCAGCAGTCAGCATCCACAGCAAGACAGGCCAGCTTCCGCCATTGTGGTATGACCAGGGACGATTCTTGGGGTCGGCTCCGGTAACAATTCGCCATTCAGCATCTTCGAGTGCGGGGTAGCAGAGCTTCATCGGCATCTGTCCGACTAAATCAGTCCAGCGCAGTTCGATCAGGTTCAAAATCTTATGGGATTGTCGTTCTGTGGCAAGAGCCGACACGATCGACATTAAGTTCCCTAGGGTGAAGAAGCGGACATCCATTTGAGACGGACCTAAATTACCTGCCATGTATCCGCCTGCTTCAGGCAGCCATTTTGCCAGTCGGTAGAAGGGAATCGAATCAGAATAGATGTTGAACTGATTCAAAGCCTCTTCGCCGTATTCTTCGACCCGGTAGCGGTAAATCACATTCAAGCGCTCTGGATCGAGCCAATAATTCTCTCTCAGTTGCCGTCTGAGAGGAATGAGGCGGCTATGAATCCCTTGAATCATTTTCTGGTTGTCATCATCTTCAACGAGCAGTTCTAAGCTGGCTCTGAGTGCGCCATAGAACAGGGACTGAATATCAAGCGGATGACCATACATGCCCATGCGACGATCGATCATGCTGGCTCCATCGGGAACCAGCACCATGGGATACATATCGAAGCGAGTGACGAGGCAGAGTTCGAGGATGAAGCGAATGCCTTCTTGAAAGTCGGGTCGATGTGCCAAGCTGAAGTCGTTTGTCGCGATCGTGTAAGCTCTCAGCAAGATAATCCACCACAGTCCAGAATCTGCTGGGGCGACTCGCCCGATCGCATGATCCCCAAAGTCTGCTTTGAGGTATTCACCCCCTTCGTAGGCAATGATTTTAAAACTAGCAGGCATCAATCCCCGACTGGGTTTTGAGGAGTCGAACTGGGTGGTTTTGGGCTGAAGTTTGAGGGTTTCTTCGAGAAAATAGCGGACAATCTCTGTTCTGCCTCGCATCAGGAACAGGAGTGCAGATGAGATGAAATCTCGGACGAAGCATTGGTCGTAGTTCAATGCAACGACATCGGGATCTTTTGCGGCGATCGTGCCAATTTCTCGTCCCTGATAGGTCAAAATCGATTTTTCTAACAATTCCCAGGCTTGTGCTTCGATGCTCAACGTTCAAGTCCTCGCACTGCAAACAAAGGTCTATCCTAGAGCAATTCTTGAACTTAGGGTTGAGCGTTTACGATCGACTCACCTCCGCAAATTTGCTCTACTGACTCAGCCGCTTCAGTTTGGCGATCGCATCGCGCATCGCTCAAGCGGCAGTACAAACGGTATTCGGCTCAGGCAAGGGTTCCCCAGTCACTTGATAAGCAGCAACTAGAGATTCTTAAGATTCATCCGTTTAGCTCTTCTCAACTCGGCAACATTTTGTATCTGAGCAGTCTAATTGCTTTTGTCGCTCAGTGACGATCGCTGCTAAATCCGGTCTGCCCGTCAGTTGTAAGCGCCAATCTGCCCAAATCTCATACAGCTTATTGGCAAGCCATTCAAACATGGGAATTTTGGTAATTGCATAGACCCATCCCATGCCTAACACTTCATACACTCGACGAAAGACTTCGACGTTCTGAATCGCAGTTCCATCTGGCAAAATCGCGTGAATTCGACCCATTGCAGTTTCGTAGTCAATGCCGCCGTTGGCTTCAGGTGAATAGTTCTCATCGGCAATGTCTACGAAGGCGACTAAGCCTCGATCGTGATCTCGCTTTCTCAAGAAATTCACTTCTCGCATACAGAGCGGACACTCACTGTCGTAGAGCAGCTTAATTTTCCAGGTCGATTGTGAGGAGTTGCTGACTGAATTAGACATGGTTCAAGGCTTTTTTTCTATTTTAAGCTTTGTAACGCCCTTGATAGATTGCCAGCGCTAATTTTTAGGACTAAGGTTGATCCGAAATTCTGATCAATCACAATGACTCAAGCTCGTTTTCCAAAGTTGGCAATTTTGGCACTGCTCGCGATCGCAGTTCTCTGGGGCTATAACTGGACACAGATGAAGATTGCAGTTCAGTATTCGTCGCCTTTCACTTTCGCAGCCTTACGAACACTCTGCGGCGGGCTGACATTGTTTGGTGGAATGTTGATCCTCAGACAGCCTTTTAAGCCGAAAGAAGTTGGCATGACATTCTGGTTGGGAGTGTTTCAGACGGCTGGAGTGTATGGATTGGCATCTTGGGCATTGGTCAGTGGTGGGGCTGGGAAAACTTCAGTTCTGGTCTATACAATGCCATTCTGGACGGTGTTATTGGCGGGATACTTTCTAGGAGAACGGGTGAAAGGAGTGCAGTGGATCGCGATCGCGATTGCTTTTTCTGGATTGTTGATCATTCTTGATCCATTTCGGATGCAAGGTTCGCTGTTGAGTGGAGTTTTAGCAGTGTTAGCGGGGCTGAGTTGGGCTTGCGGCTCGATTATGGCAAAGAAGATTAATGCCAAAACTAAGATGAATCTATTATCTTTGACAGCTTGGCAGACTTTTTTTGGGTCTTTACCGTTGATGGCGATCGCGCTGCTTCTCCCGCAGCAGCCGATTCAATGGACACCTGCTTTTATCGGTGCTTTGTTGTATAACATTTTGCCGGGGACTGCGATTCCGATGTTGTTGTGGCTGTATGTGCTGACTCAGTTATCTGCTGGAATGTCGGGGTTGGGAATGTTGCTCACGCCTGTGTTGGGAGTTGTATTTGCAGCGTTGCAGCTTGGGGAGCGACCACAATTGAGTGAATGGATTGGAATGGGTTGTGTTTTAGGGGCATTAGTTCTGCTGATTTCGCTCAGTACTCGGAAATAGTTCAATGCCCTAGCTGCGTTTCTGTCTCGCATCAGATTCACGCGCCCAACGCGAGCAATGCAAACTCCCTTGAGGGAGTCAACGCCAGTTGGGGCGATTCCAGTCATATAGACCTTGAATTTCATACTCCTGTCCAGTGTCAAAGCGGATCATACAGCTTGTTTCTTGAGGATTTTCTGCTTCGCTGAGTCCGATCACTGTGCAGGAGAACCATTCATTGTCATCACCTTGTACCCATTCCCACAGCGCATTGGAGACTTCGATGCGATCGCCGATCTTCAGGACTGCTTCTGAGTCTCGGTAAGCAGCTAAATCGTCTGCGGTGATTGAATTTAGCCACTCCATGCCGTACTCGTCTCGAATAAATTGAACACTGCCCGAATCTCGACTTTGAAACCAATCATTCAAAATCACAGTTTTCCATTCCGCATGGTCTTGGACAAATCGCAGTAAAGCTTGCCGCTGCTCAGGCTTTAATTGTTCAAGTGGATTGGTGCGAGTCGCCTGTCTCAAAGTCGTGCGAAGAATCCATTTTTGCTCCTCAGTTAACGCATGTCCCAGCGAGTCACATTGCTGGAAAGCGACATCAAGTAGAGCATCTAGGTCGGATTCATTCATATCTCAATTTGTAAGGCAAGTTGATAGAGTTGTCGGCGGGGAAGTGCGGTTTGTTCAGCCAGTTGTCGGCTGGCTTGCGATCGCGAAACACCTTGTTGCATTAATGAAAGCAATTCAGCTTTTAAGACATCCTCCGTAAGAGGCACTTCATTTGGTTCTGCACCCGACACAATTAGCGTGAATTCTCCTTTCGGTTCACGTGTGCTGTAATGCTCGATCGCAGCCTTGAGTGTGCCACGCCAAAATTCTTCATGCAGTTTGGTTAACTCACGCGCCAAGACAATCTGCCGATCTGCGCCTAAAACAGTGGCAATGTCTTGCAGCGTTTTTTGAATTCGATGAGGAGCTTCGTAAAAAATCAGCGATCGCTCATTCGTCGCCAAAGTTTGGAGGTGCGATCGACGTTCAGATTCTTTCACTGGCAAAAAGCCCTCAAACACGAATCGATCGCTCTTTAGTCCTGACGCACTCAAAGCGGTCATCGCGGCGGTTGCGCCCGGAATTGGAACTATAAGAATGCCTAATTCGGCACAGGCTTTGACGAGTTCGTAACCGGGATCGGAAATTCCAGGCATTCCGGCATCCGTGACCAGTGCGATCGAACTGCCTTGTTGAAGTCGATCGATCAGGTCTGCTGTTCGAGAATGGCGATTGTGATCGTGATAGCTAATCTGTGGCGTTTTGATTTGAAAGTGTTGCAGCAGTTTGCCAGTGTGGCGTGTGTCTTCGGCAGCAATCAAGTCCACTGTTTGCAGTGTTTTGATGGCTCTAAAGGTCATATCTTCCAGGTTGCCGAGGGGTGTGCCCACAATATATAGAGTTGCGCTCATGTGTGAATTATGGCAAATCGTGGGTTGTTTGTGGGTTTGGTAACGCTAGATTTAATTTATCTTGCAGATGCACCTCCAGACGCAAATCAAAAAATTGTGGCACAAGAGATGACCAGTGCAGCCGGAGGTCCAGCGACAAATGCGGCGATCGCGTTTCAACATTTAGGCAATTTCTCGACCTTATTAAGTGTTGTGGGTCGTCATCCTATCTGTCAGTTAATCGAGGCAGACTTGAGTGCGATCAATGTTGTGGATCTCGATTGCGATCGTCAAGACTCTCCCCCTGTTTCATCTATCATTGTTACGAAGTCTACGGGAGATCGGGCTGTCATTTCTGTAAATGCAGTTCGGACTCAGATTTCTCCAGACTGCATTTCATCCAAGCTCCTAGATGAAGTAGACATTCTATTAATCGATGGTCATCAAATGGCAGTTGGAGCAAAGCTGGCAAAAATGGCAAAAGGTAACATTCCAGTCGTGCTTGATGCAGGAAGTTGGAAGCCTGGTTTTGATCAAATTTTTCCTAATGTGGACTATGCGATCTGTTCTGCCAACTTTCGAGCGCCGATCGAGCAATCTGTTTTTGACTATTTATATTGTTACGGGATTGAGAACATTGCGATCACACAGGGAGGAAATGCGATCGAGGTGTTCAATCATGCAAAAATTACTGTTCCTCAAGTGAAAGTCATTGACACATTAGGAGCAGGCGATATTTTTCATGGAGCTTTCTGTCATTTCATTTTGCAGCACGACTTTGCAACCGCTTTAGCAGAAGCGGCGAAGGTTGCATCTTATTCGTGTGAATTCTTTGGCACGAGGCAATGGATGCAATCAGCGCACTCGTATAATGATGAAACTCGTTGACAACTCGATGGACATGGAAAGTACTCAACCGACTGTGGGGTTATCCCGCAAACAGCATCTTTGGATTGCTGCTGTGATTTGGACGTTTGTGGGAGCCGGATTGCTCACAATGGGACTATTGTTCTGGTTTCATCTGCCGTATCTTGGTTTTCTCGATGCTGAACATTTAGGATTTGGCTCGGTTGCTTTGGCAGTCGGCTTGATTAAAGGAAAAGTGATTCTCGATCGCACTGCAAATCGTGTAATCGAACGAGTCGATACTTTGCAAGAGCCGAATCCGTTTAAGAGTGTATTTCAGATGTTTGGCGGAAAGACGATCGCGTTGATTGCTGCGATGATGTTGATCGGATTGGGGTTGCGAATAGCAGGGGTGAGCTTTGAGATTCGAGGCTTGATTTATTTGGCTGTTGGCGCAGCATTATTGTGGAGTTGTCGGCGGTATTGGGTGGCTTCGTTTGAAGGAGAAAGGTAGAAGAGGTGGGGAGTAGGAGGTAGGGAAATTTAGGATCGAAACCAATGGAACCAAATTTTGAAGGCATTTGTGCAATTGTTCGTTCAGTCGGTTGGGGAGCCGCCAAGATTTTAGCAAACCAAGCTCAGAGTTTTGAGATTGAGAAATCTGGGGATAGTCCTGTTACTTCGGCGGATCTGGCTGCAAATCACTATATTTTAGAGAAATTACAAGCTGTCTTTGATCCGCAGGTATTTGCTTACTTGAGCGAAGAAACCTATCAATCTGAACCGCTAGAATCTCGAATTGGGCGAGATTGGGTTTGGATCATTGATCCATTAGATGGGACGAAGGATTTTATCAATCGCACGGGTGAGTATGCAATGCACATTGCCCTCGCTTATCGAGGTCGTCCGGTGGTTGCAGTGGTCGCATGTCCAGGATTTGGCAAGCTTTACTCAGCAACTTTAAGAGGCGGAACTTGGGTTGAGAGCAAAAATGGCGATCGACACCGCTTACAAGTTTCAAATAGAACTGAATTTGCTGATCTAACTGTCGTTGCCAGTCGCAGCCATCGCGACGTGAGATTTAATCAATTGATGGAGCGTTTTCCCGTCAGCCAGCAAAAGCAAATTGGCAGTGTGGGCTGTAAGATTGCCGCGATCGTCGAACAAAATGCTGATTTGTACCTTTCTCTCTCTGGTAAATCTGCTGCAAAAGATTGGGATTTTGCGGCTCCGGAGTTAATTTTGACAGAGGCAGGCGGGAAGTTTACTTACTTTGATCAGTCTCCGGTTCAATATAATCGAGAAGATGTCAGTCAGTGGGGCGGAATTTTAGCCAGTAATGGGCAGGTGCATGGGCAATTGTGCCACAGCGCGATCGAACTTTTAGCAGAGATCGATCGCGCATGATTTTAGGAATCTACCCCGTAGAATTGAGAGTAGAAATCGAGGGCATTCTGATGCGACAAGTTCCACTCACAACAACTGCCGATCAATATTTAGCGATTTCTTCATTTTAATCGATCCGACTTGCAATCACGGCATAAAACGGATCGCCGCCGCCCATTCCTAGCATTTGAAACACAGGCGGAACTTGAGAGTGTTTGACGATCACTTCTGGTGCTGAAAATCCCGGCACAGCTTTGAAGTATTTTTTAACTAGCTCCACTCGATCGCGTTCTGAACTATCTCGCCAAGCGGCGATCGCTTTTTGATAAAACATTCGATTCGAGAAGCTAATGATTGCAATTCCACCTGGCTTTAATACTCGATGAATCTCAGTAAAAATTGCTTCAGGATATTGGACGTACTGAACTGAGACAGTATTCAAAACTGCGTCAAAGGACTGATCCGGCAAAGGAAACTTCGGATCTAAGTTCAAATTCTGCACAAAGTAATGATTGAACCGAGGATTCTTTGCGAGTTCTTTCTCATTCAAGCCATGTCCTTCCACATGATCAAACTGCACATCATCCGGCAGATGCGATATCCAGCTACTCATCATGTCGAAAATTCGTGAATTCGGCTTTAAACGATCGCGATACAAATCTGTTAACTGTTGAATAAATCCTTCATCAACATGCGTGACAAATCGAGGTTGATCATAAAATAGCTTGTCATCGGTCGCATCCAGTTTCTCGCGTTGGTTTGGGTTGAGCAGCATGATTCATTCAAGTGAGGACTATAAACTTATGTTAACAAACAAGATTTGACTCGAATTGGGCAACAGGTCATGATGAGAACGGCAATGATCTAGGATGTTGGCGATATGCGTGTCCGTCAAAGCATTCCCGAACTATTTTCAACTTTTTTGCGATTTGAATCAGATCAAGTCACCAGTTGGATTCGGGATTCGAGATTGCATCGCAGCATTCAGCAGCATCTCGCACAAACGCCCGAAGAAACTGCCGATCGCTTTTGGGTCATGTACTGGCATCGGGCTTGGATAAAAGACGAAACTCGTCAGGCTCTTGCGACAGGACATATCTCAGCTTACTTGCAAGAAGCTTGCTACTGGAGTGTGCAGAAGGTTGTGCCCAAAACGCAATCGATCCAATTTCAGCTTGCCGATCTGTTTCAAGTTGCGATCGCATCCGTTCCCAAAATTCTCAAAGCCTGCGATCCAGACGAACGAGCAAGCCTTAAGACTTATGCCAGTTCTGCTTTTGGTAACGTGGTTCGCGATTGGTTACGCCAGAAACGTGAAATTGATTTATGTAGTCATTGGGGCTTGCTTTTAAAGCTCAGCCGAAAACGAGTGATCGAAGTTTTGCAAGGATTAACTCCCCAGACGATCGAGCAATATCTCACGGCTTGGAAATGTTTTGAATTGTGTTATGTTCCAGCAAAAACGCTAGGAATGAGACAAAGTAACGCTCCGAGTGCAGAAGTTTGGAGCGCGATCGCAACGCAATATACAAAAGCAACAGGCGAAACAGTCAGTCCTGCAACTTTGGAGCGCTGGCTTACTGATTGTGCAAATCGAGCAAGAGAGCAGTCTTTTCCGTCGGTCGGTTCATTGAATGCACCGAAAATTGGACAAGATGAGGGCGAATTGCAAGATGATGTAACAGATTCAAGAAATTCACTCTTAGCAGAATTGATCGAGCAGGAAGAACAACAGGAAAGATTGGATCAGCGATCGCGCTTGAATCAGGTGTTGGAAACTGCGATCGCCGAATTCGATACGTCTGTGCAACAACTGTTACAGCTTTATTATCAGCAACAACTCACTCAGCAGCAGATTGCGAAACAGCTTGAGGTGCAGCAGTACACAGTATCCCGAAAGTTATCGAAAGCGCGCGAGACATTACTGTTGAAATTAGTGCGATGGAGTCAAGCGATCAATCCTGAAACTGACCCAGAAGTGATTAAGAGTATGGGTCTAGTTTTGGAAGAATGGTTACAGAAGCATTATTCGTGAACGGCCTACACTAACTTTCGGTATAGTGTAGGCCTCCATCTTCACGGGGGATAGCCTCTGCGATCGCAACTCATCACTCAATTTGAGCGAACTAAATCCATCAGTATCTCGCATCCCCAAGCTTCTAACGTTTCTGAAGGTCAGGAGACAGGATTTCAGTGGAATAGACTGCACCACTTAACATCAGTTCTGTCACAACTGAATATGCTTCGCTCCATGCCTGTTCAGCGCTAGGAGTCCAAGCCTCTCCTAGACAAAGGGCAAGTGCTTTCAACAACGTTCTGCCCACCATCGGATAATGTTCGGGCAGCACCCCGTATTGGATATGGCGAGTGCCTAAACCCTGAAGTGGGTGAGCCAAGCGATCAGGATGACGGAGACTTTCTACAACTAGGACAAGCGATTGAAAGAGCTTCTTGGCTTGGTCTTCCATATGGGTGTTTGCAAAAAGCGGCTTGACCTCTGGATAGTCGGCAAATAAATTTGTGTAGAAGTGCTTCGTAAACTCAAGCTCCTGTTCTTTAATCTGCGAAAAACTGGACTCTAACAATTCAACATTTAAAGGCATACAGCGCTTCCTCTTGTTCACTTTTCACAAAGTATTAGACTCAGATGAATTAATCTATGAGGTAGCTCATTCAGGCAATAGATGAGCGATCGCGAGAAAAAATGCTGAAGAGCGTTTGACGGGTAAAATGCAGCAAGATCTCTTCAAATTTAAGTTGCTTAGGCAGGTTGAAGACCTGTCACAAATTAGATGCTTCAAACCACTGAGATCACGGCTTAATAGAAGAATAATCACGGGGATACGATCGACACAGACGCGCCCTGAAGCATCCCCGATTCAGGCAGTGAGAATAAACCTATGCTTTCCAGACTTCGACGAATCATTCGACAATTTTTTACGAGAACCAGAACGATTAATAAACAGCCCCTAAACCCGGCAAGCTTGATCGTGCTGATTTTGATCGACATTTTTATCTTAGTGAATGTCTTTACTGGACTAAATGATATTAGCAATTGGGTTCTCAGCCCAACTCAAGCGAATCCTTGCTACACCGAATGGCAAAACTATCGAGAGTCCAAAGACAAAAACAAAGACTTCAATATCGTCCGTGCGGCCGCCGCTAAAGATTTTTACCCTCCGATTTCTAGTTTGCCACCCAATTCAGTCCCTCAACCCGTACAAGAGTACGATCGACAGAACTTAAGCGGACAATTAGGCACTGTATCGCCGACCTGTCAAAGTTTTATCACCGCTGCTGATAAAGTCGATACGACAGACAACGAAAAGCTGGTGAAGTCGATCGCTCAAAAACAAGAGTCGATCGCGAAACTTGAAAATAGTAATCGAAATATTCGCGCTCAATATGACTCGACTCTGCTGGAAAAAATTGCAGGTCAAAATCGAGAGCAATCGATCAACAATGTCGGCGCAGAAAAAGCGAAACAACAACTCGACAACAATAATCAGCAAATCGCGCAACTAAAACAAGAAATCGAGAAACTCAAAGCTGATCTGTTAGCAAAGCCAGAAAGTACTGCATTTCTCACCCTTCTAAATGACGGTAACGCCTTTGGGGAAGTTGAAAAAAGCTACAAACACTCTGCCTTCTGGTATCCCAGCATTCAACTCGCCTTACAAGCGCTCTTTCTCGTCCCGCTCTTGATTGGAGCCGCGATCGTCAATCGATTTGCCGATCGCAAACGCTACGGATTAGTTGCGCTGATTAGCTGGCACTTGCTGATCATTTTCTTCATTCCGTTGATTCTAAAAGTCTTTGAATTCTTACAAGTCGGTGTCCTGTTCAAAGTTCTCTTTGATCTGATTGGTACAATTTTTGGAGGACTAGTCTTTCTCGTCAGCTATGCCTACATTTTGATTATCCCGATCGCTGGGTTTGCGCTGATCAAACTGTTCCAGCGAGTTGTAAGAAAATCGAAACCTCAACCTTCAGCTTTAGTCCAACAATCTCGCTGTCTCAACTGCACCAGAGTTCTAAAAAATGGCGAGAGTTACTGTCCTCACTGCGGCTATCACCAAGATCACGAGTGCCACAACTGTCATCAGCCGACCTATCAGCATCTACCCTACTGTCGCAACTGTGGAGCAGAACAACTAGAACAAGCTGCATCACCTATCGATTAATTCCTGTCGCTAGAGAAGCCAGTCTTCATCTAGAGTTTGCTCTAGGGTAAAACTCGGTTCTTCAGAGATCGAATCAGAAGATAGCTCGACTACTTTAAGCACATTTTTTCTGGCTCTTTGATAACAAGACAAGAAAATCTCACTCAGAAAAGGTTTAAGGCTAGGGCTATCTTCCAGAATCAACTCGATTTCTGAGCGAAAATTAGTAACCTCTGAGATCCAGCCTTTCAGACATCTTTCGCGTTCAGGTTCCCAATGCTTAATCTTAAGGAGATGTTCACACAATCGTGTCAAATCGCTCGAAAGCGATCGCTTATCCTGTTTGCCCAAACTCTCAATCTCCTCAATCAAGTTCTCCAGGTCAAGCTTGCCAAAATCCTGTGCTTTTAGCTGTGCAACGGTCTGATGAATCCAACGTTGATAATCTGTATCATACAAAGAGTCCAGTTTCGCCTTGACATCAGCATTCATCAGAGTCTTCCTTTCGTCAGCAGCTTAGAATAACCGAATTTTAGTCGATCGATTGAATCAAGTTCACCTACGATCGTAAAAAAACAGTCGAAACCTATGTACCCGATTCCTGCTTTCTTCGATCGTGCTGCTGTCAGTTCTGTCTGGCGGGTTCCTTATCAACAACGCGCTACAGACGCGGAAGCTTGGGCAAAAGAACATCAGATTAAACCCGCTTCTGAAGATTCGAGACGAATTTGTTTACTCGCGATCGATGTTCAGAATACGTTCTGTCTCCCCGATTTTGAGTTATTTGTCGGCGGTCGATCGGGTCAGGGTGCAGTTGAAGATAATATTCGCCTGTGTGAGTTTATCTATCGAAATTTGGGAGTGATCAGCGAAATTGCTCCCACAATGGATACTCACACAGCAATGCAAATTTTTCACCCAATTTTCTGGGTGAATGAAGCGGGTGAACATCCAATTCCAGCCGCGACATTGATTCAGTTTGAGGATGTGCAGCAAGGAATTTGGCGCGTCAATCCAGCCGTTGCAGCAAGTTTACAAGCAAGCGAGGACACGCTAAATAATCACGCTCTACATTACACGAAGCAATTGACCGACGAAGGGAAATATCCTTTGACCGTATGGCCTTACCACTCAATGCTAGGGGGAATTGGACATGCGTTAGTTTCAGCAGTTGAAGAAGCAATGTTCTTTCATTGCATCGTCCGTAGCAGTCAGACCCATTTTGAAATCAAAGGCAACCATCCGTTAACAGAGAACTATTCTGCCTTGCGTCCTGAAGTGTTAACGAGCGTTGGAGGTGAATTGTTGGCTCAGAAAAATAGCCGATTGATTGAGAAATTACTCAAGTTTGATGCTGTAATTATTGCAGGTCAAGCAAAAAGTCATTGTGTCGCATGGACGATCGATGATTTGCTGACTGAAATTCAAGCCTATGATTCGAGCTTAGCTCAGAAGGTTTATCTGCTTGAAGATTGCACTTCTGCGGTGGTTGTACCGGGCGTTGTAGACTACACAGAGCAAGCAGAGCAAGCCTATGAGCGATTTGCGGCGGCGGGGATGAAGATTGTCAAATCAACGGATGCGATCGCTTAGGAGCAGACCTCCGAGGTTTGCGAACTCTTGGAGGTCTGAAACTATTTCGCCTCAGCACACCCCTCGCGCACTGTATTTCCCATAATCAGCGTCGCCGAATAGGGATAGTTTTTATCAGACATCGTATCGCTACAAGAATTCACCTTTTTCAGCACTAACGTGTTGTTGCCGCGTAGACGGTAAACTCGCACATTATCGACTGGACGACCCTGTGCGCTAAGCGGCGCAACATAAGGGAACGTTTGCGGCTTTGTATCTGGAGTCGTGTAGACAATTCCTTTTTTGCCGATCGTCACATTCCAAAACGGTTCATTTCCCCGCACAATAAACTCACTCACCGGACTTTTTGCAGTCTGAGTCGGAACCGGAGTTTTTGCGATCGCCATCATCGAACCCAAAGAAGTCACACCCACTAGCGCCGCACACCACAACCAAGGTTTCATCATATTGAGAACAAGAAATTAAGGATTGAGCGACTAAAAATCGTTTTGTGCGCTCAATCATTTACACACTTTTCATCCGTCTTATTCCGGATCTGATCCACGTCCTGATTTAGATGAATAGTTGAAGCGCGATCGCGGATCAGATCGGTTTATGTCTCAACAGTTCTCGCAGTTGGCTATCCTCGACAGACTGTAACAAATTGAGCAAATGCCCGTCTGGAGTTCTGACTAAAGCCACTTTGCCAAAAGGCGGTTGACGAACCGTTCCCTCTAACCTGCCGCCCATCGCTTCCAAATCCTCGATCGTTGTATAAATATCAACAACATGAAAGCTCAAAATTGGGGAGCCTCCAATTTGGCATGGCTCAGTCGTCGCATGAAGGGCAATGATCGTGCCATCCGCTTCTAGTTCTGCCCAGGTCGCAGTGGCAACTTTTACTTTTAATCCCAGTCCTTGGCGATAAAACTCAACCGAGGCAGGCAGATCCTCGACCATGAGCAAAATCTGTCTAAATTGTGGAGTCATTTTTCTCAACCTAAGCTGTCAGTTTCATTGCAGGCACAATCGATTGCCAGAATTGCAGCAATTCATCTCCAACCTGTTCAGGATAGAAAAAGTGGAAAAAATGCTTTCCATCTGGACAACGCCACAAGCGATCGTCTAACTTCAACAGACGGCTCCATTGCGCATGAGAACGCCTATCAATGATCACATCATCATTGGCAGCACAGACGAGTAAAGGCATGTTCACCCCACCTTTTGGCACGCGCACCAATTCATAAAGCGAATGCGGATTGGGAGAAGTTTCTAAATCTCGATCGAGCAATGCTACAAACGCCTGAGTGTGAAAAGGCAGACGAGTCCCAAATAAGGTTCGGACCATTTGCCCTAAAATTTGCTGCCGACTACAGGGTAAGAGTTTGCGCTGAGTGTAGTAATGGGTGTGCCAAGTAATCGCAGGTTGTGCCGCAACACTAAGCAAGGTTAAGGATTTTACTTTGTCAGGATAGAGACGAGCATACAGCAACGCAACCACGCCACTCGCCCCATGTCCAATCAGATGAATCGGTTCTTGAGCTTCTAAATATTTGTGTAAAAGCTCGAGCGCACCTGTGAAAGAACTGGCTTCATCAAGTGTTTGTTCGTACTGCCAGAATGCGATCGTCTTGTGTCGAGAAAGGTACTTGATCAAAGGTCGATCGAAGGCGATTACCCCAGCGCTTGCACCGACCCAAACCACATCTACTACTACACCATTCATTGCACTCTCCTAAACATCTGTTGAAAAATTGATAAAGCCCCCTTATTTAAGGGGGCTGAAGACGACTTAAGAATTCTGGTTAAGCATCCTCTAAACCTGCTGCATCGAATCCAATGCCTTTTCAATTCGCTTAAAGTCAAATCCCATCGCTCTCAGCGCGTGCCACAGATGCCCCTGCAAGCAGAAGAACGCTAAGAAGAAATGAGCATTAGCCAACCAAGCACGAGGCGTATGAGCGCCCATTGAAAGCTGCACCGTATCGGCAAAGTAAGGCGTAATGCCCAACTTCACCTCAAGCACCGGACCATAAAACTCAACCGGATAAGCCAATGTATTCACGGCACAGAAATAAGCCGCCACAAACCCAGCTAAAGCAATTCCACCTAACGAATACGAGAGAATCGCTTCACCTGAAAAGATCAGCACCTTTCTTGCCCACTTCAGCGGCGGCACAAGAATATGCCAAATCCCGCCTCCAATCAGCATCAAGCCGACATAGATATGCCCACCGACGAGATCTTCTAAATGATTCACACTGGCAAAATGCGTTTGATACCCGTAAATCACCCAGGGATCGAGGGTTGGGCTAGTAACCATTCGGACCTCTTGAATGTTGGGATCATAAAGTCCGCCAAAAAACATTGCTTTCGCAACCAGCAGCAAAGCTCCTGCACCCAAAAACAGCAGATGATGACCTAAGATAAATCCCAAAGTTTCAGGCTTTTCCCAATCGAAATGGAACTTTTTCGCTTGCCCAGTTGCATCTTTTAAATTCTCAGGCGCTCTAAAGGTGTGGAACAAAGCTCCCGCCCCTAAAACCGCCGATGAAATCAAGTGAACTGCTCCAACCACAAAGTAAGGATAAGTATCAACAATTTGTCCACCTTTGCCGACTCCTAAACCTAAAGTTGCGAGATGAGGAAGTAAAATTAGCCCCTGTGCGCCCATGGGCAGATCGGGCGAATAGCGAGAAATCTCAAATAATGTGAAAGCTCCTGCCCAAAACGTAATCAAGGCGGCTTGAGCAACATGGGCTGCAATGAATAGTCCGGATTGATTGGCAAATCGAGCATTCCCTGCCCACCAATCGTATTTCACCTCTGGATTTCCGTAACTTTGCATGGTTGATTTTCTCCAAGTTTTTAGACTGCTTAAAAATTAGATGCCAAAGGCACTTTTGAGTTGAGCCACCCAAGCTTTGATTCGTTCGTCTGTGAGATCAGATTGATTGTCTTCATCAATTGCAAGTCCGCAAAATTGATCGCCGCGAACAGCTTTCGATTCCTGATGCTCGTAGCCTGCGGTTGAGGTCAATCCAACCGTTTTTCCTCCGAGTTCAGAAATTTTTGCTTCCAAAATTCCCATGGCATCTTGGAAGTTATCGGCGTAGCCAATCTGATCGCCACAGCCAAAGTAGGCAACTTTTTTGCCCTTGAAGTCGATGTTGTCTAGCTCGTCGTAGAAGCCTTCCCAATCCGCTTGTAGTTCTCCTATGTTCCAAGTTGGACAGCCGATAATGATGTACTCATACGGTTCAAAATCTTCAGAACTCGCATCTGCGATGTCGTTCAACTCCACGATCGAGTCTCCTCCGAGTTGGGTCTGAATCGCTTCTGCGACTGTCTCTGTGTTGCCAGTTTGCGTTCCGTAAAACAAGCCGACTCTTGCCATCATTGATCCTTCATTCTGTGGGTTATCATCACACTTATTGATTAATAGTCTCAATAAGCTAGAACAAAGTTTAGCAGGTTATTGATATAGATTCTCACTTATTGATCGTTAAATAATGTTGCGAACTGCTTGTAGAGTTGAATACAAAAGAAAAAATCCAGTTCTTGCAGGGGTTTGGTCGAGCAAGAACTGGACTGGATTATCCGATCTAGATAGCAGTTTGTTGAGAAATAGTTTAGTTTAGCTTAGGACGAAATAGCAAGATTGCTCTGAGAAATAGTTCGACGCGGAATTGTCCAACTTTGGGACTGGGTCACTTGCTGAATCTGCTCGATCGAGAATTTTACGACCTTCATGGCTGCTTCATTCCCACAAGAGCCAATCACATCCTTGATCTCACTGACCCCAATCGTCGCAGTATAAATCAGCGATCGTTCTCCTTCCTTCTCGCCGCGCAATTCGATCTGCATCGATTCCGAGTCAGCGAGCAAAATCTGATAGTCAATCTGGTAGCCAACCCATTCCCATCCTCGCTCTAGTGCAATGGCGCGTTCTATCACTTGGACAGGTTTTGGCAATACTCCCCACCCTCGGTAGACTCTTTCCAAATGGCAAATCTCTCCGGAGCAATTGATGATCGCGCTAAAGCTCTCTGCATCTAGCCTGCCGTAGTAGCGCCCATCTGGAAAAGTAACGATCGTCGGCGCAAATCGATGTCCTCCAATGTGGCTCACCTGCCAAACATTGGAAGAGGTCGCAAGTTTGCTAGCCTCTCGATAAAATGGATAGCCAAACTTGGCACAGCACTTATCATGACTGCCATGAGTACAGACGAAAATATCCGAGTCAGGACTATCGTGAGTGTCAATTTCGAGTCCCGTCTCGCTCCAATAAGATTCTAGGAGCGGCGCAACTTGCTTGATCGAGTCGAGTTGAAACTGCCGCTTGCGATAGCCTGCCATCAACCCTTCCGACTTACGAAAAATCATCACGCGCGTCTGCTCAGACGGTTCACCCTTAAATAGGAGAAATCGAATCGAGAGTTTCGCTTGTCGGACATGCTCAACGAATGCTTTTAAATTTGACGGAACGGCTTTCGATTCAAACTCGCGCTCTGCCCAAGGATGAGGGCATTCGATCAAGACATAGGTTGAAAAAGTTGGAGCCGTTCCAATCAGATCTTCTCCCGATTCGCGAGACATCATCGCGCAGAAAGCATGACTCATACTTGCTCCTGTGAGGTGTGCTGAAAACCGTTTGAGCGTATCCCTAATCCTGAATGCGCCTTATCCACAACATACCCCGGTCTGACCACTAATGCAACTAATTATCATTTAGGATACATTTGTCTCAGTGATTCTTCGAGATTTCCGATCGATTTGAATCGTTCAATCATCTGATGGGCAGGCGTTGTTCTGCTTTTTAATGCGGTTTTAAGTGGCGTAAGAAGTTCGAGATCGCAATCTCCCTCTAGTGCTGTGTCAACAGCTGCTAAAATCTGTTGAGCAGTTGAGAAAATATCAGGGTCGTTAAATCCAGCGATCGCAGAAATCTGGTGAAGTTTGGCATCGGGAATTGTCGATCGACCCTGTAGAGTTTTATCTAGAATTAGCCCTTTTAATACTGTAAAAAGTGCAGCATAAAGATCGAAATCGGCGCAGCTATCAAAGGCTTTGAATTCGATTCTGCCAATCTCCGCAGGGAGTCGAGCGACTTTCGTTAAAGAGGGATTACTTCTGATCATTTCTTCTGGATTTTCTAGAAAAATTAGAGCGGCAGGTCTTGCACCCGTTCGCTCAAAAGTTCGGACAGAAAATCCCGACCAAAGCTCAAGGTTATAAAACGGAGAACTAAAACTAAATGGCACAATAAAAGGACTGTAAAAAGTGAGTTTTCGACCGATATCAATTAAGTCATCAGTTGAAAAAGAGGGATTTGATAAATTCAAATCAGGCCCATAGGTCAGCATTGCGATATTCTCTGTTCGCTCTTCAGGAGAGGTCTGCTGGCGCTCGGCTTCGTATTGATTTAAGACTGGATTGAATAGAGTCTGAGTTGGATTGAAGCTTGTGAGAACTGGAAAAAATCCAAATTGCTCGGCGGTTTTAATCAGTTGATTAAAACTTTCTCTCAGTTGGGCAATCGTACTTCTAATATCAGAATGAATCGTCGTTCTAATCTCAATACCTTTCGGAATACAATCGATCACTTTATCCGAATCGCTCAGCCTTTCAAATCCTTCGATATACCATCGCTTTTGTTTAATTCCGGCATCTCCAATTCGCAAGTGAGCATAATCATCTGGGTAAACGGGTAAGGCTTCGATAATTTGATTAAAATCCTCAAAATGAGTACAGGAAAAATCGGCAAATCTTCCGTCTCGATTCAAAAAAGCAACTTCATGCTCAATTCCAAAATAAAACATAGTAGACTCCCTGACCTTCACGTTTAAAGCTTGGCGAAATATTCTAAATGTCGCATTTTTACACATAGCAATCGGGTCTAAAGCAAAGGCTTTGGACCTACCAACTTCTAATGTTTTAATGGATACTCTTGCTGTCGAAATCGGTTTTATAGGTCGCGAATTTAATTTACAAGACCTGGCACAGAAGATCAAGTTAATTGAGAAAGATTATTAGTATGAGCGACTCTGCATAATTTTTCATGCTCAAGCGTGTAAGCGAATCAGATGCCCTCATTCCATTGCCCTCCATGATCAATTTCTTAATCTTTTTCAATCTCGCAAGGTTTGATGCTAGAAAGACTGAAACGCTCCCATTTCAAATCTGTTGTCAATTTGCTCTATTCAAATGTCTTGGTTAGACAGTCATGAAATACCCGCAATGGTTCCTGCCGATTGTCTTGATTGCGTTTCTGATTACAGTTGGATGTTCGCGTTCCAATGTCTCGCCCAATCTTGCAGTCGCTCAAGCGCCTCTTGTTAAGCCTGCTCCAGATCTTGTGGCTCAAGCCCTCGATCGCTCAGATGTCGCTGAAGCGGTTCGCCAAATTGAACTACGCTGGAAAAAACAATACGAAGACTACTTTCAAGGGAAGTTTACAACTCAAGTCTTGCCTGCTGCGGAGATTGCTCAATCCTTAGCGCAGATCAATCAGCGCACCGGGAGAAAATCGGCTTTATTCTATGCGATTCCGGGTGCGAAGCATTTAGATTTGATGTTGGTCACGGCTCAGGGTCAGCCGATTCATCGTCGCATTACTGCTGCCAATCGACCTGCGCTGAATCAACGAATTCGAGCTTTTCGGATGGGTGTTGTGCGAGACGATTCTGATCCTGATGATTACTTAGTCCCCGGACAGCAACTTTATCGCTGGATCATCACACCCCTAGAGGCGCAACTTCAAGCTGAAGGAATCAATCAAATTATTTTTTGCTTAGGGAGTGGGTTACGAAGCTTACCGTTAGCAGCTTTGCACGATGGACAAAAGTTTTTAATTGAAAAGTACAATCTGGCGATTATTCCTGCCTTTAATTTGCTCGATCGACAATCGCGCACTTCTGCTAATACTGAGATTCTCGCGATGGGAGCTTCGACGTTTAGCAATAAGCCGCCGCTGCCAGGAGTTCCGTTAGAGATTTCGTCGATTACCCAAACGCCCTGGCAAGGGACATCTTTGCTCAATCAAGAATTCACACTGAAGAATCTGGTCGCGCATCGGCAGAAAACGCCTTACGGCATTGTGCATTTAGCAACTCATGCAGAATTCACATCAGGCGATGTGAATCAGTCTTATATCCAATTCTGGGATCAGCAGTTGAAATTGGGTCAGCTTCAGGAGTTGGGCTTGCAGAATCCGCCTGTGCAATTGTTAGTTCTCAGTGCTTGCCGGACTGCATTAGGAGATACGAAAGCAGAAATGGGATTTGCCGGATTGGCGGTAAAGGCGGGTAGTAAAGCCGCGATCGCGTCGCTCTGGTCGGTGGGTGATGCCAGTACTTTGATGCTGATGAAGGAGTTTTATCGAGCATTAAAATCGGCTCCAATGAAAGCGGATGCGTTGAGAGAGGCGCAGCTTGAGATGATTCGCAATTCCGATCGCATTCGGGCGCAAGTTCGCGATCGACGCTTCCCCGAAGAGGTGAGAGCCTTAGCCGATCAGAATTTGGCGCATCCTTATCACTGGGCAGCGTTTACGCTAATTGGCAATCCTTGGTGATCTGTGTGAGTAGAATCATTGTTGACTGAACAAATCTCTTCGTGATTGCGTATCCCGCCCGCACGTGAACGGCGGGCTAATTGAGGAAACTATGCTGAAGCATACTCAGGAATGTTTTTAGCCCAGTTGAGTGGGGTTATTTCTGTTAGCCCGCCGTTCACGCGCGGGTGGAATGGCAACGTAGCGGAGGGAGCTTCACGAGTTTTGTCAGTCAATCAGGAGTAAAACCATCAGGTTGCTGTTCGTGCAATGTTTCGCTTCTAGTTTAGTGTCGCAATGGCTCAATTTCTTTTATTTGGCAAAGTTACCATTTTACTGAATGATCTGCATAAGTTCAAAATTTCCATCGTGAATAGATTCATCGCGCACTCCAAACCTTTATTCTTATGTCTTACCTCAATGTTCCAACCCAACCCTGTCTAGAGATTTCGCCGCAGTCTAATCTTAGCGCTTGGCAAAATCGATCGCGCTTTGCTCCCGCTCGCTGGAATACCTATCTTAATCAAGTTTGCCTTCAGCCCGTTCTCACCTGGCTGCAAGACAGCGAAACTCTGGAGCAAACAGCCTTACAAAATCTCTGGCAATTGGTCACGGGAACCCCGTTTACGCTGGGAGCGCATCGAGTCATTTTGATTCCAGATAAAACGATCGACACAAGCGAATTGAAAGTACCGCAGGAGTGGGTAGATATTCCAAGCTGGGCAGGAGACTACTATTTTGCAGCACAGGTGAACCCCGACGATGCTTCAATTTTAATTTGGGGATACACCACTCATGCTCAGCTAAAAGCTTTCGCTCAGTATGATTCCGACGATCGGACTTATACCCTAGCAGCAGAACAGATGATTCAAGATTTTGCCGTCTTTACAGTGACGCGAGAAGTGGCTCCTGAAGCTGTAACTCGTGCCGAAATTGCTTCTCTTGCGCCTGTTCCTGCAACTCAGGCTGACAATCTTCTGCAACGCTTAGCCAATCCCGAAGTTCTCCAACCTCGCTTAGAAATCCCGTTTCAACTCTGGGGCGCATTACTTGAGCAATCCCAATGGCTGAATCAACTTGGGCAATTGCGACTCGGTTCTAGAACCGAGTCGCTCAGTCAGTGGTTCCAGAATACGATCGCAGAAGGTTGGCAAACCTTAGAAAGCTTACTGGGGAACGAGCCTTCTCTCGCCTATAGCTTCCGCCAAACGCTTGAGCAAAATTCGATTCAGCGAGTCAAAGTCTTAGAACTCGGAGAACAGACCCTCTGGCTATCGGTTGTGTTAGAGCAAGAAGACAACGATCGCTTATCCGTTCGAGTGCAACTGCGATCGGCAGAGCGGGATGGCATTTTGCCCAGTGGATTAATGCTCACCATGCTTTCGAGTGCAGGAGACATCGTGCAAGCGGTTGAAGCACGAGAGCAAGATAATTTGATTCAGCTTCGGCGCTTCCGCTGCTCGACAGGGACTGAATTTAGGGTGCAGATTGCATTTGATGCCGATCAACTCACAGAAAACTTTCTAGCTTAGGTGAGACGAAGCAATGGATCATCTAATTGTTCTCAATCTAGGGCAAGGGAATTGGAAAGATGGATTTCCGACAGTGATTGCTCAACTGTGGGAAGTTGGGCGATCGACTCCCATGCAGTTTACAGGCGGCTTACCTGCGATTCCGACCCTATGCGATCGCTTAACTCGTTGGCGTTCAATCTATACTGCGCTCTATGCTCATCTGGGTTTGCGCCGTGCTGCGGAATTTGAACTCGACGATGACGAGCCAACCCATATTTCCATTGCAGAATTTCATCAACTTTCACGAGAGGTACAGAGTCAGTTCAACCTCTGGCTCAGTGCAAGCTCCTTTCGGGCAATCGATCGACAACTTCGCACCCGCCTTTCGCCCAAAGATTCGATTCGTCTCATCGTAGTTGCCAACGATCGACAAATTCTGCAATTGCCCTGGAGCTTATGGGATTTTCTCTCTGACTATCCTCATGCGGAAATTGCTTTGAGCTTGCCAGAATTTGCCCGATCGCTGCAATTGCCGAGTTCAAATCGCCGTAAGAAAGTCCGAATTCTCAGCATTCTTGGCAATTCTCAAGGCATTGATATCGAGCGCGATCGTCAATTACTGCAAAAGTTACCCAATGCAGAAGTACATTTCCTCGTCGAGCCAACCCCACAAGCATTACAAGATAAGCTCTGGCAATCCGATTGGGATGTGCTATTTTTTGCAGGACATAGTTCTACAGATGTCAAAGGCTACATTCAAATCAATCAGAGCGAAACCTTAACGATCGAGCAATTAAAGTATAGTTTGCGCCATGCGATTTCTAAAGGTCTGAAGCTTGCAATTTTTAACTCTTGTGATGGGTTAGGACTCGCTCAAGATTTAGCAGATTTGCAGATCCCGCAGGTGATTGTGATGCGTGAGCCTGTGAGCGATCAGATTGCTCAAGAATTTCTCAAATCATTTCTACATGCGTTCTCGAATGGACAATCACTGTATGGTTCAGTGCGAGAAGCCAGAGAGAAACTGCAAGCATTAGAATCAAATTTTCCTTGCGCGACTTGGCTCCCAGTCATTTGCCAAAATCCAGCAGAAATCCCTCCCACCTGGCAAGATTGGTGCGGTCAGAAACGTCCGCTTTTGCCTCCCATGTCGCGATCGCAGTTGCAAACGATCGCGCTTAGCACGCTCGCAATCACAAGCCTAATCACGGGCATTCGCGGGTTTGGAGCGATGCAACCGCTAGAACTGCAAGCCTTTGATCTCTTAATGCAGCATCGCCCGATCGAACCGCGTGATCCGCGACTCCTGATTGTCAAAGTCGAAGAAGAAGACATCCAGCGACAGCCGCAAAATGGTGGCTCTTTGTCAGATGAAACCCTCGATCGAGTCTTAGAAACGCTCGAACGCAATCAAGCTCGCGTCGTTGGACTTGACCTCTACCGCGACTTTCCCACACAGCGCCCGAGCTTAAAAAAGCGCATGGAACAGATGGCGCAAAATGCTCAACTCGTCGCGATTTGCAAACGTCCTGATCCAGATGCGAATGATCCGAAGGGAATTGCACCTCCTGCTGGAGTCAGTCCTGACGCGATCGGATTTAGCGATGTTGTCCAAGATCGCGACGGAGTGTTGCGGCGGCATTTGCTTTTTGCAAGTGCGAATGAGGTTGGAGCCTGTGCTGCTCCTTATTCACTCAATCTCCAGCTTGCTTTTCGCTATCTCGGCACTCAACCTGCTGCAATCTTGCCCGAGTTCACCCCTGACAAACATTTGAAGCTTGGAGGGACTATTTTCCCAGCCTTAACAGAGCGAACGAGTGGCTATCAACGATTTGATTCGCGCGGGAGTCAGATTTTACTCAACTATCGATCGACAAAATCCCCGACTGAAATTGCACAACAAGTCACCGTCCGCCAATTGCTCAATGGAGAAATGAATCTCAGTGCGATCAAAGATCGGATTGTTCTAATCGGTGTGACGGCTCCTAGTACCAAAGATTATTTCTCAACTCCTTATGGCAAAGGCTTTCCGCAACAACTTCCGGGCGTAACCGTCCAGGCACATATGGTCAGTCAGATCATCAGTGCGGTCTTAGATAAACGTCCATTGTTGTGGGTTTGGTCAAGCGCGATCGAGATTCTTTGGATTGGGAGTTGGACATTACTTGGAGGCTTACTGATTTGGCGATTTCGTCAATTGAAATGGATTGGAATCATCGGTTCAAGCTGTGTTGTCTTACTGATTGGAGGGTGCTGGCTGACTTTGACTCAAGGGGGTTGGATTCCTTTAGTCCCAGCATTTTTAGGATTTTTACTCAATAGCGGATTAGTTGCTTATCGTCTTCTTAAGGAGCCATCATGAATTTCAAACTCTCTCACATTGCAGTCAGTCTCTCATTGCTCACAGTTGTCTCACTCTCTTCTCATTTTGCAAATGCCCAGCCGCGAATTCGCTTTTCTCCGCCTCCGCCTCCCGACACAGGCACACCCTCCGATCGCGGAACAGGTGCAGGCGCTCGCGGTTGTGATCAAGAATTTCCAGGCTTAAAAGTATTAGTTCCCTCTCCACGATCAAATGATCAATGGGGCTTAACAGTGAGCGATCGACCGACAATCTGGGTGAATATTCCAACCGGAGTCGAAGCTGGAACGTTAGTTGAATGGAAGTTACGCAATTCAAACAATAAAGTCATCTATCGCACGACCGCTCGACTGCCAAAAACCAATCCCGGCGTAGTGAGTTTTGCAATTCCAAACAGCGTTGCCCCGTTAGCGGTTTCGACCTATCAATGGGATTTAGCCCTCTATTGTGGCAGCGCTAACGATAATCCGACGAGTCAGGATGAAATCACGCTTGACTTACCTCTAGTCCGAAAAGGTCGAATTCAGAGAGTCGCCCCGACTGCCGCATTACAGCAAGGATTAGCAGGGGCTAAAACTTCACTCGATCGAGCAAAACTCTATGCCAAATACGGCATTTGGTATGATGCTTTAACAACTTTAGGCACAGAAATTCGCGCAACTCAAGATAAATCTACCTTAGAAGCCTGGAATGAATTGCTCAAACAACAAAAACTAGAAAGCAAGACAGCGACAACCGTCACTCCCTGTTGTCAGCTTGAGAAGCTCACTCGGTAGAGAACGAAGCCAAAACCTTATGGAACTGCGATCGATTACGGCGACAAGATACGTTACGCCTTTGCGAGAAGGGGGATCACTGCCTGCGATCGTAGAAGCGGACGACGACGGCATGTATGTGCTTAAATTTCGCGGTGCAGGACAGGGTGTAAAATCCCTGATTGCAGAACTGATTGCAGGCGAACTTGCGCGAGTCGTCGGCTTGCCTGTTCCAGAAATTGTCTTGATCGAACTTGATCCGGATCTCGCCCGCACCGAACCCGATCCAGAAATTCAAGACTTGATCAAAGCCAGTGCAGGGCTAAATCTTGCCTTAGACTATCTGCCGGGTTCAATTACTTTTGACCCTGTAGCCGGGAACGCTGAAGCCGAACTTGCCTCCGAAATTGTTTGGTTTGATGCTTATGTGACGAATCCCGATCGAACGGCTCGAAATGCCAACATGCTCGTTTGGCATCGCAAGCTCTGGCTGATTGATCATGGGGCTGCACTGTACTTTCATCACACTTGGAGCAACTATTTGGATCGAGCTTTAGATCGCTTTCCTGCGGTTAAAGATCACGTCCTCCTGCGGTTTGCAACCACACTCGAAGCGGCTCATATCAAGATGACGGCGCGCATTACACCCGATATAATCCGTCACGTTATTGATCTGATTCCCGATCTCTGGTTGGTTGAAGGGACTACGTTTTCTAACCCAGAGCAGCATCGTGAAGCTTATGTTGAATATTTACTCAAGCGGTTAAACTCATCGGTGTTTTTGGAGGAAGCGATTCGTGCCCAGTCACTTTACTTATGATTATGCGATCATTCGCGTTGTTCCCAAGGTCGAGCGCGAAGAATTTATTAATGTTGGGGCGATCGTTTCTTGCGGCATCAAGCGATTTTTAGCAGCGCAAATTGAGCTAGACGAATCGCGATTACTGGCGATCGACCCCTGCTTAGACCTGGAAATGATTCGAGAACATCTCGCAGTAATCCCCCTAATCTGCAAAGGGGGAAAAGAAGCTGGAGTGATCGGACAATTGCCCCATCGAGAGCGATTTCACTGGCTTGTCGCACCCAGAAGCACAATCATTCAAACCTCTAAAGTCCATACAGGTCTGTGTCAGGATTTAGACAATGTGCTAGAGCATTTAATGCAGCGCATGGTTAGATCTTCTGCACCCAGATCGTTGTCACCCAGTTAGTTTTTGCGATACAACACAAATACCCGCAACTATGGTCTAACCTCCATGCTCAACCGTTCAATTTTAGGAATTACTTGTCTTGGAATTGCGATCGCGTCTTGTTCTTCCCCAACGGTTAGTACCGTGCCCCCTGTGCCTGAAGCCGTCGCTGCGAGTCCTCAAGGATTTCGCCAAACGACAGTCTTAACGGGATTAGCTCGTCCGTGGAGTATGGCATGGCTTCCCGATAGCACAATGCTCATTACTGAAAAAACAGGTCAGCTTCGAGTTGTCCGCAATGGCAAATTAGATCCAAACGCGATCGCAGGTGTGCCTGAAGTTATGTCAACCGGGCAAGGTGCATTAATGGATGTCTCGATTCATCCTCGTTTTGCTCAGAATCGATTGATTTATCTCACCTATTCGCACGGTACACCGGATTCAAATCGAACTCGGTTGGCGAGGGCAACTTTTGATGGCAAGGCGTTGCGGGATCTGAAAGTAATTTTTGAAGTCACGCAAGCAAAATCAGGCGGACAGCATTTTGGATCGCGCATTGTTTGGCTGCCGGATAATACGATGCTCGTTGCGATCGGAGATGGGGGCAATCCTCCGGTTGAGCTAGAAGGTGATCTGATTCGCAAGCAAGCTCAAAACCTTCGCAGTCGTTTGGGTAAGATTGTCCGGTTGAATGATGATGGCTCGATTCCACGTGACAATCCATTTGCGACGAATCCGAATGCCGATTCAGCGATCTGGAGCTATGGGCATCGCAATATTCAAGGACTGACGTTTGATTCCAATACGAAGAGAGTTTGGTCAACCGAGCATGGTGCGAGTGGGGGAGATGAATTGAATCTCGTTGAAGCAGGGAAGAACTATGGATGGCCGATCGTAACTTATAGTCAGGAGTACTTTGGCGGTGAAATTTCACAGGAGCGATCGCGTCCTGGATTCGTAAGTCCCAAAACCTATTGGACTCCTGCAACGGCTCCGTCTGGGCTGACATTTTATACAGGCGATCGCTTTCCTGCTTGGCGAGGAAATCTCTTTGCCGGGGGTTTAGTGTCTCAAGATGTGCGGCGTATTGAGTTGGATCAGGCTGGAAATGTTAAAAGCCAGCAGTCGATTAAAATCGGTCAGCGAGTGAGAGATGTGCGCCAAGGACCGGATGGATTGCTGTATGTTCTTACGGATGCCTCGAATGGGCGATTGATTCGGTTAGAGCCGACGGGGAGCTAGCGATGATCTGCCGGAGTACTTCAGCAAAGACCATCGGTTTCGGACAGCAGCGTAGCGCGGTCTAAATTCACTGGATCTAAACACTTTACCTATCCAGAAAGATGAAAAAACGCGCGATCGCCTAGAAAATAGAACTCAATCAAAACTCATGCCAGAACCTAGCAACATGCTTCCAAGCACGATCGTCAAAAACACCCTCCGTTGGATCAGGCAAATCTTGCCGAATGTTGGACATGCCTTAGATTTTATCGACAACATTCCATTGTTAAAAAATCCAATTGTCAGACGATTTGCAGGAGTGCTAAGGCTAGAATGGCTGCTCGGTCTAACCGGTCAAGTGAACCTAGAAAGAGCCGAAGCGGAAGTAAAAAAGCTGCAACAGCAATATCCGCACGAAACGCCTGATCAAATCTCTCACCGATTGATTGTCAAAAAAGCAATCCAAGCAGGCGGAACAGGTCTCGTAACCAGCATTTTGCCTGGATTTGCAGTCGCATTTCTTGCCCTCGATATTGCTGCAACGACTGCGCTACAAACGGCTTTAGTTTACGAAATTGCCGCCGCCTATGGCTTAAATCTACGCGATACCGCCCGCAAAGGCGAAGTGCTAGCCATTTTTGGACTGGCTCTCGGTGGCGGTAATGCCCTCAAAGCAGGCGTGAAATTCTTACGAAATATCCCCCTTGCCGGAGCCGCGATCGGAGCCAGTACAAACGCTACAATCCTTTACTCAGTGGGCTATGCCGCGAGTCGATTCTATGCGGCTCAACTCCAAGAAGCCTCCGAAATCCCAAACACTGAAACCTTAAAAACGATTCAGCAAGAGAGCGAGGCTTATCTGAATATTGCGATCGCCCAACAAGCGATCGTCGATCAAGTTTTAGCCCACATGCTCTTAGTCAGCTATCCCGAGAAAACCTGGGAAGACATCCTCCCCAACCTCAAAAAATTGCAATTAGAACCCTCCTCATTAAACACGATCGCAACAAACCTACAATCCCCTCAACCCTTAGAAACTCTACTAGCACAATTAAACTGCGATTTTGCCGCTCCGCTCCTGGCTCAATGTCGCCGCATTGCAGAAAGCACGGGCGGAATTTCGCAGCAGGAAGCGGATATTTTGCGATCGATCGAGCAGAAATGTGATGCCAAGTCACTTGCTTAGGAGAATCCCCTTTTGCGAAGCCTACTTCCCATTCGCCCTTCTAAGCCAGCAATTCCCCCGTTTCCTGGAGTGAATGCAACCGTTGATACAATCCCCCTTGCTGCAACAGTTGATCATGGCTGCCCACCTCAACAATATTGCCCTGGTCTAGCACCACAATTTTATCCGCCTCGCGGACTGTACTCAGTCGGTGAGCAATGATGATCAAGGTTCTCGTCCCCAAAATCGATCGCATGGCAAGCTGAATCGATCGCTCAGATTCATAGTCTAAGCTCGATGTTGCTTCATCAAAGATCAGCACATCCGGATCAACAATCAGCGCCCGTGCAATCCCGATTCGCTGTCGCTGTCCGCCTGAAAGTCGAACTCCTCGTTCTCCCACGATCGTAGAATATCCCGCAGGCATTTGCTTGATAAAGTCCTCTGCTTGTGCAATTCGACAGGCTTCGCGGACTTGCTCGATCGTGGCATTCGGATTGCCATAGGTGAGGTTATCGAGCAACGTACCATTGAAAATATCGACTTCTTGGTGAACGATCGCGAGGCGTTTCCGGTAGCCGCTCACATCTAATCGCCGAATATCTTGACCATCGATCAAAATCTTGCCCTGATTCGGTTCAAAGTAGCGGAACAGCAGTTTGACTAACGTCGATTTTCCTGATCCCGATCGACCGACCAATGCCACCGTCTGATACGGCTCGATCAGTAAGTTGATGTCTTTGAGAACCGGACGCTCTGGGTTATAGCCAAACTTGAGATGAGAAAATTCGACTTTCCCAGTAAAGCGATATTGGGGAACAGATTCAGGAGACTCAGCCAAACTACTCGCATCCGATCCAACGGGAAGTTTCATAAACTCATGGAAGCGTACCATTGGACCAAATCGCCGAGCAAAAAATTCAGCAACTTGGATAATCGGTTCCACTTCAGCAAAGGCCATACTCGACACGGTAAAAGTCGTAATAAAATGACCCAGTGAAATGTCACCCCGCGCCGTTGCAAATACAGTCAGCACAAAGACTAAAAACACACAAGACTGCACGATCGTGCGCTCATACATGCCTAGCATGATGTAGCCTTTGTGAATCCGATAGTCCAAGACTTTGAACTCTCGATCGAGGCGTTGCTGCTGTCGCTTGAGTTCTGCCGTTTCAGTTGCGAAAGCTTTTACAGTTTTGATGTTGGTAATAATCTCGGAGGTACGGCTGTCAGTATCCTCCATATATTCGTCTAAGCGTTCTTCTTGCTGAGACAATCGTCTCAAAGCTGAAAGATCAAACGCTAAAATCCCAACAAAAGAAACAAGCAAGAGCATGGCAATTCGCCATTCGATGAACCAAACGATGACAAAAATTCCGATGACTCGAAAGAATTTTGGAAACAGTTGCGAAGTTAGAGTTGGATAAGTCCAGGTATGATTTGATAAACCTTTTGCAACACGAGCCGCAATTCTCCCAGCATTATTTTCGTCATAAAATTCTAAAGGTAGCGTCAATACTTTTTTCAACGCTGCTTCAGCATTATCACGACGCGCTCGAAATGCTGTATCCCAAGCAAACCAAGGTCCAATCCAAGGTTGAATCGGCGCACGCCCTACAGAAATGAGTCCGACTAAAATTAACAGTGTGGACAATGTAGAAGTTCGCGTGATCTCGAAGTTGCCGATTTGCCCGATCGTATTCACCCACCGCTGCACAAATTGATCCAACGGTTGCTCAGACAATATGTTCAAAATTTGTCCGATCGCATACGGGACAGACAAATCAATAATCTCGAACAGACTCATCATCGCAATACTGAATAGCGAAATCTTCCAGTAGTTGCGAAAGTATTTGAGAATGTCTAAAAATTTAGCCATAACCTCCTCCGATAGGGTCGATTGTCCCTAATTTCAAGCGGCTTCAGCGCAAAGATGACACTCTTTAGCGCGTTAGACTAACTATGATACTACAAATAATACAAATAATACAAGAGATTCATTTCTGGGCTAAAACGCAAACAGCATCGACTACAGTTGTGCCTGAAATCGTAGTGACGGCGCAATTTGGCAGGACGCGATAAAGTGCAGGAAACCTTCCAGAGGTAAGAAGCGCGATCGCTTTTTTCTTTTCATCTTGAAATAGTCTCAACCAGCGATAGCTCTCAAAGTAACTCAGTGTAAAGGCATTCGCATCAATGAGCCAATGCGTCACTTGATATTGTCGGATTAATTTTTTAGCAGGTTCTAATGATTCACTATACTGTGCGTTGATCAAATCAACCGCCTTCTGCCGCATGGGTAAATAGTAGCCTAAATGAAACGGAACCGCATATTCTTGTGCAACTAATGTCGATCGTTGTGAGAGCAACGGCAAATTGTTTGCATCTTCGCCCAGATAAGCGGTGAAGGTCGTTTTGGGCAGGGCTTTGATAAACGCATAGAGTTCTGGATTTCTCCCCCCTCCATAGCCTGTATGCGGAAAATCCTTCCAAGCAACATGCGGAAATAGCACAATCGCAGTTGCCAAAATCGCACAGAGCCAGCGCTGCGATCGCAACTTCTCAAACGCGATCGCAATCACAATGCCCGCTGCAACCGCCATCGCAATCCGCCAACTATGCGTAATATATCGACTGGGGAAGTGCAATTTTACAAACAAAGCATGAGCTAGAAAAAATCCAACAATTCCCGCACCTGCTATCTGCGGCAAAATAATCCAGTCTGGCTTTAGCAGTTCAGGCTTGCGAAACTTCGCCAATCCAGGCAATAACAACCCCAACCCAATCGCCACTGGATTAAACGAAACCTGAAACCCGCTATCCGTTCCCTCAAACCAGAACCGCCACGGATTCTCAAAGAAAAAGGGCAAGCGTCCACCTGCTTGGAATTCCGGCATCAATCTTGCCTGAGCCGCATTGACCGTCGGAGCAAATTCCGATTGGCTGAAGACATAGGGCAGTAACATCGCGATCGTCACGGTCAGAATCATCCATTCTGCACGTTGAACCGATCGAGTTTTTAATCCCCAAAGTCCGCGCAATCCAAACCAGATCACAATCAGAATGGCTGCTAACGGACAAAATAGCGCCATCAAAATCACAACAAGCGCGATCGCAATCCACGATCGCTTTACAAGATAGTAAAGAAACGCAGCAAGCAACACTGCCCAAAATGACCTCGGAGATCCTGAAGCCAGATCATCTCTCTGCCAGCAACTCTGAAGCAAAATCACACTACTGAAAAATCCAGCGATCGGAACCGGAAACAGTGCCAGGGTCAGTCGATATCCATACCAACCGACCAAGAGCGTCAAGATTGCAGGCAAAATTTTACTAAATAAAATCGGTGAAATCCCAACTCTTGATGCAAGCCAATACAGCGTTTCCAACCCCCAAGGCGTGACCGAGTGAAAATATCTCGCCATTGGATCATTCAAAAACAGCGACGGATCAAGAAATCGCTGCATCCAAAGCAAATACACTCGCGCATCATCCTGAATCACCGTTGGATCTGAAAATGCCTCTTGCATCGCCAGCCCAGAATAGAAAGCCGCGATCGCCAATGTCAGAATCAGCCATACAGAGATTTTGCGAGTCGAACGAGTATCCATCTTGAAATTGACTGTAGCGCCCTATTCACAATACTGGGTCTTGGCGATCGTGATTCATCCAAGACTTCAATGCTCAAAATTTAAACATCGGCAACAGATACAAGGATTTGATAAAGATATCCGTAAAATTGCTGGACAGAGCGGCAATAATTGACGATAAGAGTGAGGGGAGACCCCGTTCTCCAAATCTCTAACTCCCATTTGTCCCTTTCACTGTCAACCTTGAATCCTTATGGCTTCTACTATGCCTTCCATCACTCAACTGCAAAAACCTAAATACGTTTACTTCGGCGGCAAAATTTGTCTCTGGGAAGAAGCAAATTTTCATATCTCCAGCGAAGCCGTGCTTCGGGGCTTAAATGTGTTTGAAGGTCTAAAAGGATACTGGCAGCCAGATGGAAGTTTCGGAATTGTGGCGATGCGCAGACACTACGATCGCTTAATTCGCTCTGCTAAGATTCTCTACATTCCCTTTGAGATGAGCTACGAAGAGTTCGAGAAGGCGCATCACGACTTGATTAAACTGCTCTATCAGCGCGATCGCAATATGTGGGTAAGAGCAACCTTGTACGGAGATGAAGGCTTTTGGGGTGAAGGCAGCACGAGTAACTTAGTCCTAACCGCGTATCAAACGCCGATGACTCGTCCCGCGCCGATTGATTTGGGCGTAACCGCTTGGAAGCGAGGAACCGATCTGGCAATGCCTTGCCGAGTTAAAACCAGCACAAATTACCAGGTGGCACGATTCGTCAAGATTGAAGGACGCGATCGCGGATATTCCGACATGATCATCCTGAATCAAGCCGGACGAGTCGCAGAAACGACTCAAACCTGTGTGCTGATGGTACGGGACGGCAAAGTATTTACGCCTCCAGCTTGGGAGGGTGCGTTAGAGAGCCTAACTGTTGATATTATTGAAAACCTGTGCCAATCGATGGGCATCCCATTTGAGCGTCGCCCGATCGAGCGCACTGAGTTGATGATCGCCGATGAAGTCGGACTTGCCGGAACTTTGGCTGAAATCACACCCGTGAAATCGGTCGAGAAGACCGTATATGGTGATTCTCCGATTATCAATGCGATCGCAGAGCGGTATCACACTGCTGTTTCAGGCATTGCCCCGCATCCTGCGGTTGATTTCTCGCTGATTCCGGCTCAAAGTGAACCCGCATCAACCCCTGAACTAACAGCGGTTGGCTAATTTGATCGAGCAAAATCCACGATCGCCATTGTTTGGAGTAATTCCAGCAATGGCTTTTTTTCTTTTCAGGATTGTGACAAATCGCAGCGAATAAAGGAGGTAGTAGATACTCAGATTGACTTATGACTCGAATTTTCAAGTTTGTCGGGATCGCGGTTGCGATCGTGTTCTTTTGCTCTAGTGTTTTTGCCCAGTCTCCGCCGACGGTGACGAAACACATTGGCAATTTAATTTGGCAAGAATGCGAAATTTCTCAAGCCGTGTATCAGGGGAAATTCACTCGTCCTCCTGCTGGGTGTTACCGTCAATGGAGAAATGCGGTTCAGTTTACCCCTCATGACCAGCAAAAACAGGGGACGTACAATTCCAAAACGGACAGCATCGAACTCCGCATTGGCAAAGACTTGTACAAAACGGCTCCCAGCCAAGTGGATGCAAGCTATGTGTTTACCAGAAATGGCAAACCGATCATGAAGTTAACCAGTGAACTGGTGACGTTTTCTCCCAATCGATCGCTGCAAAATATCGGAGGTCAAGCCGTTTGGGAGTTTGCGGGTGCGCCGGAGACATTTGCTGTCTTGGTGGAGGAGAAGGATATGCGCTTGCCTTCTCAAGTTCAGAAAGCCTATGAGCCTTATGGGATTTACAATAAGCTGATTTTTGTCGGGCAAAAGGACGATCGATTCTTTGTCATGTATGACGGACAGAAGATTGGCGATGAATTCGACGAGATTTTTATTGCCTTCTGCTGTGAGCCTGTGGCTTACTCGGTGCAGCAGGGCAATGGAGCCTATTTGTTTCAGGGCAAACGGGATGGGAAGTACTATTTAGTAAAAATTTCGGCAGGTTGATTGCGAGCCTGTAAAACTTTCGAGGATCTCAAACCCTCGGAAGCTGATTGACTGACAAAACTCCTGAAAGCCTCCTCACTTCGTTGTCCCGTCCGCCCGCACGTGAACGGCGGGCTAACAGAATAACCCCACTGAACTGGGCTGAAAATTCTTCTGAGTGTGCTTTAGCACAGTTGCCTCCCTTAGCCCGCCGTTTACGCGCGGGTGGGTCATGCAATTGGCGCTCACGTTTTGTCAGTCAATCAGCCCTCGGAAGTCTTGATCTAACGCAACAGGATTCGGCTTCTCGGTCCAATTTGAGCGTCAGAATTTTTTGAGCCTTCGAGTACGACGCGGCTGACTTGTTGAAGTTGATTGTTACTCAGAATGCTGCTGAGATTTGGGTCAATCCCGATCGACGAAGGCGGTGTAATCGGTGTTGGATTGCCAATTGGATTCGGATTGCCACCCATTGGATTGGGGTTGCTAATTGGGGCAAGTCCAGCGGGAATCGTGACGCGCAATTGCACGGGCATGGCATCGATTCTGAACGATGATACCGTTGGACGGGGGGAGATTTGGGGATTGGCTGCAAAATTGTAGTGCGATCGAAAATCGAAAACGGTCGGACTTGTACCGCCATTGCGATCGCTGTAGCGCGGTCCCTGTCCACTAATATCGAAAACTCCTTGATATTGCAATCCCGTGCGCGGGTCGGTTGCAATGCCTTCATACCTGCCGCGCACGACTAGCTCGTCTTGAATCGTGCCGTGAAAGCGAGTTGGGGCATTGTGATTGCGACGGACGGGTTGGAGTTGACCGTTAGATAAAACGGGAGAAGTCAGCGTTCCATCGGTTGACACGATCGGAATGCCTCGGAAGTCTACAAAGTAGCGACCTGTACTATCGATTTGAACTAAGTTTGGGTCAAAATCTTGTGCCGAGTAAACCAGTTGCCCATTGCGAAAGTACTGCCCCCGGCTATCAGTATCGACCCGTGTTGTGCCTTGATTGAAATTTGGATTTTGGCTCGGCGGAACGACTGTGCCCGTCACGACTCCAGTACTGCGGATCACGATCTGAGCTACAGCGATCGAGCTTTGAACGGTGAGTGCCACGACTGCAATTGAAACAGCAAAACAAGATTTAGCAAACATAGTGATGATTTCCGAAACTAAACGGCACAACTCGATCCTGAGAATTTCAGTCCAACCCTGTCAAAATCTAACTTGTCAAAATCTAAAAGTCGCCCGCACTGCTCCGACGACAACCGTATCATTCGCTTGATTGTGATTGGGATTAAAGACGACAAGCATACCGGGAGTAATGTCTAAAAATTGATTGACTCTAGCCCGATAGAACGCTTCTAAATGCAAGGCTGTATCAGGCTGTCCGCCTTTGCCCCCTGTATCACTAAATCGAGGGAAATTGTACTCTTCAGGTAGATTGCTACTCGTAATTTTAGGAGGCTGCCCGAAGAGAATGCCACCGAGATTTCCCGGCACAAATAAATCGGGGAAAGCTGAGAAAATCATCCAGTTGGTCGTTTGTACCGAACCGGATATAGCCGTTGCTTGAGAAGAAGTCCAACCGCCCCAACCCCCGATCGTCAATTGTCGATTGAGTCGCCAAGCGAGCGTTGCACCGACGGCATGAGTTGTAAAAGCTGTACGAGTCGGAGCAAAGGGAGAAAGCAATTGAGAATCTCCGATTCCAGTGCCCAAAAAGCCGTCTGGAGAGCGGGAGAAGAGGTAATGAATGCCTAAGTCAAGTTGGTTCGTTGGCGCGATCGTCAGTTGCGCTCCTGCTGCATAGCGCCCGCCGATGAGTCCTCCAGCGTTAGAATTCCCTGGAAACCAGGGGAGTTCTGCGCTGTAAACGCCTTGTAAACTAACTCGCGGGTTGATTTGCCAGTCGAATCCGATGCCTCCTGTGCCGTTGCCGATCGCTAAAATTGGATTGCGCTGTCCGAGAAGAGAAAGACTGCCTTCACCCGATCCTTCAAGTGGATTGATCCCGCGAAATGTGTTTGAGGGAGTCACACCCGATGCGCCGACGAGAACCCCGAAATTTCTACTTACAGGGAAGCGATAGGAAAGATCGCTGACAAAAATCTGACCCTCTTGCTCAGACTCATAAGAGAATCGCCCCATATTCGTGAAGAGGTTGGGGGCGGACGATCGCAGATTTCCTGTTTGTAAGGTGGTCAAGAGTAGATCTCTGCCTGTAAATGAGGTTGCTAGCGAGAGTTGAATATTGCTAGCGAGGGTCGTTTGCAGTTTGCCTTCGCGTTCGGGTACGCCGTCTCTGGGGAAGAGATCGACATCGACTCGATTGCTCGTTTGCACCGAAGCGATCGCTTGTCCAAACAATCGGGTAGTGGTTGAGAACTGTTGTGTTTCGAGCTTTGCGGTTCGAGCGTCTAAGCTCTCAACTCGACTTCTGAGGTCAGCTAGCTCAGGGGTGAATTCTGCTTGGAGTCTTTGAGCGATTACTAAGTCTTTGCGGGTGACAATCTCAGAAGTTTGTGAGGCGATCAGATCTTGGATGCGGTCGAGACAGGCATTTAATCCGGCTGCAAATTCGGATCGAGTCAAGGCACGATTGCCGCGAAAGGTGCGGTCTGGATAGCCTGTAATACAGCCATAACGTTCGACGAGGGTTTGTAATGCTTGAAATGCCCAATCGGTCGGATTGATATCCGAAAGCTGCGAGACGGAGGTGACTTGCTCTATGCTGTCTGAGTTTGGAAGGTCGCTCAATTCTGATGTGGGTTGCTCAATCGATCGAGCGTCAGATGACCGAGACTGCTCGATTGAAGGCTGGTCTTTTTCGAGTTCTTTCAGAAAATGCGAATTTTGAGGTTTAGCGATCTCAGATGTGATTGCGCTAAATTCTGGCGATCGTATTTCTTCTGGACGCGCCACCTTTGCTTCAGCAGGAAGCGGAACCGCCTGGGTATTTTGAATCGTTTTTCTTGCCCCAACCAATGACGGTGGCATTTCTGGGGGATGCGCGATCGTATTGAGTTCAGACATCGGGGGTTGAATCTGAGTGCAGCCCTCCCCTTATACCCGACATCTTGTATAAAATCTCACTTTCTTTCTCGGTACAGAGCGAATTCGGTAGACTTCAGAGAGGAGTTTTTCCGATTTTGCTATGACGCACGTTTGGGGTTCGCTGCTGATTTTTGTATTGTGTCCGATTCTGGGCGGATTGCCTTTGATTCGTTGGATGACTCAAGGGCTGACAGGAAGGAGGTTGCAGGAAATTGGCACAGGAAATATCAGCGTTTCGGCAGCGTTTTATCATGGGGGAAAATTTGCCGGAATTCTAGCCGTGTTGTCTGAGGCATTGAAAGGCATTGTCGCTGTTTTGCTCGCTCGCTCGTTTTTCCCTGATCGTCCTGAGTGGGAGCTTATCTCGCTGATCGCACTCGTGTATGGGCGGTACTTTATTGGCAAAGGGGCAGGCACGACGAATGTTGTTTGGGGATATGTCGTGCATGATCCGCTGACTTCGTTTCTGGTGTTTTTGATTGGGGGAATTGGATTTACGATTTTGCGGCAGCGGCAGACGGGAAAATTTGGGGTGTTGATTTTATTTCCACTGATTACAGGATTGCGGCATTCACAAGAGACAAAGTTGATTTTAAGCGCGATCGGGCTTGCAGCTTTTTTGGGGTGGATTTATAACCAGATTCCAGATGATTTAGACCTTAGACCTGATACAGTACAGAGAGGATCGTCATCTATGTTTCAGTTTCTTCGCGATGATCGATCGCTGATTTCATTAGATCAAGAATTGCACCCAGAAAAAGTAGGGCAAAAGGCGGCTACACTGTCGAAATTAAAGCGATCGGGTTATCCAGTTCCAGAGGGTTGGGTGTTACTCCCAGGAGATGATCCGCAACGATTGATTCAAGCAATGCAGCCGAGTCCGGAGCATCCTTTAATTGTTAGATCTTCAGCGATCGGGGAAGATTCGGAGTCGGCTTCGGCAGCAGGACAGTATGAATCGATTGGAGGGATTCGTCATCGAGAGTTGCTTTTGCCTGCGATTATGCAATGCTTGGAATCGTATGAGCAGACCTCAGCAGTGCAGTATCGCCGCGATCGCGCAATTGCTGATGCGTCGATGGTTGTGCTAGTTCAAAATCAAATTCGAGGAGTGTTTTCAGGGGTTGCTTTTAGTCGCGATCCGATTTCGCGACAGGGCGATGCAGTTTTGATCGAAGCTTTACCAGGAAATGCCGATCGAGTGGTTTCAGGACAGATCACACCCGAAAGCTACAGTGTGAATGTCCGAGAAGTGGGTAAAGATTGGAACTTATCAGAGGAGCTAGAAGTAACCGGACAAGGCGAAGTGCCAAAACGATTAATTCAGCAAGTGGCTTACTTAGCACGGCATTTAGAAGAGCATTTTCATGGAATTCCTCAAGACATTGAGTGGAGCTATGACGGGGAAAAGCTGTGGTTGTTGCAAGCTCGATCGATTACGACGCTTTCGCCAATCTGGACGAGAAAGATCGCGGCAGAAGTGATTCCAGGGGCGATCCGACCTTTAACTTGGTCGATTAATCGTCCGCTAACTTGTGGCGTTTGGGGGAAGATTTTTACGATCGTACTCGGCGATCGAGCTGAAGGGTTGGACTTTGAGGAAACTGCTACACTCCATTATTCTCATGCGTACTTTAATGCGTCATTGTTGGGGCAAATTTTCAGGCGAATGGGATTACCTGCTGAGAGTTTGGAGTTTTTGACCAGAGGGGCGAAGTTTAGTAAGCCGCCTTTACGATCGACGATTCAGAATTTGCCGGGATTGCTGCGATTGCTAGGACGAGAAATGCAGTTGGAGCAGGACTTCGCGCGAGATGAAAAACGATTTTTGGCAGCATTAGAATCGTTTGAACACCGTGACAAATGGAATTCGGAAGGCACTCATGCAACCAACAAATCAGATTCGATCAAGGCATTACTGACCCAAATCGAGCAGATTTTAGAGTTACTAGAACGCGCAACTTACTATAGTATTCTGGCTCCCTTGAGTGCTGCGTTGAGAAAAGCACTCTTTCGAGTCAAAGACGATGAAGTAGATAATTCTGACACTCCAGAAGTTGCGGTAATGCGATCGCTCTCGACGCTTGCTAGTTCTGCTCGATCGCTCCTTAATCTTTCAGATGATGTCTTTGCTCAATTGGAGAAAACGCCTCAAGGACAAGCAATTTTAGCTCAGTTTGATCAACTGCTCGATCGCTATGGCTACTTGAGCGAAGTTGGGACAGATATTGCCGTTCCAACCTGGCGAGAACAACCCGAACCGATCCGAGATTTGTTTATACAGTTCTGCTTAAATCCAACTCCTGGGACAACTCCGCCCAGAATCAAGAACCAAAAAGTCCAACGTCGTATAGCTCTAAAAGGCAAAGTCACCGAGATTTATAGTCGATTACTTGCTGAACTGCGCTGGAAATTTATCGCGATCGAACAACATTGGCTCGCGTCAGGCATTCTTCATGAACCGGGTGACCTCTTTTTTCTCACCTATGCTGAAATTCGCCAAGGCTCGACTTCAGAGTTCTCAGAATTAATTCAGCAACGTCGATCGCAATTTGACCACGATCGACAACTTGCCCCCATTCCACAACTCGTTTATGGAGACGATCCGCCTCTGCCTGATTTCAAGCCTCACTCTGTCTCTGATCGACTTCAAGGGATTGGCGCGAGTGCTGGACAGGTCGAAGGGACGATTCGAGTCATGCGATCGCTCGGTGGCGTGATCAATCTCGATCGAGACACAATCCTCGTTGTTCCTTATACGGATTCGGGCTGGATGCCAGCTTTAGCACGAGTGGGAGGGCTGATTGCAGAAGTGGGAGGGCGATTGTCTCATGGTGCGATTGTTGCTAGAGAATATCGGATTCCTGCGGTAATGGATGTGCAACATGCGACTGAGATTTTGCAAGATGGGCAGAGAGTTCGGATTGATGGGCAGTTAGGAATTGTTGAGATTCTAAACAAGTTCTAAAAAAAATGAGATTTACAATCTGAACTCGTTATAGTGGCAATCTCTGTTGTGAGATTTGGGTGTGACCTTTCCTGTTTACATTGGCATTGGTGCAATTAAGATTCATCCGCACGTTTTCTTTGAAGCGATCGCGTATGCGGTAGCGTTGCGCTTGTCGTTGCGGAATTTTCGACGGGATACTGTCAAACCGACTCAAAGAAGCTCGATTGTGGTTGGGGGAATGATCGGGGCATTGATCGGGGCGAAAGTTCTTGTAATGTTGCAACATATTAATCTTTGGTGGCAGCAGCAGGAGCTATTTTTGCTGATGTTGCTTCAAGGAAAAACGGTCGTTGGAGCCTTGCTCGGAGCTTTAATCGGAGTAGAACTGACGAAAAAAATCATTGGGGTGAAGCAATCGACGGGGGATGCGTTTGTTTATCCTTTGATGTTTGGCATGATGATTGGCAGAATTGGGTGCTTTCTGACTGGATTAAGCGATCGAACTTACGGGATTGCGACAAGTCTTCCCTGGGGAATTGATTTTGGCGATGGGATTCTCAGGCATCCAACCCAGCTTTATGAGATTGGGTTCTTGTTTTTATGGATGGTTTTTTTGCAAGTACGATCGCGCTATTTGATTCAGTCTGGCGATTTGTTTAAGTTCTATATGATTGGCTATTTGAGCTTTCGGCTGATAATTGATTCGATTAAGCCTGAGTTTCAGCCGATTCTGGGCTTGAGTGCGATTCAGATTGCTTGTGTTCTAGCATTGATTTACTACTATCGCAGCATTCCAAAACTGTTTCAATTTCAAGAGGTGAGTTGTGAATAACTTCGGATCAAACGAAGCGAAACCGCTGACAACATCGCAAAAATCATTTTAGGTTTAACAATGCCAACCCGTCCCTATCTCTTCTACGGCTTAACCAACAGCGTCTGCTCAAAATGCCTCAACAAAGTAGAAGCAAAAATTATCTTCCAAAACGATCGCGTCTATCTCACCAAACATTGCACCCTCCACGGACGTGAAGAAGTTCTGATTGCAGACGATATTGAATACTACAAGCAATGTCAGGAATTTATCAAACCCGGAGATATGCCTCGCCGCTTTAACACTCCTATCGATCGAGGATGTCCTTACGATTGTGGACTCTGCCCTGATCATGAGCAGCATAGCTGTTTAACACTTGTCGAAGTCAGCGATCGCTGTAATCTTTCCTGCCCGATTTGCTACGCTGATTCGGGAGTGGAAGACCTCACACACTCGAATCAACCGAGACGCGATCGTAATTTAGCCACGATTGAAAAAATGCTGGACAACATCGTGGCAAATGAAGGGGAACCGGATGTTGTGCAAATTAGCGGTGGCGAACCAACGATTCATCCTGAGTTTTTTCAAATTTTAGATCTTGCAAAAAGTAAGCCGATTAAGCATTTGATGATCAATACCAATGGCATCAAGATTGCTCAAGACCGAAATTTTTGCCAAAGACTCAAAGATTATATGCCTGGAATAGAGGTCTATTTGCAGTTTGATAGCTTTGAAGAGAAGGCTTTACGAGAACTCAGAGGGGCAGATCTAAGAAGTATTCGAGAAAGAGCGATCGCGCATCTCAATGAATTTGGGATCTCTACAACTCTGGTTGCGACCGTCAAGAAGGGCTTGAATAACCATGAGATTGGGCGCATTATTGAATACGGGCTTCAGCAAAAATGTGTTCGAGGTGTGACATTCCAGCCGATTCAAGCAGCAGGACGGTTAGAAAATTTTGAGCCAAGCCGCGATCGCTACACTTTAACCGAAGTTCGTCGGTCAATTCTGGAGCAGAGTCCCTATTTTCAGCCGCAGGATCTTTTACCTGTGCCTTGTCATCCTGATTGCTTAGCAATGGCATATGCGCTGAAAGTCGATGGACAGGTGATTCCATTGACCGGATTGCTTGATCCCACTGCATTTCTCAACGTCATGCCAAATTCAGTACTCTATGAGCAAAATGAAGACCTGAAACAGAAGATTTTCAAGCTATTCTCGACGAATCATTCCCCGGTGTCTTCTGCGGCAACTTTGAAGCAGCTTTTGTGTTGTTTGCCGATGCTTCCGGTTCCAGCAGGCGTGACCTATGAGAATGTATTTCGCGTGATGATTATGCAATTTCTCGATCCATTTAATTTTGATGTGCGATCGGTGAAACGATCTTGCATTCACATCGCTGATCCAGATGGGCGAATCATTCCCTTTGACACTTACAATATGTTCTATCGATCAAGCAGCCAAGGACATCACTTAGTCGCTCCGTCGGCAGCGAGTGCGAGGTAGATCCTATGTCTGAATCAAATGAATGGCTGAATGTATTCAAAGGCATTTTGCTGGTCACTGGATTAAATATTGCCGCAGTCATTCTTTTCTTTTTGCTGTCAGCTTTATTTGCCGGAATCGCTTCAATGGTTAGCGGTATGTTTCCGCCCCTGAATGTCTTGATGCTGATGGGGATTGCCGGAATTGGACTTTCGCAATTTCTCTATCTCATTCCAATTTTGGTGATACTGTTTCGCAATCAACGATTTGCCGTGATGAAAGGAGTCGCGATCGGCGCAGCGATTACAGCCTTGCTTAATGCAGGTTGCTTCATCTGGTTTAATAGCCAATTCAGTTAGCTTGCCGAAGGAGCGACTAAAATGCTGATCTCACGGGTTCATCAATTTCTCACTAGCCTTAAGACGACGAAGCTTTGGCTCGGTTGCAGCATCGGATTCGCTCTATACTATGGCAGCCTAGCACTGCAAAAAGCCTTTCGATCGCAGTATGTGGTACAAGATGATGCGAGAGAATATGTCTTCTGGATGCAGCAATTTATCGATCCGACGCTGCTTCCGAATGACTTGATCGTGCAGTATTTTAAGTCGATTACGCCTCCAGGATATGCTGCAATTTATCAAGTCATGGCAATGTTTGGGGTACAGCCGCTTGGGTTGAGTAAAGTCCTTCCTGTTGGGTTAGGTCTGATTGCAACGGTTTATAGTTTTGCGATTTGTCTCAAGCTCTTTCCATTGCCGATCGCTGGATTTATCACGACGCTGATGCTTAATCAGAGCTTGTGGTTTCGAGACGATTTAAGTTCTGCGACTCCGAGAGCGTTTGTTACGCCTTTGTTTTTAGCATTTCTCTATGCTCTACTCTGTAATCAGCGAGTGGGGATGCTCATCGTTTTGGGGCTACAAGCACTAATTTATCCGCCTTTAGCATTTATTACGATCGTGCTTTTATGTTTTCGACTTTGGGATTGGAAAACGAGACGACTTGACTTTAGTCAACTTAAATTTGTCGGACTCTGTATTGGGTTAAGCGCGATCACATTGCTGCCTTATGCCCTCAGTTCGCGAGAATTTGCGCCTTTAATTACCCGCGCTCAAGCTTGGTCAATGCCGGAGCTTCACCCCGGAGGTAGACATCCTTTTTTTAACCCGAATCCTTGGAAATTCTGGCTGATTGGCGAACATAGCGGGATTATTCCGCCCCTGATGCCGCCGTTGATTTGGGTTGGAGTATTTTTGCCGATCGTGATGCGCGCTCCATCACGATTTTTATTAGTGCGGCAGATCCATTCTAAAATTGCGCTTTTACCTCAAATGGTTTGGGTGTCATTCGGATTATTTGCGGCGGCTCATTTATTGCTGCTGCGACTCTTTTTCCCGACTCGATACACCACGCACACGTTGCGGATTGTGCTAGCGATTTCAGCCGGGATTGTGTTGACGATGCTACTCGATGCGCTCTGCCGAACTTGTGAAGTTTTCGCTTCGCAGCATCGCTGGTTTTCAATGGGTGCAGGATTGTCGATGGTTGCTCTGATAACGATCGCGCTGGTTGCTTATCCTCAATTTTCGCAAGGATTTCCGAATACAAATTTTCGAGTCGGGCAAGACACCGCGCTCTATGAGTTTCTGCAAGCTCAACCCAAGAATAGCTTAATTGCAACGCTTGCAGATGAAGCCAACAATATTTCGACCTTTTCGCAACGCTCTGTTTTATTTAGCCGAGAACATGCGCTCCCCTTTCATTTGGGCTATTACCGTCAGATTCGCCAACGAATTTTAGATACGATTCAAGCGCAATACAGTTTAGATCTGACTGCTGCCAAGCAAACGATCGAGAAATATCAAATTAACTTTTGGCTCATCGAACAAACTGCATTCACGCCGCTATATCTCACCAATGCAAGCTGGCTCAAAAGCTTCGAGCCAGAGTTTACGATCGCGCTGACTCATCTCCAGCAAGAAAAAACGCCTGCTTTGGCAAAACTCACGCATTGCGCTGCATTGAATACTCCTCGATTCACGCTACTGGACGCAAAATGTATCAGTAATACTTCAAACTCAGGTTTTAGAAACGGTATAGGATAGTCCAGGTAAAGTGCATGGCAGAATCAAATCAAGGTCGGAAAATTTTACGCGGTATTTTATTACTCATCGGGCTGCATGGGATTGCCCTGCTCTTGGCAATTGCGATCGCGCTGTTGATTTACTTATTGGTTGTGACCCTTTCAACTCAATCTGAGAATCCAGCCCTGTTTATTCTGCTCAATGGCTATACATCGCTTGTATTTATGCTCGTTGGCATTGGAGTGTTTCAGCTTTTTTATGTGATTCCAGTCATCCTGATTTTGCTCCGCGATCGTCGATACTCCCTGGTTAAGGGAGTTGTGATCGGGGCAGTGCTAACCCTGCTCTTTAATCTTGCTGGAATTGCAGTGTTCTTTTCTTGGGCGACTCCCAGGCAATGAAGACTGCGACCCCACGAACGACTAGCCCACCTTTCTAGCAATCTGAAACGCTGCCAGGTTAAAGAGTTGAATCTTGCCTTGAAACTGCTGCTCGATCGTCGTTCTTAACCCTAAAAACAATGCTTCTCGCACTCGTGGATCAAGTGAGACATATTGTGAATAGCTACTGAGCAGATCGAGATAGCGCTCTGTGTCGTAAGTTCTCTCGCAGCACGAACTCTCAATCATTGGAGGCTCAAACAATCCTGAATCTCTGATTAATCTACCTAAACCCCGCAAAATCTCAAGCTGTTTATCCCGACCTTCATACTGGGGTGCGATCGTCGGTGCATATTGTTGGTAGACCCGATTCAATGCCTGATAAACTTCAATACTTGGCTCCAGTGACATATTCCACAGCAGGACGAGAGCGCCACCCTCTTTTAGAGTTTCTGATGCTTTGACATACTTAATATCTGATGCAATCCAGTGCCAAGCATTTGCGGCTAGAACAATCTGATATTCTGCGGGTTTAACTTGCCATTCTTCAAAAGATTGCTGGAAGAGAGTTACTTTCGGAAATTCGGCAAAATTTCGCGCTGCAATGCGACAGAATTCTGGGTTTGGCTCCACGGCATCAATTTCATATCCTAACTTCGCAAAATCAAGGGTTGCAGTCCCTGAACCGCAACCGACTTCGAGAATTTTGGCATCTGGAGCAAGATGAGCAGCTTCGATCGATTTGCGAATCAGATCCTCTGGATATCCGGGTCTTCCTCGATCGTAAGCTTCGACAACCGGAGAGTACCAGACCTTACGCTGCTCTAAATCTCTGTTTGAATACTCATTGAGCAATTTCACCCAATCTGCCATAACCCAGTCCTGCAAGCTTTATTTCTAAGCTTAGCCTTCTTCTCGCAGTTTTCGCTGATGCAGTTCAGGAAGTTGCCACCAGGCGAGGTCAGGACGCTCGTGATGCTCAAGGTGATAGCCAAAGTGGTAACAGCTTAGAAATGACCAAAATGGCGACCAGCGAGTACTCATCGCACGACTCTCGTTTTGGTATCCTCCCTCTGGTTCACGATGCGGTAGAAATGTCCCAAAAAAGAACAATTGTACTGAACTCAAAATCGAAGGGGTTACCCAAAACCAGGTGAGATTTGCCTCAGGGACGTGCAGCAACCGATGTGCAATGTGGAAGATTGCCACGAGAGAAATAATCCGCGTCCAACTCCAATAGCGCACCATAAAGTAGGAATACCAGGCAAGCAGTCCCTTATGTTTGCCATTGTGAAAGTCTGGGTCAAACTCAGAAGCCGGATGTGCATGATGCTCCCAATGCGTTTTGATCATCGATTTCAATGAAAACAAAGCATAGACAGACAGCGCAACCGATCCAATCAAGTCATTCAATTTACGATTGCTAGGAGCGACAGCCCCGTGCATTGCATCGTGCGCCGTAATGAATAATCCTGTATAGAGAAATGTCTGTAGTAAAACGCCTGCAATCCTGATCGGAATCGATAGGGAGGTAATATCAAGAGTTAAGAGTACAAATAAACTAGCTGCCCAGATTCCTAAAACCGTCAATGCGACAAATACACCTCGATCGAGTTGGATTTGAGCATCTTGATCAGGCTGGACAGGGGCTGAACGAAAAGAAACCACGAGAGGACTCCACAAAACGATCGAGGTTTATCAAAAACCTTCTTTACAAATTTTAACATTTCTGAGGAAAGTGATCGAAAATGATTTCTGCTTTCCGCTTTGTCTGCTGAGCCTAATTTATAAATTGCGGGGATTAAAGCTATCTCTCTGCGGGGCGAAACTCTTATCTATCGCAGAGACGGTCGATTTTGCTCAAGGGTTGATATTTGTTAAATTAAATTTCAAACTTCTAAAATCTAACGGAAGTCAGAGGTATTGAATGCGGTTTCAAGCACACTGAAAGAAGTTTCAAAGTTGTGAATGTTATGGCTTCTACAGTTCTGATCACTGGCGCATCTCAAGGGATTGGTAAAGCAACGTCGCTTCAGTTTGCTCACAATGGTTACAATGTGATTATGGCTGCCCGCACTGTCGATCGCTTAAATGCAGCGGCTGAAGAAGTCAAGGCATTTGCACCCTCTGTTACGGCAATTCCAACGGATACCCGTGATCCAGAGCAGGTGCGGAAATTGATCGATCAAGCGATCGCTCAGTATGGCTCGATCGATGTTTTAGTCAATAATGCTGGCATTTATAGTTCTGGGCCTGCTGATAGTTTCTCATTAGCAGAATGGCATACGACGCTTGACACAAATCTTTGGGGATATATTCATACGATTCATTTTTTGCTGCCGCACCTGATTGCTCAAGGTCACGGCATGATTGTGAATGTGTCCTCCTCAAGTGGAAAGGTTCCGATTCCCTATCTTGTCCCTTATACAACGAGTAAATTTGCTATTACGGGCTTGACTCAAAGTTTGCAGTCTGAGCTTTCGCCCAAAGGGATTACAGTCTGTGGCATCTATCCAAATTTGATCAAAAGTAACTTTATGGAGCGGGCGTTCTTTCCGGGCAAGGATCAGGAGGATGCGATCGCGCGGCGCAAGCAGTTAGAGCAGGTTTTGAATGTTCCCGTAGTTGAGAAACCCGAAGATGTGGCGAAAGCAATTTGGAATGCGGTGAAGCACAAGAAGACAGATGTGATGGTCGGTTCTGCGAATGCTTCTTTGATTTCAAATAAACTGTTCCCCGACTTCCTGCAATGGGCGATGCGGCGAACTTTCAAAAATAGCGACAAAGATTACTAGAAGGTGATTTGAATCGAATTCACATTTGGACTGGGAGCATTCCGCCTGGTTGAGCAGGGTTGTCCTGCTAACCCGCCGTTTACGCGCGGGTGAATGCCGCAAATGAGATGAACCGAATCTGCAAGAAGTCTAATGATTTACTTACCAATGCAGAATCGGCTAAAAATACGATCGAGAACCGATTCTGTCACATCTTCGCCTAGAATTTCACCTAATGCTTGAATGGCACTTCGCAAATCAATAGTCCAAAAATCAAGCGGCAGTTGATTTGCGATCGTCATTTGTACCTGTTGGAGTGCTGTTTTTGCGCGGGTTAATGCTGCCGACTGACGTTGATTAATCGCTAAATCTAAATTTGCGGCTTGAACCTGACCCGATTGAACGATGTCTAAAATTGCGATTTCTAGCGCATCAATCCCTTGATTTTGAGCCGCAGCCGTTTTCACAATTTTTAGCGCTGGCGGGAGTTTTGAAGTTGGTTCAGCGAGATCAATTTTATTGATGACTAGAATCAAAGGTCGATCGCAGACACGATCGTAAATTTCATGATCGAGATCGGTAAATCCTGCCTCAGCATCGATTGTAAATAAGACCAAATCCGCCGATTCAGCCGCTAAACGCGATCGCTCAACGCCAATTTTTTCTACTTGATCCTCTGTTTCTCGAATGCCTGCGGTATCGAGAACTTGAATCGGAATTCCCCCAACGACTAGCTGAGACTCAACGATATCGCGGGTCGTGCCTGGAAGATCCGTCACAATTGCTCGATCGCTGCGGCTCCAGGCATTCAATAAGCTCGATTTACCCACATTCGGACGACCAACGATCGCAACTTTTAGCCCCGTTCTAAGTAGCTCTCCGCGATCGGCAGTTGCTAGGATCTGCGTTACTTCTGCTAACACTTGCTCAAACTGCGATCGAATTAAGTCTTCATCTAACGGCGGCAGATCATCCTCGAAGTCGATTCGCGCTTCTACTTCTGCCAAAATATCGAGACAGGTTGTGCGAAGTTGGCGAATGGGATTCGCAAGTTTGCCTTGGAGTCCAGCTAAAGCAGTTTGGGCAGCTTGCGGCGATCGCGCTCCGACTAAATCTGAAATACTCTCAGCTTGTGTCAGATCAATGCGTCCATTCAGAAAGGCTCTGAGCGTAAATTCTCCAGGCTGCGCCAGTCTTGCACCCTGTTCGAGACAAAGTTGCAGAACTTGCTGCACTGCCATAATTCCACCGTGACAATGCAGTTCGACGACATCTTCGCGCGTGTACGATCGTGGAGCCAACATGAGTAAAAGTAAAGCTTCATCCACAATTCGATCCGTCTCCGGATGACGAATGAATCCATACAAAATCCGATGACTTGCCCAGGTTTGATCACCGGGAGATTGAAAGAGTGTTTTGGCGATCGCAACTGAGTCAGATCCCGATAACCTGACAATTCCAACACTGCCTTGCTCAGGCACGATTGCAGTCGCGATCGCGGCAATTGTATCGCTCATTCCTCTCTCCAATCTGGGTTAATTAAGCTCGTGCGAATATGATCTTCCCACTTGCCATTGATCAGTAAGTAATCTCTAGAATAACCTTCGATCGTAAATCCAAGTCGTCTCAAAACGCCTGCACTGCGTCGGTTATGCGGCATATAGTTTGCAGTAATTCGATGCAAATTCAAATCATGAAAAATATAGCGAATCGCAACTTCTAATGCTTCATTCATGTAGCCATTTCCTTGTTCGGTTTCAGCAAGGCTATAGCCCAAACTACAAGAGTGAATAATGCCTTGAGTGATATTGGTAAAATTCACTGCCCCAATGATTTTTCTCGGCTCATCTTTCTTAAATAGAAATAACCTTAGAGAACGATCGTAGCCAAATTCGATCAGGCTTTTCTCGATCTGTTGCGACCAGAAATCACGGCTGTAGAAATTTTTAGGACGAAATGGCTCAAACGGTTCTAAAAACGCTCGATTTTCGTTGTAATAGTTGACGATCGCGTTCGTGTCATTTTGCTGAAGCATCCGAACAATTAATCTGGAAGTTAATAGAACAGGCGTTTGCAGCATCATTTCAGGCAAGATTAAATTTTGGATGGGAGCATACCAAATCGAACAGATCTTTGATCCCCCTTCAATCTCCCTTAGAAAGGGGTTGGGGGAGCGCTCTAAGAAGGTTTAACCTGGAACCATTGATTTGATATCATTTACGAATTCGAGTGAGTAAAGCATAAAACGGTTGCCAGTTATCGTCATCTGCAATTGGATGCCAGACCGCTTCGATTTGCGATCGCACTAAGCCGAAGTCAGGATTATAAGCGCTCAATCGTGTAGAAACGTCTTCGAGTTCAGCATGGCTCAATGTATTTAAGGCTTGGCAATAACTCTGTCGCCAATTCTCAAACAGCTTTGCTAAATCCGTGTTAGAAGTTTCATGCTGAGAGAAAATGTGACTTGCATTCTCGCTCCAACTGCGATCGAACTGTTGAGCAATCTGAGCAAAGAAATCGTGATAGTCGATTTGAGATTCCTTGAGAAATAGCACCGTTTCTCGAATCAAATTTGCCGCGATCGCCGATTCTAACTGATCGAATCCCAACCGATATAGCATTCTCTGACGATAAGATTTTTCATAGCGATCGGCAAATTTAGACAATCCCGATTTGAGATCTTCTGCCGAAATGACTCGCTTCAACGGAGCCTGCAACATTTCTAAATTCCAGTAGCAAATTTCGGGCTGATTTGCATAGGCATAGCGTCCATAGTAATCAAAATATGCCGCAGTAAATTCAGGTTGATACGCCGGAATAAAAGCATACGGACCATAATCAAAGCTTTCTCCAGTCATTGACATGTTGTCGGTATTTAGCACGGCATGACAGAATCCTGCTGCCATCCATTGCGCAACTAATTCGGCGACTTTTTCAACGAGTTCTGCATAAAATAAAGCATAGCGATCTGGCTCATTCATCAAGTGCGGATAGTAAATCTCAATCACATGGTCGAGCAAAATCGCAATCAAATCTTTGCGATTGATCGCATCAAGTCGCTCAAAAGTCCCGAAGCGAATATGCGATCGACTAAAGCGAATCATCACAGAGGATCGAGTCGGTGAAGGCTCATCTCCACGCCACAGTCCTTCCCCCGTTTCAATCAGGCTAAAACAGCGCGAAGTTCTCACCTTTAAGCGGTGCAGCATTTCCGCCGCTAATACTTCGCGCACTCCGCCTTTTAAGGTCAGGCGACCGTCCCCCCCTCGCGAATAAGGCGTTGTCCCAGAGCCTTTTGTTCCGAAATCATACAACTCGCCATCTTGAGCGCGAACTTGCCCATATAGAAACCCCCGCCCGTCTCCTAAAGCCGGGTTGTAAGTTCCGAACTGATACCCGTGGTAGCGCATGGCAAGCAAGGGTTCGCGCCCCTGAAATTTACCAAATGCTTCGATGAAATGCTCGTCTGTGACATCGCTCAAGCCCAATTGCGTCAAGATATCGTCATTGCGAAATCTCAGAATGTGCTGGGGAAAATTAGCGGCAGAAACGCGATCGGAAAAATCATCTCCTAAACGCTCAAACGCAGGCTCGTAGTTGAGGGCTAGAAGTGGGTTCACAGAGTCGGTCATCAACTTGAATAGGTGAGGTTTCTATCATCCTAACGGGAAATTGAGATCCTCAGAACGACTTCTCGCCTCACGCTGCCCTCGTTATCTCTTTGGAGTGCGCGTTCAGCCTATTCAGACCTGCGCTAGATGACCCCTTTCCCAGGTTAGAAGCTAATCAGTGAAGAGCTTATTCAAGCCTGGGGATGGGAGGATGCTATGTTGATTAGTTTTCGCAAGTGGTTGCGTCAAACGTCTATGAGAAAAGGGCTTCGGCAGTTTCGTCGTCTGCCTGTTCCGCCTGATCGCCTGCGACAACTGCAAACTGAATTGTTAGATGAAGCGACTCCGGATCGTCCTTACTTCGTTTTGATCGTTGGCTCCTGTATTATTGCAACATTTGGTTTATTAACGAATAGCTCAGCCGTCATCATTGGTGCAATGATTGTTGCTCCCCTGATGTTACCGATTCGAGCGTTAGCATTTGGGGCATTGACAGGCGATGTGCGGCTGTTTCGTCACGGCTTGGGATCAGTCATCTTTGGAACCATTGGAGCCGTTGCGATCGCGATGACGTTAGGCGTGCTGGTCAATCTTCCCAATTTTGGCTCCGAAATCTTGGCGCGATCGCGTCCCACCTTGCTCGACTTAGGCATTGCGATCGCAGCCGGAGCAATCAGCGCCTACGCAAAATGGCAGCCGAAGATTTCAGGCACGTTGGCAGGAACTGCAATCGCGGTTGCATTGATGCCTCCCATTTGTGTGATTGGATTGGGGCTTTCTCGCTTAGATGGCTCCCTCAGTCTCGGCGCAACACTGCTCTACTTAACGAATCTGCTCGGCATCACGCTTGCCTGTATGCTAACGTTTCTGATGATCGGTTGTTCTCCCTTACGACGTGCCCACAAACCGCTGTTTTCAACTCTTGCATTAACAGTGGTCTTGATGATTCCACTGGGAATTGGTTTTGCGAGATTGGTGCGACAAGCTCAGTTGGAAACGAGCTTGAGAAGAGTGTTACTCAACCGGACTGTGACCTTTCAGCGAGTGACCTTGCTGAACAGCGA
>JALOOO010000035.1 GCA_025454375.1 Leptolyngbya sp. Prado105 | reverse complement strand
TCAAAAACGGTCGTTTGTGAGAATTAAAATGCTGATTTAAAACTAATCCTGCAAATCTATTCGTCTCGTTCTCAAAACTCTTCTCAAAATCAATCTCTCAAATTGAATATGCCAAGTTGAGTTTTGAGAGATTGTAGCACTGGTAATAGGCTTGAATAAGCATTGTTACTTATTTAATTAGATGAACTTGTGTAAACTCAAATCCTGATCTGTGTCAGTGTTAGCATGACGACTTGCGGTAGCCCACCCAGATGAATTGTGAAGGTCGAGGGTGCTCAACCTTCACTCAAACAATTCTCAGTACTTCGGCTATGTGCGACAACCTATACTCACCTAATGTGGACGGGATGGCAAAAAGTCGGTTGAGGTTTGCGATCGCAAAAATATAGAACGAGGTTGCGATGGTTTCAATCCTGTTGAAGACGGGGTTACACAAGGACTAAGAACTCTTTGCCGCCCCATCTAATTTGGATTTTGACTTACTAATCGGCGCATCTAACAATCCTAATGCCGCAACATTTGCTTCAACATCTGAAATAAACCTGATCACCCGTCGGCGATCGAGCCGATTAAGCCGCTTTCCATCACCTGCTCTATCTGCTAACATCGCTTGGGCAAAGGTAAACTCAATGCCATCAAAGCCTTCCGGCTTTAGAAAGCGGGGAAACTCAACCGATCTCACATTACTTGCATTGAACACAGGTTTCAACGGCTCTTGCTCAACCATTCGGGTCCAGCCTTCTGCATTACACCCATCTATTTTGCCGAGATTTCTTACTAGCACATGCGTCATTGTGTCTGCATATAGCTCAAACTGCTTCACTGTGCCCAAGAACTGGTCGATGCTTAGCTCTGAACCATCCGAAAGAAACCAGTTCACCAACTCGTATTGCAGCCTCAGATCGTCTTTACCCATTTCCTTTAGCAAGTTGAATAAATCATCTCGCTCAAACCAAGCAGTTATTGCTGCCCCAGAACTGGAGGCTAGATTAACAATGATCGCCGTGCCCATTTCCAGCGTCTGAATCACTCGATCTGTACTCTTAAAATCCGACTTGGAAATCTCCATCCGCTCGGTGCAGTGCGGATAGTATTTGTGAACGTTGTAGCTCTGCGGATCTGCATCGAACGCTGTAAAAGAAATTCCTCTCGACTCATGGATATGAATCATGGTGCGGGCGAATAGGGACTTACCCATGCCGCCAAGTAAACCAGAAATCAAATGTAATTTTGGCATGAACGTAACTCCTGACATGAAATTGGAGAATTGCTGTTAGGGGCTTTTTTACCTCAAGCTCCTATGGAGGATGGAGACAGGCATTCGTGGATAGCGGAAATGTTTGCAATAATTACGCGCATTTCTCAATCTTGGGACTGGAATTGCGTAATAATTGCGAACATTTCTGGTTGAACCCCGATATCGTTCGATACAGAGGCTCGATCGCAGCATCGAGCATGAAATACGCAAGAATTGTAGAACTATGCAGTCACTAGACAGACAGCGTTACATATGCCAGGAAACGAATAGACAGTTACTCCTCGTCTTCGTCCTGGGGTAGCTGCTCAAGCTCAAACCCCTGCCACAAAGCTGAATTAGGGACAGACTCTGTTGGAGCAGAGCGGCTTGATTGACCATTTGGTGACGATTTCTTGTCCCGAACGGGCAGAGACAGTGCGGCAGCACTGCTCTTAGACAAAACGTTCAATGAAGCAGGGTCAATTTCAGCAACATAACATCCCATAGCAACTCGCGCTGCCATTTGTGCAACTTGGGAATGAACCTGAATCTGAAACTGCTTAAAATCCAACACTCCCTCAGACATTTGTGCGTATAGTACGTCCAATGACTGATATATCTGGGTAGCTTCAATCATCAAAGACTTGACAGAGCGGTGGGGATGCGTTTTCAAATAGCGTACCAAAGCGGCATCAGCAGAATTCGGTTCCACTTCCCAGCGAAAGTCAATTCGCAAGTCTGAGTTAGCCATGCTCCACCTCCACTGATTCAGGCATTACAGCGACCACCAACTGCTCGAATGCTGCGTACGGATCGTATAAACGCACGCCTAAGCCATAATCGTTGAGTTTTGCAGGTAACTTGATGCCGCCGTGAAACCACACGGTTTGTCCGCTGGTGGGCTTGCTGTACTTTGCTGATAAATCATCTTTGTAATAGTCTGCTGTTCCGCCACAGAAGATGATTTCGTCCCAATTCGCGGGCAACACTTCCCGATACCAGGCAACCAACTTGGTAAAAGTCTCCTGCCTCGCCTCAGATACTGCCTGCGCCAGTTCCACTAATTCTTGTTGCCGATCAGAGTCTTGCGATCTGCGGCTGGCCTTAACGAAGTGAAACGGCATCGGTTTCGATCCCGCTTTGGCAATTAAGGGAATCAGTACCTCAGCATCCATTCCACTCGTACGCTGCAAAACTCCCCGAACTAAATCGATGAAGCCTAAATTTGAGGTAGAGGCGGCAGCATATACCCCCTCCTCATAGACAAGAACACTTGCATTACGACCCCCAATAATCGAGACTACCACCTTTTTCTGGTTGAATTGCGGGTCATGCTGGCGACGGGACAGCACCACTCCTCCTCCTTCAGGCAAGCAAAGCAGATGGGTCAGATTTGCGGTAATTTGACCTGATGGTGTTGTGTACATTTTGAGAGCCGCAATCAGATCTGCTCTGAATCGGGCGCGATCCGCGTATTCTCCTGGCGGTAGCAGCACACTCAAGGCAACCTTGAATTTGGCAGACAGTCCCAGTTCCTGCTGCAAGACCCACAGTACTCCTAACACTTTAGCGATCGCAGAATCTACTTTCAGGAGACTCAAGCCTAACTGTGCACCAAACCTGACTTTCGCCAACTTCCCAACCGCAGAGCAGCCTTGGGGAGACTTAATCCAGATTTGGGTATCCGCAGGCAGTTTAGGTTGGTATTCTAGTGCCTCAACTTGCTGAGGTGAGAGTGAAATCTGATGGGGTGGGAAGAGGAAACACTGAGTCTCTCCGTTGAGACTGCGTACTAGCACTTTGGTTCCGTAAGAACCGAGATCAACCACAACGGCAATATCCGGTGGCTTGATCGTTTTAGGTCTGGGCATGACTAATTTTGTTCCACTGATTTTTGTAAACAATGGCAATTCCCTTCTACGCCCAGTCTCAGAATTGGACATCCGATGCGGGCGCAATATGTTGAGTCAGATTCCATCTAGCTGTGGAGCAACTCCAAATGGAAAACGACCTTCAATTCAAAGTGGCATTGCCGAAAACTTGGGTGATGGGAAACTCTAAATCGGAACGTGAAGCTTCAAGCCATGCACCGTTAGAGTCTCTTCTATTTAATTATCGAATTTTGACTTGATGCAATCTACCGAAGGATAGAAAACGATAATTGTTGAGATTGAGCGAGACATCCACTATGTGAAGTCCGATTCAGATGAAGCTGTACTTCGCCTGTACTCACTCTGCACACCTATCTAGTAAAAGCTTGCTTTATGCAATCGGAACCTATCAATTTTTTACCGTAAATTGTCAACAAAAATATGTATAAAATCGGATTAAAACCGTAATGAATGGATTGGACTCTCACTATGGAATTGGATCAAAACCGTAAATAAATGATGAAAGGTGGATCAAAACCGTAACTTGACATCACACTCCGATTATTCCTTGATGATAATGTTCTAGTTTCCTGGATGTTCCAGCTATGCTATGATCCGGCTATTTTCTAGCCAACTGAATAAAGCAAGAAACTAAGGGTTTAGAGATCGTTCTGGATCTCAATTAGAATGATTCAAGTACGGTTTAACCTAGTTTCTGGTTTAGTTAGTACAGCAATTGCTTCCGATTGGGAACGGAAGAACCCATCACTGTCATCACTCGATTTGAATCAGAGTTACGAGTTGACTAAAACTTATATCATCTATTTGTAAATTCAAGGCTGAATCTGAAGAGTTAACTTGCTCTATTGTTTGCTTCCGAAAAAGAGAGCCGCCAATGAGCAAAGCGTTATTCTTTACTCATTAATGATGAACAAAGTGTCTAAGCTACTAATATATAAACCTATAAACATATAAACCTGTAAACACAAAAATTTGCTTAAATCTGAACTGTAAAATGAAGTTTTTTAGAATAGAAAGTCTAGAATTAGATATATCTGAGGTCAGCATAAAGCTAATCAGTATTCTGCCTTTATTAGTCCGATCTAGTAGAAGAGATTGTTAAATTCACGCAAGTCAGGATTATGTCCAAAAAAACTCGCAAGCCTCGAATGGAGGCTGTCTTTAAGACCCAGAATGAACATGAACTTGCTCAAGTCACGCTTGATCGCTATAACTTAACCTTCAGTGAATTCTGTCGCCATGTTTTGTGCTACCAAAGGCTTCCAGTCCACAGTGCTGATTTTCCAAGCTACAAAGTGGCAGTCCAATTCTACTGGATGCAGGCACGGATTCTTGACAATTTACGCTATCTCAAAAATCAAGCAAAGCTGGGACGAATTGAAGGGGCGGACATTCTCAACCTTGAAGCTGCGATTTCCGAGAATCAGCAAATTAGTAAAGCGGTTCTTCAAGAGATTTGGGCAATGCAGTCGCCGCAAGGTGCAACTCATTTATTGAAAGCTGCTTCAAGTTCAAAAATGCGATCTTCCTAAATCAGTGTTATGCCACTTGTCATTCACGCTAAACCTCGTAACGTCTACAAGGCTGTTGATTATGCGCTTAACAAGCCTGGGTCCATATGCGTCGGTGGGACAATTATCTCCGAATCTTCCGCTGAAGTTGCTCGTGAACTTTTGTTAGCTCAACCCCTTAATCGTGCGGTTGAACGTCATATCTACCATGGCAAGATGAGCGTTGAAAAAGGCAGGACGCTGTCAGATGAATTGTGGGAAGTAGTGACTCAGGACTTCCGCGATGGGATGGGATATGACGAACACCCTTTCATTCTTCCGCGACACACCGACCAAGACCACGATCACGTTCACCCCATTTGGGGCAGAACTAACGAAGAAGGTGTTTGTGTCCGCGATAGCTGGGACTACTACAAAGCCCAATCTGTATTACGAGACATTGAAGAACGATATGGACTACCAAAGCTGCAATTTAGCTGGGAAACGGCTGAATCTGCTCCTAGCTTTGCGGAAGTTCATCGATCTGAGCAGCAGCAAGCTGAATACGAGCAGGGCATTCGCGATCGACCACCTGACATTTCAGTGCGGCAACGTTTGCTCAGTGCTATTCAGGTTAGCGCTTCAGATCAGCCGTCAATGCCAAGATTCATTGAATGTCTACAATCTCAGGGAATCGAAGTGAAAGTTTATTTCGATCGCACGCCTAGAGGGATTAGTTTTCAGCTCAATGAGATTAAGTTCGCGGGGAGCAGTTTGGGGCGCGGCTACTCGTTTCCGGGACTGCAAAACTACTTTCAGATAAGTTATGAGCCAGAACGAGACGATACGCACATTCATCAGTTAATAGAATCTCCAATGAGTGTACAGCCTCAACTCGCGCTGGAGTTAGACTCTATCGGTGAAGATTCATCTTCCCAAGCATCCCCAACAGGAGATCGCTGGCAAAAAATTCAGCAGATTGTTCAGCCGCCTTACTCTGATCACGATCTCATTCATCAGTTGTATCACTCGCAGGTTTTAAGCTCAGATAAAAAGAAGCGTCTCAGTCTTGAGGAACGTGCATTCGACGATCAAGAAGAACAATTAAAATTACCTGAACTCACAGATGAGCAAGAACAACAGTGGCAGTGGGCGGAAGCAATGTTTCCGTCAGCGCTTGCTCTAATGGAAAGGCAATCTGAGGTCAAGGAATGGTCTAATCTGATGAGTCCCGTTCAGACTCGAATTCATAGTCCTCACTACATTGGAGAATGGAACCACGAGACTCAAGAACTTACTTATACCCGCAGCAAAGACGGGCAAAATTTATTCGTGGCTCGTAAAGAAGGTGAAAATCAGTGGGCGCTCGTTGGGCAACCAGAAAATATTACTCACAATGATATTGATTATCATCGTGCGATCGATCCACAGTGCCAACAACAAGTGCAGCGATCTTCACCCATTTACGAAACGAACAAAGCTTTGGATCAAGAACTAGAACTATAAGGTTTAAGCTAATCGAATGATTGCCCTACAGCCAAAACTGTCGATCGCACTCAGGTACATAAACCCCATTCAAACGTAAATCTGCCAATCGATCGGCACCATGTAATAACATTGGCAGTCTTGGTGGTTTTAGCGCACCATGATGCAGCAGGGTCATCTTTAAAGTCGCGTCTAGGACTTGTTCGATCAGCACTTGATGCCCTTCTGGACGAACTGTTAATCGGATTGGGCGGGGAACACCAATTCTTTCAACGACTTGAGTGGTCACTAAAATTGCTTCGTTCTGAGATAGCTTTAAGCCGAGTCCACGAGTTGGAGCTGTGATGCTGCGAAGCCCAGATACTGCTTGTGGGAGATTATAAAGCCTTGATGTGCCTGATTTACGGCACTCAACCAAAATGAACCGGGATTGAATCGCCCGTGCCCAATTTAGTAGGTGAGTGACTTCATCTCCGCAAAAGCGTCCATCCCGATAAATCAAAACAGTTTTGCCTCTAAGCTCGCCTGTTGATAATAAAGCCTCTAAAAAGCGTTGGGGAATTTCTTCTCCCTCGATCGCAGCATCTTCTGACTTTGCCCGAATAAATTCGCCTTGGCTTCCGTACAAACAGACCCCAGCACAGGCATTCATACTGCCCGATAGCCGCTTCTTCTTGGAACGGGCTACGTCGAGTCCAATGAAAACGTCAGCCACTTGAAGTGGAGTCGCTAGGACGAAAGGAATATTTCCTAATTTCGCTAACAGTCCAGGCATTACTTGGTTGAGAATGTATCTCGCTTCTACCCCTCGCAGCGTATCTTCGTAGATGAACTGGCTCGCTATCTGTCGCCGGAGAAGCTTGGAGTAAATTCGATGATAGAGGCTACCGCTATCAGTATCATCGCTGCCGCGATCGTTCTGCGGCAAAAACACAAACACGATGTCAGGTTTGACTACCATTAAATCATCAAGTCGTTCTTCTAAAACTGCCCTGCCTTCTGGACTGCTCCAATCCTCAACCAAGATTTCCTCAGCCTCTGGATTCAGGTGTAAGCTTTTGAATCCATAGCGTTCAGTTTGTTGCTTAACCTGCTGAATCAATCGATCAGCTCTCATCTCAGGATTCAGTAAATTTAAAACTGCAACCCGAATCGGTCGATTGTCTAACCCTTGGTAATCGCGGTGGCGCTGATAGACACTGCCTTTAGCTAGTCCTTTTAGAATGCTGCTATAGGTTTCCTGTACACCTTTCCCGAACAGGATTGGCGTTTGCTCGATCTGTCGATCAGGCAACCAAAACAGATCGCTATTCTCTTTACCGTTCAGCGCTTTTAGGAATTGAATTCCATATGGAGGCAATGCCTGCTTCGCTGCTGTGCTGTATTCCTTCAAAAGTGCTTGCCGTTCTGAATAACGTATCTTAGTGGCTTCCAAGAGAGAGCCAAAATCGATGTCCAACTGGTTAGCAGTTTCAGCAGTAACACAGGGGCGTAAAGCTGCCATCGCGTAGGGATAGAGCCGCTTACTATTTTGTCCAAAACGTACAGCAACTACGGGTTGATCATCCGGAGCCTCTTCTAAAGCCTTGCGGCTGATCGCCCCACTCGCTTTTGCCAGTAAGGTACTGCGATGCTCTGCGATCGTGCCCACAATTTCTTCGATCGTGGCAGTGCTATCAGTATCTAGAGTTTCGACCTTCAAGCCGACCAAAAGCTTTTCAGGATTCTGACGATAAGGGTGATTTGCCAGAAAATCATTTAGCGTTCCTTGAAAAGTCATTCGACTATGCGGAGACAATGCTAATGCGGGCTGAAGCGTGTTAGCGATCTCAACCGTTTCGGCACCAAAATCTGCTTTGCGCTTAACCTCCACCCTTTGCTCGGAAAGTACAATCTTTAGTTTGAACGGCTGGCTTACGCTCAAGATCTGCTCGGCAAACTCAGCAAGGATATCTGGAGTCACCTGCGGATTGAGCGATCTCTGCAAGCGCCACTCAGGATCAGACGGTTCAAAAAATTCACGTCGAATGTATGCAAGTGCTTCTGCCCATTCTGTCTCAGTCGGTAAAACTTGGGCTTGTTTAGCAATCCCAAAAAAGAGACCCTCTTTCCAAACGACTGCAACATCGGGAAAATGACGTGAGAACCGGTAACTCAATCTCAGACCATCTTCGCGATCGGTACGCGGTGATAGTCGAAAGCTGACAAGATTGAGTTCTTCCTCTTTTAGTAAAAAGATTTCACTCAGGCAGTTTTTGTCTTGAACAAGAGGCTGAACAGCTAGCGCAATCATCGGTCAATGCTCCACTAAATTGCAAAATTGCACACGGATTGAAATTGACAGCTACGACACTGATACCCAGGATGAGGCGGAAAAACCTCCTGGAATGGGACAGATTGACGCTTGTATCGATGCAAATCCTTCTGGTGTTGCTGCACAAGCTGAAAGATATCCGTCTCCAGTACTTGCAACTGCACACCTGATGCTGTGATGCGGTTTGACCACATTTGTGACTCCAGATTGTAAAAGGACGCAACCGCAGGACGATTTGGGTAAAGGTATCGAGCAGCGAGCAAGTAAACATAGGCTTGGCGGCGATCGGAGTCTGACTTTCCAGTTTTGAAATCTAGAATGTGGAGCGTCCCATCTGGCTCAACGAAAATGCAGTCGATCGCTGCAAACAGTTTGTACTCCTGATTCCCTGAACGCATCAGAATCGGATTGGGGAAGCCTTCGTCTCCTCGAATCAGTCGGAGAATCTCACGACCCAATAGAATCGGCTTGGAATGATAGTTGAGCAGGATTTGAGTCACGCGATCGCGCACTTCATCACTTTTGCTATTCAGTTCTAAGATGTCAGCAACTTGGCGAACCCCATCCGTACAACTCAAAAGAGATTCATCACGGTGAAACTCATAAACCCCCTGTTGCGCCAACAACCCAACCTGCTGAAAAACCGTTTCCTGCTGAATCAGCGGTGAAATGTCTGGTTCTTTAGCACGAGCTTTAAGAAATCCCCGTTTCATTGAGCAGTGCCATTGCTCTTGCCCGATCGCTGGCTCGAATAGATTCCAAAGGTTGTAGCTGAAAAACGGTCTCCAGGCAGTTTGCATGAAACAAATCTCCAGTGGTCTGAAAGCATGATTTGACTCCACAAGTCATGATGATTTAGTACAGAATTACTGCAACTGTGCAGAAAGCAATTTCACCCTAAAACCTGCTTCAGATAAAGCGTTTTAGGATGTTGATTTCTCTCGTCAACTCATCGCTATCAAAGATAATCCATGTTGACTTCTTTCGTCAACCCCCGTTATAATCAATATGTAGGAAAAGAGGTTGCAGTGGATCAAGCTTTTGGAAAAAGTATTCGGGCAGCTCGTCGAGAGAAGGGGTACAGTCAGCGAGAGCTTGCTGCCCTTGTTGAAGTTGACTATACCTATCTGTCAAAGCTGGAGAACGATCGTGCAGACTACCCCCCCAAAGAAGACGTAATTCGAGCACTCGCTAAACATCTTGAGCTAGATGCTGAAAAGCTAAGCTATTTGGCTGGAAGAATTACAGCCTCAGATGCCAAGGTTGTACAAGAGTTAGCCAAGACGCATCAGGAGCAAATGCCAGTTTTGCTTAGAACAATTCGCGATCATCCTGAAATGGTGCAGCGGCTTTTACAGGAAGCTCAACAAGAAAAACGGTCGGAGGAGTCATAAGTGGGTGTAATCAAACCGTATCGGCAACTGAACAAACAGCAGATCGAGCAGCAGGCAGACAAAATTCTCTCAGAGATGCAGATTGCAGGATTTATGCCTAAAAAGTGGTCAAACCTGGCTGAACGCACGGCTGATTTCTTTGACATTGGAGTGGATTGGGAATCTTTTGACCCTAATCAGGACGGTGTAGTCGCTGCCAAAATCTATCCCACCGAGAGGCGGGTTGAATTGAATCGGGACTTTCAAGCTTTGCACATCAACGAAGGACTCTATCAATCGACTGTGGCTCACGAGATCGGGCATTGGGTTTTGCACGTCAATCAAGGTGAGGCAGACGGAGCGATCGTCCAAACAGAACTTTCTCTAGGCGTAGTGATAGATCGACAAATCTTTTTATGCAAAACAGTAGACGAGCAGACAATTTACCGGAACCTTGAAAGAACACAACATGATTGGCGTGAGTGGCAAGCGCAGTATTTTGCGAGTTGCTTATTAATGCCCCGCTTCAAAATTGAAGAAGTCCGCAAAGGACGAAATCTTTTGAACTGGGGGCATCTTAATGCGATTCAGGAAGAATTAGGAGTTTCTAAACGGAATTTAGTGCATCGACTGAAAGACCTAGAACTCATTCAGGAAAGCGGCAATCGGCTTTACCCAGGCGAGAAACTGAAGTCTGGAGCGCCTCTGCTTGAGTTTTAGAAAAATGTTCAACTGCAAATTTAGCCTGACTTAGCGCAAATGCGTATATAAAAGTAAAGTTCCACTGGTAATGGCATGCTGAAAACGATCGCCCCTGGTGCCCGCATTCTGTGTCGAGATGCAGAATGGTTAGTCAAATCTACAGCTCAGTCATCAGACGGGGGGCGTGTGATTGAGGCAGTGGGAGTCTCGGAATTCATTCGGGGAAGAACTGCCCGATTCATTGAACAACTGGAAGAGGATCTAGAAGTTTTGCGCCCGGAGGAAACTGAGCTAACGGCTGACACTTCTTCTGGCTACGTACACAGTTTGCTGTTCATTGAATCTCATCTGCGGCAGACAGTACCAGATGACGATCGCATTTATCAGGGGCAGCAAGCCGCGATGGATGTGATGGACTATCAGCTATCGCCTGCTGGAAAAGCATTGAAGATGCCAAGGCAGCGGATTTTAATTGCCGATGCAGTGGGATTAGGCAAAACGTTAGAGTGTGGCATCTTGGTGACGGAATTAATTCGGCGGGGACGCGGGCGACGCATCCTGGTTGTCACGACTAAATCGATGATGGTGCAGTTTCAAAAAGAATTTTGGCTACGGTTTACCATTCCGCTAGTGCGGCTTGATTCGGTGCAGCTTCAGCGGATTCGGACGCGGATTCCTGGGAATCATAACCCGTTCCATTATTACGATCGCACAATTGTTTCGATCGACACGCTGAAGCAAGACCGGGAATATCGCAGCTACTTGGAGCAGGCGTATTGGGACATTATTGTGATCGACGAAGCGCACAATGTGGCGCGGCGCGGTAAGGGGCAGGGAGCTTCCCAGCGAGCAAAGTTAGCAGAGCGACTGGCAACTCGTTCAGATACGTTGATTTTGCTGTCTGCAACCCCGCATGATGGTCGTCCAGGCAGCTTTGCCAGTTTGATGAATATGCTCGATCCGACCGCGATCGCGAACACAGATCACTACACAAAAGACGACATTCGCGATCTGTATGTCCGGCGATTTAAGAAAGACGTACTGCAAGATTTGAGGCAGAATGTGCCAGAACGTCATGTTGATTCGGTTGAGTCGCAGGCATCGATCGCAGAAGAGCGGGTGTTTGAGATTCTCAATGAATTGAAGCTGACCAGTATTGATCATCATCGCAAAGCGGGGCAGCTCTTCAAAACGACGTTACTCAAGTCAATGCTTTCTAGCCCGGCAGCTTGCCTGGAAACGGTGACAAATCGGCTCACTCGCCTCTCAAAACAGGATGCTGACTCACCAGATGTAATGGAACTGGAAACCTTACAAGCAGCACTACGAGAAGTTCAGGTTGATGACTTCTCTAAATATCAACGGCTGCTGAAGCTGATTCAAAAAGACTTTGGCTGGACAGGGCGCGATCCGAAAGATCGATTAGTTCTGTTTACGGGACGGCTGGAAACTTTGAAATTTTTGCAGGTGCAGTTGGCAAGGGATTTGAAGCTGAAGCCAGACGCGATCGCGATTCTTGATGGCGGACTTCCAGATGTGGATCAGACTCGCATTGTGGAGGCGTTTGGGCAGGAAAATGCAAAGGTGAGAATTTTGCTGGCAACGGAAGTCGCTTCGGAAGGGTTAAATCTGCACTATCAGAGCCACAAGCTGATTCACTTTGATATTCCCTGGTCGTTGATGACGTTGCAGCAGCGCAATGGGCGGATCGATCGCTATGGGCAAACTCGACAACCGGAGATTCGCTATTTGTTGACGCGATCGCAGATCGAGCGGATGGATGAAGTGGAGCGGATTATCAAGGTGCTGCTCGACAAAGACGAACAGGCGATTAAAAACATTGGCGATCCGTCCGTGTTTATGGGCGTGTTTGAGGCAGAGGCAGAAGAAGAGGTCACGGCGAAAGCGATCGAAGCAGGCACAGCAGCAGATTTTTCTCAGGAATTGGATCAGAATGCTGCAAGTGGTGGCGAGTTCAATATTTTCAGTTGGTTTGAGAGCGAGGACGCAGCCGCAGAGAATTCGCCTGAAATTGAAGCGACTGAAACTGGGACGCTACTGAGTTTGTTTCCTTCAACTTTTAAATACGCGATCGCGGCTCTCCAATCGCTTGAGACAGTGCCGCCAAATCTTAATGTCAATGAACTCGATCGCTTTGTTGAACTCCAGCTACCTGCTGAATTAGAGCGGCGATATGAGCGTTTACCGCGTGAGATTCGTCCTACTAGGCTGCTGCACTTGACCGATCGCCCCGTGGAGATGATGAAGGCGATGGAAGAAGCGCGGCGACAGGAGGCAAGCTGGACAGACAAACAATACTTGTGGGACTTGCACCCGCTAATGGAGTGGCTGACCGATCGCTGTTTGTTTCGGTTTGGGCGACATCAGGCTCCGGTACTGCTGCTCGATCAAGGAATGGCAGAACAGGAGGCGGCATTTGTGCTGTTTGGCAGTTTTCCGAATCGTCGGGGGTCGCCTGTGATCAATCGCTGGGTGTCGGCAGTGTTTGAAGGCGGCAAATTTCAGCGAATTGAACCCTTTTCAGAAACGGCATCGCGAACTGGGATTGGGCAACGATCGATCCCTAATCCGGGAGCGGCTGAAGTAGAAGATCTTTTGCCGCTGAGACGGGAAGCGATCGCGAAAGCGCTGACTTATTTGCAAGCAGAGCGAAAAACGTTTGAGGCAGCCCTAGCACCGAAGCTAAAGGAACAGCAGGAACGGCTAGAACGACTCCGAGGAAATCACCTTGAGCAGATGGAATTGCGATTTGAAGGTGACAAACGCCCGGAGACGATTAAACAGCAACGCCGCCAGGGAGAATTGAGTTACATTAAGAAGATTTTTAAGGATTATCAGGACTGGGTTGAACTGTCGATGACGACGGAACCAGACCCTTACATTAAACTGGTTGCAGTCCTTAAATCCGAGTGAGGTAAAACTGATGCAGTCCCGCTTCGCTTCTCCAGCGTTGGAGCAAATTATTCAGGTCTTACAGGCAGTCTTACCAGAATTGCGCGATCGCTATCAAGTGACATCGCTAGGTATTTTCGGATCGTATGTGCGCGGAGAACAGACATCAGCAAGCGATATCGATGTTTTGGTTGAGTTTGACCCGTCGGCAAGATTTGGGCTTTTAGAGTTCTGTGATTTGGAGAATCATTTGAGTGACGTACTGGGCATAAAAGTTGATTTGGTGATGAAAGATGGACTAAAGCCCCGAATTGGAGAACGGATTCTTCAAGAGGTAATCTATCTATGACTTCGCGACGGGTTGAAGATTACTTGCAAGACATTCTAGATACGATCGACCTTGCTGCGGAATTTACTCAAGGGATGACATTCGCTGAGTTTGAAGCTGATCAGAAAACGATTTTCGCACTCACGCGATCTATTGAAATTGTTGGAGAGGCAGCAAAAAGTATTCCTCAAGACCTGCGTGATCGATATCCCGAAATTAATTGGAGAGGCATGGCTGGCATGAGAGACAAGGTGATTCATCAATATTTTGGAGTGAATCTGCAAGTGTTGTGGAATACCAGCCAGGATAGCCTACCTCAATTGCGTCCTCTTGTCGCTCAACTGCTGACTGACTTAATTAATCAAAGCTAGGTTTACTGCTATGGCACTTACCGGAATTGCAAACGAAAACGAGTTTTACTCAGCGTACTACCTAGATGCCATTCTCAAGGAAGACCTGAAAGGAGTGGCGCAACGATGGAAGGAGCAGGCAGAAGAACAGACTCCCGATCGCCAATTGGGTAGCTTGCGGCAGGATTATTTCAAGCTGCGGACTCGGACTCGCGAGCAGGCGGAACAGAGATCGCTTCAGCGGGAGTTTTTTCGGCAGGTGTTAGAGATTTTGGGCTATGAGTGGAAGCCGCAGATCCGGGTGTTGGATGATGATGGATTGTTGCCGATCGTGGCTGAAGTTCGACGCAGTAATGGGATGCCGCTGCTTTGGGTGGTAGAAGGATTTAATCTGACGGCTGAACCGATCGATATTTTGTCGTTGATGTTGCCGGGACAGAATGATGGGTTGCCAGAAGCCGGACATTTGCAGGATGTCAGTTTGGAAGAGGTACTGACAGACCACATTTTTGCTCAAAATGATCCGCCTCGGTGGGTTTTGTTAATTAGCATTGATCAGATGGTGTTGGTGGATCGACATAAGTGGAATGCGTCGCGGCTATTGAGGTTTGATTGGTCGGAGTTGTTGAACGAACGGGATGCTGATTCATTGCTGGCAGCGGCAACTCTATTGCATCGGGAGCATACTTGTCCGACAGAAGGGAGTGCGCTGCTTGATGAGTTAGATGAGAATAGTCATCGGCACACTTACAGCGTTTCTGAGGATTTGAAGTTTGCGCTGAGAGAAGCGATCGAACTGCTCGGAAATGAGGTGCTGCACTATCGGCGCACAGTAAGTAAGCGGCGGGTGTTTTCGAGCGAGATTCAGCAGGAGCGGGGAGAGCGGGAGATTGACCCAGATCAGCTTAAGCAAGAATGTTTGCGCTGGGTGTATCGGCTGCTGTTTGTGTTTTATATTGAGGCGCGACCGGAGTTGGGCTATGTGCCGATGGGGTCTGATGTGTATCGAGAAGGGTACAGTCTAGAATCGCTGCGGGATTTGGAGCAGACGGAGTTGCTGACTCAAGAGGATGAAGCCGGGTATTTTATTGATGTTTCGGTGCGGCGATTGTTTCGGTTGCTGTGGTTGGGGTATCCGGTGCAGGACTTTATGCAGCTAGAGTTGCAGAGTGCTGAAGATGCGATTCACAATACGTTTCGGCTGCCTGCGCTGAAGAGCCATCTGTTTGATCCTGATCGCACCAAAATGATCAACGGGGTGAAGTTTCGTAATGGGGTGATGCGGCAGGTGTTGGAGTTGATGTCGCTGTCGCGGGCAAAGGGGAGACAGCGACGGGGACGGATTAGCTACGCTCAACTCGGGGTGAATCAGTTGGGTGAGGTGTATGAGGGCTTGCTGAGTTTGTCGGCGTTTTTGGCAGAGGAAGATCTGTATGAGGTGAAGCCTGCGGGAGAGGAGCGATCGGATTTGGAGGTGGGCTATTTTGTGCCTGCCGATCGCTTGGATGAGTTTAAGCCGGATGAGCGGGTGATTGATCCGCAGACGAAGAAGCCGCGACTGCATGAGAGAGGTAAGTTTCTGTTTCGGTTGGCGGGGCGCGATCGACAAAAAAGCGCGAGTTACTATACGCCGCAGTCGTTGACAGAGTGTTTGGTGAAGTATGCGCTGAAGGAGTTGCTGCAAGATAAGACGGCGGATGAGATTTTGACGCTGACGGTGTGTGAGCCTGCAATGGGCAGCGCAGCGTTTTTGAATGAAGTGGTGGATCAGATGTCGGAGGCGTATCTGGAGCGCAAGCAGGATGAGTTGAATGAACGGATTCCGCACGATCGCATGACGATCGAGAAGCAAAAAGTGAAGATGCTGCTGGCGGATCGTAATGTGTATGGGATTGATAAGAACCCGATCGCAATGGAGCTTGCTGAGGTTTCTCTGTGGTTGAACTGTATTTATCGCGATCGGACAACTGTGACCGAGACGAATGAGCGGGGGGAAAGCTGGACGAAAACGATCGAAGGTGAGGTGTTTGTGCCTTGGTTTGGGTTGCAGCTAAATTGCGGGAATTCGCTGATTGGTGCGCGGCGACAGGTTTATCGACACAAGCAGGTGACGAAGCTCAAAAAGGGCGTAGCGAAGCACTTTGAGCAGGAACCAGAACGGATTCCGCTAGGGCAGGCTTTACCGGATGATGCGATCTTTCACTTTTTGCTGGGCGATCCGGGGATGGCGAACTATGCCGATAAGGTGGTGAAGGCGATGGAACCAAGCGCGATCGCACAAATTAGCGAGTGGCAGAAGCAGTTTGCGAAAACGGAACTGACGGCGGAGCAGGCGGAGTATGCGGTGCGGCTGAGTGGGCGGATTGATCAGCTTTGGGAGTCGTATGCAGAGGAGTTGGCGAAGATTCGCGATCGTACGACTGATCCGTTGGTGGTTTGGGGGCAAGCGATCGAGGGAGATGGGGCGCGACGGGGTAGCCCGCTGGAGCAGAAGGATAAGATTTATCTGCAAGAGAAGCTATCGGAAGGGGTGGCGAATGCGGGGGCTTATCGGCGGCTGAAGTTGGTGATGGATTATTGGTGTGCGCTGTGGTTTTGGAGCATTGCGGATGCGGATCAGTTGCCGAGTCGGGAGGAGTTTTTGCAGGAGATTGGGGCGATTTTGGGGGAGACGGAGATGTTGGCTCCGGCAGTGGAGCAGATGCAGCTTTTTCCAGAGACGCAGGAGCAGGGACAGGGCAAGCTGTTTTTGACGACTTGGGGCTATGTGGATTTGGATAAGCTGACGGTGTTTTATCCTCGGTTGCGGCTGGTGGGACGGATTGCAGAGCAGCATCGGTTTTTTCATTGGGAGTTGGAGTTTGCGGATTTGTTTTTGCAGCGGGGTGGGTTTGATTTGATGGTGGGGAATCCGCCTTGGATTAAGGTGGAGTGGAGTGAGGGCGGGGTGTTGGGGGATGCTGATCCGCTGGTGGTGCTGCGGAATTTGTCGGCGAGTGCGCTGGCGCTGAAGCGGGAGGCGGCGTTTGAGGGAAATGCTCGATTGCGACAACTGTATTTGCTGGAGTATGAGGACGCGGAAGGAACACAGAATTTTTTGAATGCGGTGCAGAACTATCCCTTGTTAAAAGGCATTCAAACGAATTTGTTTAAGTGCTTTTTGCCGCAAGCTTGGATGTTTAGTCGATCGACTGGTGTATCAGGTTTTCTGCATCCTGAAGGTGTATACGACGATCCGAAAGGTGGTGAACTTAGAGAGAAGCTTTATTCAAAGTTAAGGTATCACTTCCAATTTCAAAACAAAATCTTTTTGTTTGCTGAGGTGCATGACGAAACAACTTATAGCATCAACGTATACGGTGCTTTTCGAGAGCAATTGAGCTTTTGCAGTTTGTCTAATTTGTTTCATCCCAATACTTTGAATTCCTCTTTTGAAGCTCAAAATAATGGCTCGATTCCTGGTATCAAGGATGAAAATGGGAAATGGGAGTTAAGAGGACATTCAAACCGAGTAATTCATGTTGAGCAAGAAGTTTTACACCTTTTTGCTCAACTTTATGATGCAGAAGGAACTCCACATACACAAGCTCGCCTTTCTTGCTTGCATTCGCAATCTCTAATTGCAGTTCTCGAAAAGTTTGCTATTCAAGCAGATCGCCTTGGTAGACAACAAGGCAAATATTCTGCAACTGTGATGTTTGACGAGACAAACGCTGTTAGAAAAGATCATACTATTCGCCGTAACACTCAGTTTCCAGAAGCCACATCAAACTTGATCCTCTCCGGACCTCATTTTTCTGTTGGCAATCCTTTAAGCAAAACTCCACGAACAATATGCAGTAGCAATCAAGCTTATGACATCCTCGATCTAGCTCAACTACCAGACGATTATCTTCCTCGCACTAACTACGTTCCTGACTGTGAGCCGATCGAATACCGCGATCGTACTCCCAAAGTTCCGTGGGGCGATCGGCTTCCCGTCACAGATTTCTATCGGTTAGTTTGTCGAAAAATGCTGAGTCAATCAGGAGAAAGAACACTCATTAGTGCAATTGCTCCAAGAGGCGTTGGACATATTGACGGTTGTTTCTCTCTTACATTTGAGGATAATCAAAAGCTCATACAATTGACTGCTCTTTCATCATCCCTCCCATTTGACTTTTTCATCAAAACAACAGGTAAGAGTAACTTTCGCGATGAACTTGCATCTTTATTTCCATGCCCTGAGCTAAACGCAAGAGCCTACATTCGCACCCTAGCCCTCAACTGTCTCACCACCCACTACGCCGATCTCTGGTCATCCTGCTGGAACCCCATCTTCCAACAAGACACCTGGAGCAACCCTAACGATCCGCGCCTCGACCCCCACTTCTTCCACAACCTCACCCCCCACTGGCAACGCCAAAACGCCCTCCGCACCGACTACGCCCGCCGCCAAGCACTCCTCGAAATCGATGTCCTCGCAGCCCAAGCCCTCAACCTCACCCTCGAAGAACTCATCACCCTCTATCGCGTCCAGTTCCCCGTCATGCAGCAATACGAACGCGAAACCTACTACGACCAAACCGGACGCATCATCTTCACCACCAGCAAAGGACTCGTCGGAGTCGGACTCCCCCGCAAAGGCAACCCCAAACAAAACATCATCGGCTGGGAAGACATCAAACACCTTACCGAAGGAACCGTCGAAGTTACTATCACCGACGACACCCAACCCGGCGGCGCAATCCAACGCACGATCGTCTATCAAGCCCCCTTTGAAAAGTGCGATCGAGTCACCGACTACCGCACCGCCTGGGCACACTTTGAAGCATTAGGAGCCGACTAATGCCCGCAAAAGACATCTATCACGACACCGTTAAAGCTGCCCTGATCAAAGACGGTTGGACAATCACCCACGATCCGCTCACTCTCCGCCTAACCCGCAAAAAACTCTATATTGATTTAGGAGCCGAACGATTAATTGCCGCCCAACGCGACACAGAACAGATCGCAGTCGAAGTCAAAAGCTTTACTCGCGCATCAGACATGAAAGACCTAGAAGATGCCTTGGGCCAATTTGTCCTATACACCCATTTGTTATCGCGTTACGATCCAAACCGAAAGCTCTATTTAGCCGTCACAGATTCAGTCTACCAATCCGTTTTTGAAGAAGAAGCAGGCGAAATCCTGCTGCAAGACGGCGTGATTCGCTTAATCACTTTCAACGCTAAACAGGAGGAAATTGTCCAATGGATTCCCTAAAAGAGAGATATCGCCAAATCATCGAAAAAACGCTACAAGACTACGCAGACTTTATGGGAAAGGAAGAAGGCATTCAGCAAGAACTTATCTTCGATCACGATCGCGACCACTATCTACTATTAGAAACAGGCTGGCAGAACCAAAAACGCATCTACGGTTCCTTCCTGCATCTCGATCTTATCGATCACAAGGTCTGGATTCAGCACGACGGCACCGAAGACGGCATCGCCTATGAGCTAGAAGCCGCAGGCATTCCCAAGGATCACATCGTTCTCGCCTTCAAATCCCCAGACCGCCGCAAGCTGACAGCATATGCCGTGTCTTAAGAAATATTGGAGGGAGTAATGCAAGCTAAATATGATGCCGAAGTCGATGTACTGAGAATTCGATGGTCAGACGCTCCGATCGAAGAAAGCGACCAAGATAAACCCGGAATCATCCTAGACTACGACCAAGACGGTAATGTGATCGGGGTTGAAATTCTCAATGCCTCTAAGAAAATCGAAAACGTAGCGTTACTTCCTCAACAGGTCTAGCTGCAATTTCGCGATCGCATTACCCACTCACGCAGTCCCGCACCCAACGACGAAACGCTCTTAGCGCCGGACTTGTGCCCTCAGTCAAGCCCTGTCGAATAAACCGCGAAAACACATCCACGATCGGCAGATTCGGAAAAGTTGGGCTGCTCTCAGACCCTGCATACTTGCCCGATCGCAAAACACTAATCTGCAACCGCCCCTCCTGATAGCGCCACAACTCCGGTACGCCCAAAGCCTCATACGCATCAAACTGAGTTTTTGAAGTAACATCGACCTCAATCGCTAAATCAGGAGGCGGATCAACCGTTAAATCAATCCGTCGCTTACCGATCATCCGAGCATAATTCTGAATATAAAACGACTGATCCGGCTCCACCCCTTGCGCCATATCCTGTCGCTTAAATGTCGTTGATCCAAAACACTCCCGATCGATTTCAAGTTCTTCCAGCAAAATTTTCACCATATCGCCGATGATCTCTTTATCGACCTCATGTTCCGGCAGCGGCATTCTAATCTCCAATGTCCCCTTGCTATAAGCCAATCGAGCCGCTCGATGTTCACCCAACTCTGCCAAAATCAATTCAAATTCTTGCCAATTCACGTCCCGAAACAACACCCGATGTCCCGGCGGAATGTCCAACTGTCGAAGTTGCAGCGTCACCATATCGAGATACACTCAAACGCAGCGAATTTCATCATCCTACAGCCCTACTTTAACCAATCGAAAATTTGTTGAGCCGTCATTTGCAAATTGATGTCTGGAAGCACAGGTACAATCATCTCTTTGGAAATAATCGAAAGAGGGCGATCGCTCCAAAACACCATAATCACTTCTTCTTTAGAATCAAGCAGCCACCCCAGTTTAGAACCCTCCAGTAAGCAAGCATTGATCTTAGAAATCAACTTCGTCGTACTCTGATCCGGCGACAGAATTTCGATCATCCAATCTGGCGCACCCTGCACTGACTCATTTTCAGCAGGCACCCGACTGCTTAGAATGACCGCCACATCGGGCACGATCGACTGTTGACGCAGCACACAACGCAACTCAGGAAACGCCTCATACTGACTTTCTACCCGGTCAATTGCCGCAACCAGTCGCTTCTGTAAAATGCTGTGGTGAATCGTGGGCATGGGTTTTTGCAGCAACTCCCCATCAATCAATTCCCATGCAGGAGACTCCTCAATATTTGGAAGTCGCAGAAAGGATTCTAACGTCAGCGCTTGAATCGTTGGAGTCATAAACTACCCCCAGAAATTCTGCCTCTAATCTAGCTCGAATTCAAGCAGCATTCACTTTTACGATCGCAAATCAATCCCGCGCCCAACATCCTCCCACGCTAACCAAAAAATCCCAAATTCCTCAGTACCATAACTGTTTTATAAGGCACACTAGGGAAAGTGTCGCGCCTTTTATCATGATTCCATCCGTCGTCGCTACCCAAGTTCGCAATTGCGTTGCAGATTATCTCCAAACAACCTTTCGCCCCACGACACCAGGATTTGATGGACTCATCGATCGCTTTCTAGCCGAACCTGACCATGTTTGTCGAGGACCTTACATCTCGATCTGTTTACCTTTTCGCCCCGGAACTGGCTCTACTCCCTTCCCCGAAATTCCCCTCAGCTTCACGCCCCACTTGCACCAAGAGCGTGCCTTCCGGCGACTGTCTCCCCCTTACTACCAATCCACCTTAATCGCAACAGGCACAGGTTCCGGTAAAACCGAATGCTTCCTGCTCCCGCTCCTCGAACACTGTCGTCAGCAACAAGGTGAGCTAGGTATCAAAGCCATTCTGATCTATCCAATGAATGCCTTAGCAACCGATCAAGCAAAACGCATCGCCGACCTCATTCACACCACACCCGCCCTCAGCCATATCACCGCCGGACTCTACATCGGCGACCAAGACGAAACGCCCACCGCTAGAATGAGCGCCAACAAAGTCATCACCGACAAACGCATCATCCGCGAGTCGCCCCCCGACATCCTTCTAACCAACTACAAAATGCTCGACTACCTGTTAGTCCAGCCCGATGCCCAAAAACTTTGGCAACACAACCAACCCGACACCCTGCGCTACATCATCGTCGATGAATTTCACACGTTCGACGGCGCACAAGGCACAGATCTTGCTTGCCTACTTCGACGACTCAAACATCGGCTCAAAACTCCGAAAAATCACCTCGCCTGCGTGGGAACCTCCGCCACCTTGGGCAGCAACGCCAGCCAAGAAGACATGCTCAATTATGCGTCTACCATCTTTCAAGAACCCTTTACAGAAGGCGCACTCATCCAAGAAGACCGCCTCACCGCTGCTGAGTTCTTGCAAGATGCACTGTTGAATGTATTGCCCATACCAGGACTCGACGCGATCGACCAACTCAACCCAGACTCCTACACCACGCCAGAGGCATACATTCAAACCCAAGCCGTCCTATGGCTTCAAGATCTCATCCCTAATCATCAAACCGATCCCAATGCACCGCTAGACGACAACTGGCGAGTGCAATTAGGCGAAGAACTCAAAACCTTACCGATCGTTCATAACCTGATTCGCCTATCGGGACAAGAAGCCCAAACCTACACCAGTCTGCTCGATCGACTCGCCCGGCGGCTCCACCTGCCCGAAGATCAATCTGAATATACTCACCTGCTCCTCGACAGCCTACTTAGTCTTGTTACGATCGCCCGCCGTCGCGTCACCCTTCCAGGTGGTAAAACGCTAATTTTGCCTTGGGTCAACCTCCGAGTTCAACTTTGGTTTCGCGAACTTAAGCGCATGGTCGCCACAGTTGAGTCTCATCCTCGCCTACTTTACTCAGATGATCTGACCTCAGAGCAGGCGAAAAAAACTCTACCCGTGATGCACTGCCGCGACTGTGGATCGACAGGTTGGGGCGGAGTTAAACCTTCTCAAGGTTCAACAAAACTTGTTGCCAATGATCTACAACGCTTTTACCGCGAGTATTTTGGGCGCAAGCCCCTAGTCACATTCGCCTTTCCCGCTCAGGATAGCGAAGCGCTTACCCACAAGCTATGTCCAGAATGCCTCACTCTAAATAGCTCCAAAGTTGAAAGCTGTCTCTCCTGCGGACATTCCGACTTAATCCGCGTTCACCTCCCCGAAATCCTGCATGAAGAAAACCACAACGGACAGAAAAAGCTAGTCTCTAGCGGGGATTGTCCTTTTTGCGGAAGTAGCAACGGCTTGTCTATTTTGGGCGCACAAGCTGCCAGCCTCACCAGCGCTATGATTGCGACCCTCTACACCACTCCATTCAACGGCGATAAAAAGCTACTCACTTTCTCAGACTCAGTTCAAGATGCTGCTCACCGCGCCGGATTCTATGGCGCACGTACTTACCGCACGACGCTAAGAACAGCTATCGCTCATACCGTTGCTAATCATTCTGGCAGCCTAACCCTGCAAGCGCTCGTTAACCACTTTCCCGCCTACTGGCAACATCAGCTTGGGTCTGCCGGAAACTACGTCGCTACTTTCATTCCCAACGATTTGGAATGGCTCCGAGAATGGGATCAGTTTTTGCACAGCGATCGCGCCGATCTTACCGCTGACACCTCTTTACCTGCATTAATCAACGAGCGATTAACATGGGAAATCGTCAATCAGTTTGGGCATCGTTCTGCGGTGGGTCCCTCTCTAGAACGGAGTGGCACTTGTGCAGCCCACTTCAGCCCTGAAGAAATAGAACAGACGATCGCAACCCTCCACTTCAAGCTAACAAACGAAATCGATGCGCTGCGGTTGGTGAGCCGCGATCGCGTTCGACAGTTCCTGTTGGGTTTATTACATCACCTGCGGCAGCGCGGCGGCATCCTTCAACCCGCAACCCATCTCTACATCGAACAGGGTAATACTTTTGTGTTGCAGCGTCCGCTGCATATGCCGAGCATGGGTCCCAATATTCCAGCTCCGATTTTTCTGGTGAACACCGTGGGTACGGCTGAACGCTTTGAGCGGGTGATCAAAGTAGGTCAGGGAGAAAGCTGGTCTGAAAACTGGACAAGACGAATTTTCAGCGGCATCAGTTTGCTGCTCAAAGATCAGTTAAGAGATGTTCTCGACTCTGCCTTGACTGCACTGGTTGAGGCGGACGTGCTGGAAACTCACCCCTGCGGTCACGGTCGTGCTTGGGGCATTCCCATGTCGAGAATTCACTTGACGGCAGCAGGAACGGTACTGGTATGCGATCGCTGTAGTCATCAGATCACGGCGGCTGAAGTCGAGCGCTCGACCCTAGATAGCATGACCTGCCTGAATCCCGGATGCAGCGGACACTATCACCCCGATCCGCGAACAGGACTAGCCTACTATCGCCAACTCTACCGGAGTGGAGAAGTTCGCCGCATCATGGCAGCCGAACACACTGGACTACTCGCTCGATCAAATCGGGAGTGGCTAGAGCAGAGATTTATCCAAGGCGATCGCTGCTGCGATCCCAATTTGCTTTCCGCCACTTCCACCCTCGAAATGGGGATTAATATCGGCGATCTCTCAACGGTGCTGCTCTGTTCGGTTCCTCCGGCTCCCGCCAATTTTCAACAGCGCGTTGGGCGGGCAGGCAGAAAAGACGGCAATGCTCTCGTAGGCGTGGTTGCAAATGGGTCACCCCACGATTTGTTTTTCTATGCTGATCCTACCCGAATGCTAGCAGGGAGTGTTGAAGCCGCTGGATGCTATTTAGATGCTTCAGCCATCTTGCAGCGTCAACTGACTGCTTTTTGTCTCGATAGCTGGGTTGCGACAGACATCACTAAACGAGAGTTCCCCACTCAGCTTAACGATGTCCTTAATGCGATCGAGCGTCAGGATCAATTACGCTTTCCCTACAATTGGCTAACGTTCATTCAGGAACGACAAAGCGAACTGTTAGAGCAGTTTCTCAATCTATTCACCGAAATCGACGAACGGACTCAGGCAGAACTCCATTTGTTCATGGAACAAGGAGAGCAAGACGAAGGCGGACTGCGCTGGCGCATTCTTGATCGTCTAGAAGGGGTCAGAAAAGAGCGCACTCGCCTCAGCAGTCAGATTAAGACTCTCGGCAAAAAGATCAAAGACCTCAAAGCAGAACCCGCAGCGCTACAGGATGACGACCACTTGGCAGAATTAGAACGAGAGCGATCGGGCTTTCGGGAATTGATGCGAAGCCTCAACGACAAACACATTCTCAACTTTCTCACCGATGAAGGATTGCTGCCTAACTATGCTTTTCCAGAAGCCGGAGTAACCCTACGATCAATTCTCTGGCGGCAAAAGTCCAAAGCCGAAGGCGATGATGGTAAAAAGTACGAAACCTTTACCCTCAGCTACGAGCGCCCCGGAGCATTGGCGATTCGCGAACTTGTTCCCAGTGGCACATTCTATGCTGAAGGGCGGCGCGTCAGAATCGACCAAATTGACCTTAAACTGTCTGAACCAGAAGAATGGCGACTTTGCCGAAGCTGTAACTACACGGTGCGCGGTATCCAGCCAGAAGCCCACATGAAAACCTGTCCGCGATGCGGTGACACGATGTGGAGCGACCAAGGGCGACTGCACCGGATGCTGAGGCTACGTCAAGTCATGGCAAGCACCAGCGATCGCAAAAGTCGATTTGGAGACGATCGAGAAGACCGCAACACCTCGTTTTTCCAGCGTCATCTGCTGGTCGATTTTCAGCCAGAATTTCGAGAAAAAACTTTTCTGATCAAAGACAAAGCCTTTCCCTTTGGCATGGAATACATCGCCCGCACTAGCTTTCGGGAAGTCAATTTAGGGGAATCTCTGTCAATTGGAGAAACAGTCGAGCTAGCAGGGCAGAAATTTACGACACAAGGATTTCAAGTCTGTCGCAGTTGTGGCAAAGTGATGCGGGGCGATCGGGCGAAAGACCACATGATTAGCTGTCAGTACCACAATAAGCCCGATCAAGCCAAAGCTTTGGACGTGCTGTACCTTTACCGAGAATTTGAGTCAGAAGCCATTCGGCTACTCATGCCCGACGAGAACTTTTGGACTCATCAGGGTCTTCATTCTTTCGTCGCCGCCCTGCAACTCGGCTTGAAGCTTAAGTTCGGGGGCAAAATCGACCACTTGCATACTGTCATCAGCGAAGAACCTCAGACCAACTCCTCGCTTCGCAAATCCTTTCTTTACTTATTTGATAGCATTCCAGGCGGTACAGGCTACCTTCGTCAACTGATTCGTAATCCCGCAGAACTTCATGATGTGTTTGTTCAAGCGCTTGCGGTACTACGCGCCTGCGACTGTGAGGACGGCTGCTATAACTGTTTATTTGCCTACCGCAACAGTTTTGACCAGGACGAAACCAGTCGCCTTACCGCTGTGCGGCTACTCTCAGCGATCGAAACTCATTGGGCAGATTTAGAAGAAACATCAGAAGGATTATCCGCGATTCGGCTCAACAGCAACTTTGAGAGTGAGTTAGAACGTCTCTTGATCGAGGCGATTCGTCGTTATAGCGGCAAGGTTTACGAGGGTTCCGCTCCCATTCTTCGGAAGGAGATTATCAACGGACGGGCAGGCTACTACCTGAAAGTGGGTGAGATGTCCTGGACGATCGAAATGCAGGTGACACTGACCGCTCAAGATGGAGTCGAAATTCCATCCCGCGCTGATTTTGTGGTTCGCCCCGCTTCTAGTCGCGTTCACAGTCGTCCGATCGTCATCTTCACAGACGGCTGGGAATATCACCAGGATCGCATCAGCGAAGATCTCCAGCAGCGCCTTGCTATTCTCCGCAGCGGGCGATACTGGTGCTGGTCGCTCACTTGGGATGATGTTAATGCCCAGATCAATCCCGATCAGCCTGTGAGTCGTCCCAATGGTTTAACCTGTCCACTCCCTCATAACGTAATGCAGCAGGTTTACCAACAGTATCAATGTCTGCCGCTGCGCCCAATAGAAGATTTGGACAGCTTTGAATGGCTGATGTGCTATTTGTTTAACCCAAATGCCAAGGAACGACAACAGTGGGCACTATTGCGAACAGCAGTCCAGGCAAACCCTAATTCAGCGATTCTTCAAAGCCAGTGGTTAGAAAAAGCCGTATCGTATACAAGCGGTGAGGCGATTGACTACTGGGAGCCACCCACTCAGTTTGTAGGAACGGAACTCAGCGTATCGTCTGTACTTACTCTTTGGATTGCAGTTGATCGCCAGCGACACCCCAACGACCCGACAGGCAGTTTTATTTTGCTGCAACTCGACGATACACCACAAATTGAGCGATCGCTGTTACGAAGTAATTGGATTGAAACTTTGCGATTGCTCAACTTTTATCAATTTCTGCCCCACAGTTATGCAGTGACGACATCAGGTATCGATCAAGCCAAAACACTGTTGCCGAAACTGTCCGAGCTGCAACCAGAGCAGGCATCTAGAGAAGATGAAGAATGGAATCAACTCCGCGAATTAACCGTTGAAGATCGACTACTGCCTGCTCTCGAACAAATGCGACAGGAAGAATGGCAAGTTCCGGAGGCAGGTTATGAGTTGGTGAGCGATCGCAATCAGGTCATCGCAATGGCAGAATTAGCGTGGATTGAGTCTCGAATTGCCGTCACCCTAACTGAAGCCGATTCTCTAATTTTCGCTGAAACTGGGTGGACTGCCTGGAAGATCGACTCATTCTTGCAATCCATCGATACGATCAGCAACACGCTCAAAGGAAGGGGATAAATGGCTCTACAAAATACATTTCGGTTGGCGATTTCAGATGAGTTCTTTGATGCTTACAGTTGCTTGCCGCGTAACGCTCAAGGCAAAGTTTCTGAATTTATCAACCGTTTCCGGCAAGATCCAACTCGTGCAGGACTAAACTATGAGTCCATTCATGACAGCCGCGATAAACGGATGAAGTCGGTTCGTGTGGATCAGGCGCATCGAGCGATCGTCCTTAAACCAGATTCTGGTAATGTCTATATCCTCTTATGGGTCGCCAAACACGATGATGCTTACACCTGGGCAAAGCGTAAAGTTTGTCGCATCAATGAAGTATCGGGTGCCTTACAAATCATTGATGTCGAGGATGTGGAAGCCACCACTGAACGGCTAGAACGTATTAACCAAGAACAGACTCAACGGCTAGGCAAATTTGACTCAATTAAAGACAAGCAATTAATGCAGCTTGGGGTTCCAGAAATTCTGCTTCCCGCAGTTCGTCAGGTTGCAACCGATGAAGCCG
>JALOOO010000225.1 GCA_025454375.1 Leptolyngbya sp. Prado105 | reverse complement strand
CATGCAAGCAGTCGATGTGTGCAGGTGTGTGGTCTTGGTGGGGGTCTTGACAGCACAGGCATGGTGATGGAAGACATGGGGAGTGAGATGCTGCAAGTACCACAGCATGCAGTGCCTGGTGGTTGAGGCTAGTTGCACGGTGCTTCTGCAGCAGGTGACTGTTAGCCGGGCGTTGCCTGTGCTGCAACCGCGACCAAAACTCCGCCGAAACCAAACATCCACTTCATCTTCAAGCCCTTTAAGTATTTATTCCTATAAATTTCTGCAAACCCTGACCAAATTCTGAGAGAAAACCTTCACAATTTGTTAAACTGATCACACATTCTCAAGCCTTTCAAGGGGAACAAACCGTCATGTCCAAAAAACCGATCGTAGTTGCACCATCGATTCTCTCTGCTGATTTTAGTCGGTTGGGCGATGAGATTCGCGCCGTTGACGCAGCGGGAGCAGATTGGATTCACGTTGATGTGATGGACGGACGCTTCGTTCCGAACATCACGATCGGTCCCTTGATCGTCGAGGCGATTCGCCCTGTGACCCAGAAGCCGCTCGATGTTCACCTGATGATTGTAGAGCCTGAAAAGTATGTCGGCGACTTCGCAAAAGCAGGAGCCGATCACATCTACGTTCATGCTGAGCATAACGCCTCGCCCCATTTGCACCGCACGCTCGGTCAAATCAAAGAATACGGCAAAAAAGCGGGTGTCGTGCTAAATCCAGGCAGCCCCTTGGAATTGATTGATTATGTATTAGAACTGTGTGACCTGGTTCTCATCATGAGCGTCAACCCTGGATTTGGCGGTCAAAGCTTTATTCCCGGCGTATTGCCCAAAATCCGCAAATTGCGTCAAATGTGTGATGAGCGCGGACTTGATCCCTGGATCGAAGTTGATGGCGGTTTAAAAGGCAACAACACCTGGCAAGTCATCGAAGCGGGTGCAAATGCGATCGTGGCTGGTTCAGCCGTATTCAACGCACCAGATTATGCCGCCGCGATCGAAGGCATTCGCCACAGCAAACGCCCCACCCCTGAACTCGCAAAAGTCTAGAAAGTTGAATCTACTAAAAAAGTCGATCGCGTAACAGCGATCGACTTTTTTAGGTGGGAAGAAATTGAATTTAAGCGGCTTCTACCAAACTGGTCAAATTACAACATCGCAACAACTCGGCACTCTCCGGCATCAAATAATCCTGCAACTTATAAACCTCTTGCAACACCGCCAACTCCCGCGCATATTCGCGTTGAACTGTCGCGATCGTCGATTCGTATCCCATCCGTTCCATTCTCAGCAAATGCAATGCCATGTTGATGTTTGAGAGCGGATTGCGCAATTCTTGATAAAAATGATTCAGCAACCCATCCCGTGCGCCAGCATCTTCATCGCTATCAGCAACAGGCGACTCTGCGGTCATTTCAGTCTTCGGAGATTGTGAAACGCTCGAGACCTGACGATACCGCTCTGCCAAAGCCGCATACTTTGCCAGTCGCCCCGTCACAGCCCCCAGCAAATCGGTTGCAGTACAAGGCTTCGTCAAATAATCATCCGCGCCGAGTTCCATGCCTTGACGCTGATCGGCTTTCGTTCCCCGAGCCGTCAGAAAAATAAACGGAATACCCGCCGTATTAGGCGACTTACGGAGTTGTGAGAGAACCGAGAAACCATCGAGATCCGGCATCGTCACATCACATAAAATCAAATCTGGATGATGTTCTTGAGCCAGTTGCACCCCGACGTTCCCGTTTTCTCCCCCAATCCCATGAAATCCTTCAGCTTCCAGCAAATCTAAAATCGATTCCCGAACGGTCTGTTCGTCTTCAATAACGAGGATTGTTTTCATGCTTGGACTGTCTGTTGAGCGGTAGCGTGACTGTAAACAGAGTTCCCTGGTTCTGCTCACTCTCCACAGTAATTGTGCCACCATGCAAATCGACACATTGCTTGACGATCGACAGACCCAAACCCGTGCCTGGAATCGATTTCGCATTACTCGCTCGATGAAAAGACTGAAACAAATCGGCTTGATCGCTCTTAGGAATGCCGATTCCGTAATCCTGAATCCAAAAAATTGCAGTGCGATCGCTCACACTCAGTTTAAATTCAACCAGTTCACCTTTAGAAGAATACTTCACAGCATTTGAGAGCAGATTCGTCAAAATGTGTCTCAGCAAGCGATCGTCAAGACAGGGCGATGAATCGATCGTCTCAGAATTGCGATGCGAAAACTTGATCGATCGCTTTTCTGCCAAATGAAACTCATCGACCAATTCTTGGCAAAATTTCACCAGATTCATCGGTTGTGGAGAGAATTGCAGCTTTCCAGATTCAGTCTCACCCACCGTCAAAACATCGGATAAAAGTTGATTCATCCGTTTGACAGAGCCTTGAATTCGTTCTAGATAGGTTTCTTTCTTCTGGTCGGTTAATTGAGTGCTGTAGCGTTGAAGCAGCTCAGTTGAAAACAAAATTGTATTGAGCGGATTGCGAAATTCATGCGAAACAACGGAAACAAATCGAGACTTTAACTCGCTCATTTCGCGCTCTCTTTCTAGTGCAACTTGGACTGCCGTTTCTGCTTTGTGACGCGAGAGCGCAATCTCGATCGTCGTCACGAGATCTCGATCTTCAAACGGCTTTAAAATGTAGCCAAATGGCTGAGACTGCTTTGCGCGAGATAACGTGTTCTCATCGGCATGAGCCGTTAAAAAAACAACGGGTAAATGCAACTTCTGCCGAATCTGTTCAGCCGTGTCTACCCCATCCATCTCTCCATGCAGCCGAATGTCCATCAAGACAAGATCGGGCTGGAGATGTGCCGCATCGTAAAGTGCTTCCTCTGCGGTTGCTGCGATCGAAACCACCTGATAGCCTGCTAACTGCAAACTCGTCTGGATATCTAGCGCAATAATGCTCTCATCCTCAACAATCAACACCCTAGCAGTAGACATATCTAAACCCTGATCTTCTGTTCCGTGAAGCACATCGTAAATTGAACGCCTGATTTCCCTGTGAGGTCTATCTGCCCTCGAAGCTGACGAATCAGAGAGCAGACAAGCTGTAACCCGAGAGATTGTGTATTACGAAAATCGAGGTCCGAAGGAAAGCCTCGACCGCTATCTCCCACAGTAAGTTGGTAATGCGGCGATTCATGAGACTCTGTTTCTTGAGCTTGAAGACTGATGTAAATTTCGCCAGGTTCGCCTGTCGGAAACGCATACTTCATCGAATTGGAAACAAGCTCATTGATAATTAATCCACAAGGAATTGCAGTATCAATCGTCAATTTCACGTCCTGAATGTCCAAACGCAATCGAATGGCCCGCGAATTTGCGGAGTAAGAACGGAATAGAGCTGTTACCAGACTCTGAATATACTCTGAAAAGTTTGTTTTTGCCAGGTCTTCCGATTGGTAGAGCTTTTCGTGAATTAAAGCCATTGCGCCCACACGATTTTGGCTTTCCTTAAATACTTCAACAATTCGCTTATCTTGAATATACCCTGCCTGTAACTTCAGTAAGCTTGAAACAACTTGTAGGTTATTTTTGACACGATGGTGAATTTCTTTCAGCATTACTTCTTTTTCTTGCAGAGATTCACGAATTTGCTCTTCTGCCCATTTTCGATCGCTAATATCGACGACTGATCCAATCACTTCAACCGATTGGTCACTCAATAATTTCATGTCATCGCGCAACCAGCGGTAGGAACCATCCTGATGCAGGAAGCGATATTCGCAAGTAACTTCACCGACTTCTGCCAATCGATCGAGGTGTTCTAAAACACTGGGCAAATCTTCAGGATGAATATGATCAATCCAAAAATGCGGGTCTTTGAGATATTGCCAAATTTCATAGCCGAGTTGCTGGGTGATGTTTTCACTGACGAATGTGCAAGCTCGATTCCGTTTTGGCTGGCAGGTATAGATGACAGAAGGACTGGAAGACAGGAGATATTTCAATCTTGCTTGCGTTGCGAGTAATGCTTTTTCTGACCATTTGCGATCGGTAATATCTCGCTGAAGCGCCACAAAATGAGTGAGATTCCCGCGTGCATCTGAAATGGGAACCACATTCAAATCCACCCAATATTCAGATCCATCTTTGCGATAGTTCATCAATTCAACTTGAATGGCTCTGCCTTCACTCATCGCTTCTCGAATTCGAGTCAATTGTTCTCGATCGGTTCTTTCTCCCTGAAGAATCCGGGGCGTTTTGCCAATTACTTCTTCAGGGGTGTACCCAGTCGCTTCAATAAATGCCTCGTTCACATAGCTGATTTTGGGTTCTTCGATGTCTGCATTGGTAATAATGACGGCATCGTTGCCATTCACAACGACTGACTTAAATAGCTTCAGGCGTTCTTCAGCAGTTTGACGATCTTCCTGCGCTCGAATTTTTTGTAAGACGATCGACAAATAATCCGCAACTTCTGCTAGGGTTTGAGTCTCACAAAAAGTCCATTGTTTGGGATAAGCCGCATTCAATGCCAAGATTGCAGTCTGATCTGCGGTATGCTGCACTCGAACCATGGCAATTGCGCGTGTTTTGCGCTTCAGCATTTCCGTTGCCATTGGAGCCAGCGCTGGCTCCTGAAGCACATCTTCAACCAGGACAGGATTTTGCCCGTTCAGCAGTGCTGAATATTGTGAAGTCAGGTATAGCCCTTCTAAAAATCCCTTCAGTTCAGGCATCTCATCTGGCTGTGCTGAGTTGAGTACTTTAATCCGCCGAGATTCGATGATCCCGTAGAGAACCCGCACATCGGGAAAAAGCTGTGCTGTTTGCTCGATCGCTAAGTTGATCAATTGATTCACGGACAGTCCCGCTGTGACTCCTTGAGATAAGTGATTCAGCAGTTGAAGACAGTTTTGCTTTTCTCGCAGGCTTTGTTCGATCAGTTTTCGCTGATTGACCTCTCGTTGAAGATTTGCGTTGGAGGCTTGAAGTTCTGCGGTGCGAGCTTCGACTTGAACTTCTAAATCTTGCTTTGCTCGGTATAAGGCTCGTTCAGCCTGATGCTGGGCAGTGACATCGGTTGCAACCCCAATCATCCCAATTACCTGATGTTGAGCATCGTAGAGTGGAGTCGCACGATTGTCATACGTCACGCCTCCAAATTCTAAGAAGGAGCGATGGTCTTCACCTTGGAGAACCAAATTGATATCTCGAATAATATTTGGAAACTCTTGATAAAACTCGTAGATAGACTTTCCAACCAAATCATTCGGTTTTAGCCCGATCGCTTCTAACCCTTTTCCTTCCGCAAGGGTATAGATGCCCTTTTGATCGATCGCGTAAAGAATGGTCGGTGTATTGGTGACAACCGTGCGTAATAGCCGCTCACTCTCAGTTAGTGCAATTTGTGCTTGATGTTGTTCTGTGATGTCACGAGTGCTGATGACTCGCCCAATGATGGTGTTGTTGAGGCGTAACGGCTTCGAGAAGCGCTCTACAATGCGTCCATCTTTGAACTGCATCACCGTATGACTTTCAACCTCCAAGTTTTTGTACTCGGTTTCGATTTGCTGATAGAAGGCATCCGAATCAACGAGAAGCTGGCTGGTCGATTTTGCAAGAATGCGATCGTTTTGAATTGGATGGTCTGGAGCCTTCCATTGTTGGCGAAATTTCTGATTAATGCTGAGAATGTTCCCTTCACAGTCGATCGCTAAAATGCCGTCTGCTGTCGATTCGAGTGTTGCCTGCATCAAGGCTCGCGAATGTTTTAATTCAGTTTGATCAGGCGTTTGAGTAGCACGTTTCAGTTCGGCTTCGGCTTGTTTTCGAGCGTGCCGCTCTTGGCGAAGTTCTTGCTGAAGGGCAAAAACGGTGGATTCGAGTTGGATAAAGGCAGAATGCAGGAGTTCGATCGTTGAAGGTTCCGCAAGATCGGCATCTGAGCGGTTCAAGAGATCGTGGATCTGAGTCAGGGTTGGCGGCGTGTCAATCTGGTGCATCGATCGTCACAAAGAATAAAAAAAGGCAGACATAGAATTTCAGAATTTCAAATTGAATTCAGACGAGTTTTCTCATGTTTGCCTTTCGCCTTGAACATAAGCGCATTATTCCCTAGATAATGGGATCTGAACCGATTTTTTTTCATAAAGCTCTCATTATTTTCCCTTACGGATACTTAAGTAAATCACCGGATGCAAGCAGTTCTTCAAACTTTAGAATCAATTACCTCGGAGATTCGGTCTTGGAGTGATTTGACTGAATTTCAGCAAGCACAACTCGCTCGATCACTCTCTCATTGCAATCAAATCTATTGGGTGTCTCCTGCGACGATCGAGGAACTTGGCGCGGTTGTACAGTGTGCTCATCGCAATCAATGGCGGATTCTTCCCTGCGGTCACGCGACGAAATTAAATTGGGGTGGGGTGGTCGATGAAGTGAGCCTCGTCGTCAGTACGGAAAAGCTCGATCGCGTGATCGAACATGCGCAAGGCGATTTGACCGTTACGACAGAAGTTGGAATTTCTTTTGCTGAACTCCAAGCGATCGTGGGAAAAGCGGGTCAATTTTGCGCGATCGATCCGAAATTTAGCGATCGTGCAACGCTCGGTGGAATTATCGCGACAGCCGACTCTGGCTCATTGCGACATCGCTACAACAGTGTGCGCGATATGCTGCTGGGGATTACTTTTGTTCGCTACGATGGCGAAATTGTCAAAGCAGGCGGACGAGTGGTGAAAAATGTGGCGGGTTATGACCTGATGAAGCTGCTGACCGGATCGTATGGCACTCTGGGAATCCTGGCACAGGCGACTTTACGGGTTTATCCAATTCCAGCAAGTACAGGAGCACTTCTAGTTTATGGCGATTCGGATTCACTTGCACAGGCGACTCAAACGCTTTTAAGTTCGGCTTTGACTCCCACCCGTGTTGATCTGATCTCAGGCTCTCTGACTGGGAAATCTACAATTGGCTTGCTCGTTCAGTTTCAAAGCATTCCTGAAAGTGTGAATTTGCAGATTGAACGACTGACTGAAGTTGCAACGACTTTAGGCTTATCTGTTTTGGCTGCTGATCTATGGCAAACGTTGCACGATCGAATGAATGTCTCTACCCAAAGTGACGCGATCGTTTGCAAAATAGGAGTGAAGCCATCGTTTGCGGTGGCAGTTTTAGATCAACTCGAGTCCAGTCTGCCAAATGCGGAAGTTGTGATTCATGCGGGAAGCGGCATCGGGTACTTGAACGTAACAGGCACTCGATCGACGCAAATTCTCGAAGCGCGATCGCTTTGTGAAGCAAGTGGAGGATATCTCTCGGTTTTGCAAGCCCCGATCGCGTTTAAGCAACAGCTTGATATTTGGGGCTATTCTGGCAATGCTCTGAACTTAATGCAGCGCGTCAAATCACAATTTGATCCTCAAACTCTATTTAGTCCTCATCGTTTTGTCGGCGGAATTTAAGAATGCAAACCTCTGATCCAGCCAAAAATTCTGGCGGCTTCGATGCCCAAAATCCTCCTGATCCAACCCTGATCGATTCTTGTGTGCATTGTGGCTTTTGTTTATCAACTTGTCCCAGTTACCGTGTAATCGGCAAAGAAATGGATTCGCCCAGAGGACGGATCTATCTGATGGACGGAATTAATGAAGGCGAAATTCCGCTCAATCCGGCAACGATTCAGCATTTTGATTCGTGTTTGGGCTGTCTTGCCTGTGTTACAACCTGCCCGTCTGGGGTGCAGTATGACAAGCTGATTTCGGCAACTCGTCCGCAAGTAGAGCGACAAGATGCGCGATCGCTCCCTCAAAAACTGTTACGTCAGTTCATTTTCTCGGTCTTCCCCTATCCGAATCGGATGCGGGCTTTGCTGCGACCGTTGGGGCTGTATCAGAAGTCAGGTCTGCAAAAATTAGTCCGATCGCTGGGATTTTTAAGTGCGATCGCGCCGCAACTTTCGGCAATGGAGGCAATCTTGCCAGACATTCCAGCGAGAGCCTTTACTGATTCGATTCCAGCGCTCATTCCAGCACAAGGAGAGAAACGCTATCGAGTCGGGATGCTGCTCGGCTGTGTTCAGAGATTATTTAATCCAGATGTAAATGACGCGACTGTGCGAGTTTTAACCGCAAATGGCTGTGAAGTCGTTGTCCCTCAAGTGCAAGGCTGCTGTGGAGCGCTCTCACATCACCAAGGGCAAGAAGAGCAAGCGCGGCAGTTTGCACGGCAGATGATCGACACTTTCGCAGATACAGGAAGCGATGCGATCTTGGTCAATGCGTCGGGCTGTGGTCATACCTTGAAAGAATATGGTCACATTTTGCAAGACGATCCGGACTACGCCGAGAAAGCGAAAGCCTTTGTCAAAAAGGTCAAGGATGTTCAAGAATTTTTAGCTGAAGTCGGCTTAACGGCAAAGCTTTCTCCTCTGCAAGAGAAACCTCTGACCCTGGTTTATCAAGATGCGTGTCATATGCTGCATGGTCAAAAGATCAGTGTTCAGCCTCGGCAACTCTTACGGAAAATCCCAGGGGTGCAATTGCGCGAACCCGTTGATGCTGCGCTTTGTT
>JALOOO010000224.1 GCA_025454375.1 Leptolyngbya sp. Prado105 | reverse complement strand
CAGGTGATCAAAGGCTTTGGGGAGGAATATGTGATTAACTTTGCCTAGACTTTTACACCATTCCTTAATTGGTAAAGATTTTTGCATAAGGACTTATTAGTTTTACCACCTTGAGAACAAGCTTATGGGATTGTTCGATCAGACAAGCTTTGACATTTTCCCTAGAAGCACATACTACTGCTTCTAGCATCCGAATCCGATTAGAACCTGCAAAATTAGGTTCATTCATACTGCCTTCAATCTTTTTGTTGTCGGACTGATAATCTCCCAACATCATGCTCTTGATTGTGTTATAGCTATAGCGGGCTGTCTGATCAAATTGCTGAGTCCGACCTTCTTCAAAAAACTTGAGTGATGCTTCAAGCGCCTGATAATACTGATCTGTGAACTTAGTAGAAAATTTCTCCCACATGCTCCGATCGCAGTCTTGATAAGATTGCCACGCCGTTTTAATATCCTCAATTTCTTTGTCAGGAGCTTGGTTTTGGCACTCTCGCTCGTAAATGGACTTCACCTCTTCAATTTCTTTGTAGAGTGCTGTCAAATGAACTTGAATCTCCGTGAAATGGTGGTGAATGTCAATCCCGAAGTCTAAGATGTTATGAAAATTCTCCCAGAAATCGGGCAAAATGCACATGTAGTTCCGAGCTTGAATGACCTGGATGTTTTTTAACCCATCATCAATTCTTGGAAAGTTCGAGTTTTGCTTGATCTCAGCAAACCTTTGCGTAAGTTCTGTCTCTAGCTGCTCTTTACTGTCGGTCAACGGGTCATATTTGAGAAAGCTCTTTTCGGGAACATCCTGGAGAATATGGCTCAATAAGAATTTCAGGTTGCAAGCATCAACGATTAGCAGCAGTGGTTTTCCAAGTGCATGGGCAAGCCCAAGTTCATACATGACTTCTGTATCAATATCAGCGACTTCCTTTCGCCCATCAGCGATGGACTTCTTCAAGACACAAACAGCAATGACAGCAGTGGCTGAACGAATTTTGTCGATGATGTCTTGAATGCTATCGACGTAGTTTGTGCGATCGCCTCTCAATGTTTTCGTTTGAAAGATCTGGATGCCCGCTGCTTTTGCCACTTGGGCAATGGGCGTGTAGATTTCCCATAGTCCCCGTTTAGGCATGGCTAAAAAGCAACTCGCTGCTGCTTCAGGAACTTCTACCAAAATCCCATAAGGAACCCCTGAAGGGGGAGAGTGAGGAATGGCACTGACAAGCTTAACTAGCGCTTGAGCATCCTGGGTCGTGGTAAACTTGACTGCTGTTCTAGTTTTCAAGTAATCTTCAAATCCATTGTCCCAGACGACTTCATCCATGCTTTGGATTCCTGGTAGCAGCACTGGAATCAAGGGAGAAGCGTCGTTCATCGTTTTATGGATTGCCAGAGGCTGCTCGAATCCTCCCTGCCATTTCCCTGCACCATAAGTTCCGATAAAGATGGCAACGGATTTCGACTGTCGAATGCATTGGGACATCGATTGTGTTGCTGAAACGCCTGCCGGAAAATTTTCATCCGTGCAGCAACAAATCCCTTTTTGTTCCAGCGCCTTAATGATTTCCCAGACTTGTTTCTTGTCTTCGGTGTTGTAGGCAATGAATACATCGTAGATTTTATGAGGATGTCGATGTGCCTCTTGTTGCGCTTGCATAATATTTCCTCCTTTGCAGTCTGCCCTCTACCCTAACTTTTAAGAATCTGAGGTGTTGATGACTTAGAATCTCAATGCAAATAGGGGCTAGGCAAAAAGAACTTACTCTTGTTCTATTCCAGGACAATAGAGGGCTTTTTACTTGAGTGTGTCTCGACTGAGAGAGCCTTTTAACCCTGTGGAACTAGGTCAAGAAGCCTAATCTTTCCCCAAAGAGACCCTTTAAAGATCTAATCTCATCATAAGTAATTATGCCTGCTGCATCACATTGTCTTGACAAAGTTTAACGGTAGTATAGCCTTAATAAAATTCAGCGCTAGATTTCAAACAGGCGTAGAATGAGCATTGCCAGCTTGTATCAGAATAGGGACGATCGCCTTCTGTTGATTCCTGCGAACATTCTGCGCCAGAAAACCATGTTCTCTCAAGTTGAATGATATAGTCAGGACAATAGAGGATAGGTCAAGCGGCTAATCCGATTCCCTCAGAGCCTGACTTATAAATCGGTTATTAACCTTGCTTTCCGAAGCACAAACGTTAGCGCTGTCTCTTCTCGGGAAATGATATCGGCTCTTGCTTCCATGCCGGCCTGAATGGGATAGCGCCGATCGCCCCTCACCAAGTAAGGACGTTCAGGCGTAACCGTCACCTGGTAGTATGCAGCGGTTCCCGAAACAGACGGACTTTCCGTTTTAGGGGCTGTTGCATCAGGTGCGATCGCCGTCACGGTGCCCTTAAGGGTGCCATAATCTGGATAAGGATAAGCAGAAACTCGAAGCTGCACTGCTTGCCCAACTTCGACTTTGCCAATATCCTGAGCGGTGACATAGGCGTTGATGACAAAAGGGATATTGGCAGGCGCAATTTGAGCGATCGCCTCTCCAGAGCGGACAACCTGTCCAGGATTTCTCAGGTTCAAATTTATGATAATGCCATCGACACTGGCGCGGATGGTACTTTTGCTGAGCGCGATGTTGAGTTGTTGGAGATCGCTGTGAGTTTTGTTGATTTGATTTTGCACCTGAATTTGGTGTTGTACCAGAGATTCGCGTTCTCGATTTAGAGCCGCTGAGGTCGCCGTACCTCTGGATTGTTCCTGAGCAATGCGCTCTTGAGCCGCAGCGATCGCAGCATTACTGGGGTTCAGGGCGATTCGGGCTTGTTCGAGTTTGGCTTCTGCAATTTTGAAGGCTTGCTCTTTTTGACTAATTTGCGAACTCGAAATGACACCGCTATCAGAGAGTTGTTGATAGCGATCGCGTTCTTGTTGAGCAAATTCTAAGCTGGCTTGAGCTTCGGTCAGGCGGGCCTGGGTCGTTAGTCGCTCATCTAGATACTGACGTTGCACCAGGTTCAGGTCGGCCTGGGCAGAGGCAACGGCGCGATCGCGCGCGTGGGTTTCAGCGATGATCTGGGTGGCTAGGGTGTTAATTTGGGCTTGAATTTGAGCGAGTTCAGCCTGACTTTGCTGGAGGCTGGCTTGCAGTTCTTGCCTGCGGGTTTGGAGTTCAGAGTCATTCAGGATGGCGATCGGTTCTCCGGCTTTAATGGGTTGATTTTCTTGAACTGAAATTTGGGCGATCGTGCCTTCGGAAGCGGCTTGAACGAGGCGCAGTTCACCCGTGGGGCGAACGGTGGCTGAGGCTTTGACGGTGACATTGTAGTGGGTGGTAGAAGCGAGGGCGAGGGTGGCGGCGATCGCACCCAATAGAACAAACCCTCCTCCTTTGATCCAACGGCTGATACTGGGGAGGAATTCATCACTATGAATAAGAGGAAGAAGCTCTCCTTGAGGATCTTGATACATCATTGTCCATCCTTTTAGTATTCTCAATTTGTTTATTTGAAGGGGATATCTTCAACAGTTACTCACATTTAGTACTTTTTCTACGGTACAAATTTTGGTGTTCTTGTGAGGATGAGATTTGCCTTCATTTACTCATACAAACCTATAGGTTTTAATCAGGAAATCATGGAGAGATTGGAACTTTAGTAAAAGATGTTTGCGTGCTATTTTATACTCTAATCCATCTGTTCAAAATCATACCTTTATTTCAGAAGTCTTGAGAAACGTTATTGCTGGTGTATCAATCACAAGAAAATAAGTATACTCTTACTCAACCGTAATAGTATTGAGATACCTAGAATCTTGTATCAATAGCATCTTGATTTGAGATGTTGTTTCTTCTTGATTGCTGGCTAACTGACACTCCAAAAAACATTTACACTTCTTTTCAAGAAACTATCCTGATTATGATTATGCAAGCGGAATAATTGAGTGTAGGAATGGATAAGAGTTAACAAAACACTTCAGTTAATCTTAGAAATTCCGACCACAACCAAAAAGATTACAATAACGGAGGTTTATATCATGTTGACACTCGAAAAGGCTCCTCTTTTTGAAGACATCAATGCTGCGGAATCTGCGATCGTCAGTGGTGGTAGAAGCGGCAGTTACATGAGAAGCAGCTACATGGGACATGGTGGACATGGTGGACCCACATCGCCCTACCGCAACGATCTCCACTTTGACTTGGACAAATACCTGTTTGTTCTGGGTGCAGGGGTGACGTTTGGCAACCCCGGTTTGACTCCTGATGAAGTTCAAGCGGGCTGGTTGGCTGGCTTGAGCCTGTAGTGAAATGGATGGCAACCAAATGGATGCTAGGGTCTGTGATCCCTGCTGATCCTCAAGTGAGCTAATCTATCTTTGCGATCGCAAGTCTCGTTTAGAACGTTCTCTATAAAGCAGGGTGCTTCTACCGTTTCATTGACCCTGTTCTCTCTCGATTTACGATCAGGTGACTGCGATGAAAAGCCTATTTCAAGAGCCGTTATTTTCTAAACCCTTGTTGAGTCAATCGGCTCTCTTCACAAGTCTGATGAACGCTGAACAAGCACAATTGTCAGGAGGCTATTCTTCCGCAAACTACTATGCGGCATTGTCAATACCGACCGCTCTGTCTCCCGCTCCCGTTGGCTATTCTTCCGAAGGCTGCATTGCCAGAGATGGAAAAGGCAATTGTGTGAAACTCCAAGATTTACTAGACTATCTCCGTCGCACCGTGGGATGAGTCTATGAGTCGGTTTCTCTCTCGTTCTCAAATAGCACTTGAGGACGAGAGCTTTCAGATAGTTTAAGGCAGGTATTATGAGTAACTTACAAAAGCCCACTCTTTTTGCTGACATCCCGGATGAGGAAGAAACTCAATTCTCCGGTGGCAATGGTTGCCGTTGGCGCTCTAGTCGCTTGGCATCACCGTCTGAAAATTCTTCAGGTCTTTCACCCGGAATTTTTAGTGGTCGCAGATTTGGGTTTGACCTGAACTTCTACCTCTTTGGTCTGGGGGCTGCCTACTTGTTTGGCAACCCAGGGATCACGAAAGAAGAGGTGCAATTTGTCTGGGAACGATCGTTTAGATTTTGGTAGCGCAGGAGTCACGCATTAGCTGATGAAATATCACGTCATTCGGCAGCATAGCGAAGAGGATTGCGGAGCCGCTTGTTTGGCCATGATCACCAAACACCACCGCCGTAACCTTTCCATCAGTCACATCCGCGAAATGGTGGGGACAGGCGCACAGGGTACCAGTTTGCTGGGACTGCGGCAGGGTGCCGAAACCCTGGGCTACAATGCTCGTTCTGTCCGAACTTCACCCGAGATTTTGAGCCGCATTCGGGAAGCCCCTTTGCCAGCCATTATCCATTGGAAGGGGTATCACTGGGTTGTTTTGTATGGAATGCGCGGCAGAAAATATGTGGTGGCAGATCCGGCGATCGGGCTGCGTTATCTGACTCAACGCGAACTGGCGACAGGTTGGACGGATTGGGTGATGCTACTTCTGGAGCCTGACTCGGTTCGCTTTTATGCTCAACCGGATGATAAAGTCAGTGGTTTTGGACGCTTTGTGCGGCGTGTTTTACCCTATCAGGGCATTCTCTGGGAAGCGTTTCTCTGTGCGTTAATGATTGGGTTATTTTCCTTGTCCTCGCCGTTTCTGATTCAGATTTTGACGGATGATGTATTGGTACGGGGAGACATGCAATTGTTGACAGCGGTGGCGATCGCAGTCATTGTCATGAACCTGATCAGCAGCAGTCTTACCCTGGTTCAATCGACTTTGGTCGCACATTTTGCTCAACGGATGCAGTTAGGACTCGTACTGGAGTTTGGCCGACAGATTCTTAGATTACCCTTGGCGTATTACGAATCGCGACGCAGTGGTGAAATCATTAGTCGTCTGGGAGATATCCAGGAAATTAATCAACTTGTGTCCCAGATTGTGGTCGGGTTGCCCAGCCAGGTGTTTATTGGCCTGGTTTCTCTGGGTTTCATGCTCTTTTATAGTTCTAAACTTACCCTCGCGGCTCTAGTCATTAGTCTGCTGATGACCCTCTCCACACTGATTTTTCTGCCCAGCCTCCAGCAAAAGATTCGCAGTGCCCTAGTGCTAGAAGCCGAGAATCAGGGTGTTCTGGTAGAAAGCTTCAAAGGAGCGTTGACGCTCAAAACAACGACTGCGGCACCTCAGTTTTGGGATGAGTTTCAGAGTCGATTTAGCCGTTTAGCAAATCATTTGTTAGGCACTACACAAATTGGCATTATCAATGGAATTTGCTCCCGCTTTGTTTCTGAAACGGGGGGCGTTGCTTTGCTGTGGATTGGCAGCACGCTGGTGATTAGCCAACAATTGAGCATTGGTCAATTGTTGGCCTTCAATGGCATGAATCGTAATTTCCTGAATTTGATCAGTATGCTGATTGGATTTGTCAATGACTTTGCCAGAGCCAAAACCGCAACACAGCGACTCACTGAAGTCATTGATGCTGTTCCAGAAGATCAAGACAATGAGAAGAAAGCAAGGGTCACTCTCGCGGACAGCACCGATATTATCTGTACCCATCTCACCTTTCATTACCCAGGCCGGGTCGAACTTCTGGAAGATTTTACCTTGACGATTCCCGGTGGCAAAGTGATTGCATTGGTGGGGCGATCGGGCTGCGGAAAAAGCACCCTCTCCAAACTCGTTGCTGGGCTGTATCCGCTCCAATCTGGAAACATTCGTCTGGGACTCTACAATTTGCAAGATCTGTCGTTGGAATCGCTCCGCCATCAGGTCATTTTAGTGCCTCAAGATGCCCATTTCTGGAGCCGCTCCATTCTTGATAACTTCCGCTTAGGAGCACCGCATCTCTCCCTAGAACAAATTGTCACCGCTTGTCAAATTGTTGGAGCCGATGACTTTATTGCTAAACTGCCCGACAAATATCAAACTGTTCTGGGTGAGTTTGGCGCAAATCTTTCCGGTGGACAGCGGCAGCGATTGGCGATCGCCCGTGCCATTGTTCATAATCCACCCATTCTAATCCTGGATGAATCGACGGCTGGACTCGATCCGATCAGTGAAACGCAACTTCTCGATCGCCTCCTACAATATCGACAAGGCAAAACGACTCTGTTGATCAGCCATCGTCCCAGAGTCATTAAACGAGCAGAGTGGTTAGTGCTGCTGGATCAAGGTAAACTCGTGGCTTACGGCCCCACTGCCACACTCTACGCCTTACCCGGAAACCATCTCGACTTTTTAATCGAAGATTCCAGTCAGGTGCAAACTGTCAAAGCCAAGGCACACTTCAGGCAAGGGCTGGCTCGATTTTCAATCCGCGATGAACAGGGTGCGCTGACGCACTTCAACGCAGCGTTGCAACTCAATCCTTACTATGCAGAAGTCTATTTGAGCCGAGGGTTGCTTTATCGTCGTTTGGGCGATGGGTGGCAAGCACGGGTTGATATCCAGGCGGCGGCAGAGTTGGCGCAAGCTCAGGGGAATACGGCGAATTATCAGCGGGCGATCGAGTTAATGCAAAAGATGGATGCTAGCGGCAGCAAACTAACCTCAAAGCAAAATGTACCGTTTTCAAAACGAAATGATGCCTCTAAGAATGACAGGATCTATCCCTAGATCAAGCCATCCCAGATGGTTCAAGCGATCATTCCTGTATGCGAGAGGGATGGGTGCGATCGCTAGTTTTATCCAAGGTGTCAGTAGACATTCCTAGGAAGTGTTGCTTAAATTTGGCGGCAAGGCAATTTAGGTTAGAGGCTGTAATCTTTATTCAGCCCAATTCGAGCATTATGAAAAAGCGGTGTTTGAGTTACTGGGAGAATCGATAAGGTGAACTTTCTCTTATCGAAACCAGCGTTTTTTCCAGTGAGATTGCAGAATTGCTTCGTGTTTTAGGCTAATCACTGATAGATGTCCTTTTAGAACTGAAAGTAACTGCCTGTTAAAGATAAATTGCCAACATTACCACTGATCGTCGCGATGACATCATTTTGGTATCTTAATGAAAGTCCAGGCTGGTCGAACAGTGGAACGAGTCTATAGTCAGAACGAGAACCAGATAGCTGAATCACATCCTCCAGACTATTGAAGTCTTTAATTTCTGCATAGTCATTACCGTAGCGAATCTGCTGACGCGCCCGGTTATAATATATGAGGCGATCTTCTATCCCCTGTATCTGACTTCCCGCAACTCTTTTCGTAATCTTCTTCATCACCTTTGTTCTGTCTGCTGTCGTTTTTGTATTCATGAGCTGATCTGCTATCCCATTCAATTGCTTCTCAGGTTGCACCCAAAACACGGCAGAAACTCTCGCTGCCAACTCTGGAGTTGCGGCCTTCTGGGGTTGCTTTTCTAGGTCAATATTCAAAGCTTTGCCAACCTTTCGATACTCGCCTCTTCCCGTTAGGTGGATCAAACCTCTTCCTCTAAATCGATAGCCATCACCGCTGGCTTCATTACCATTACCCCGGATTTCTCACAACGTTTTTCAGAAGTGGCCTGAAAGCCATAATCAGCAATGATTTCAGCCATTATGCCGAAAAAACAGTCTGCGTTCCGAAAAAACAGTCTGCGTTTTTTTCACAACTGGCTAGAGCGCTCTTAGATGCTTGGTTTCAGCCTTTTCGAGTTGAGCTTGTGAGAAATCCGGGATTACCGTTCTTCGTCGCATACACCCGATTGGCAAGTTTCTTAAACTCCGATTTTGTGTTTGCTTTTCCATCTGCTCCAAAAGTATCTTTAAAGAATTTCCTTGCCTTTTGCAAAGAACTGAAGCGGCTTCCAAACTGTGTCATGGCTCCCTCTACAGAGTAACGGAAATTCTCTTCAATGGCCTTCATCTCTTGGCATTCTTTACCAAATTGAGCAATAAAGGCTTGTTGTCGCTCAGGAGTATTAATTTCAAATTCCTTCATCGCGTTATTCAGTGAGGTCAAATATGGCCAATTCAAATCTGAAGTGCATCACCTAGAAGGTTGCTCTAGAGGGACTCATAGGGATAGTCTGATGTTTACGACAACAAAAAGGCACCCCCATGA
>JALOOO010000223.1 GCA_025454375.1 Leptolyngbya sp. Prado105 | reverse complement strand
TTTCGTATAGCCAGAAGTGAGTAAATTCTCACGATGTCCATCGCTATACATCCAACTTTTCTGGAATTTTTCGATCAGTGCCCAGTTTAGGATTTGATGAGATCCAAGGCTACCGGATTGCAACATGATATTCTCTCCAACCCCACCTTGCCCTCCGATTGCAGTAAATCGATCAGTTGGTGTCTTTCCTTCTGGCGTAATGTGATTGTAGTAGTTTCGAGTCTTCATATCTTCAGCATGAAGTTGGGCAGCTTTTGTCAGTAAAGGATCTTCAACTAAAGGGGGCAGACCATTAATTTGTCGATCTCGGTTAACTAGCTCTAAAGCAAAAGCTCTCAATTCTGGAAGTTGTCGTGGTGAACTTGCGTTCCAAATTGTAGTTTGAGGCTTACCAATTCTCCAATCTGCCCCACCAGAGCCATTATCTAGATGAAAGCCATCTTGATGAGAGTACAGAAAACTAATGAATACCAGCACTGCCAATCCTGAGAGAGTTCTAGCCCATCTAGGAAGGGAGAACCGAGAATACGAACGCTTGTAGTGATAAGGGATTTGTTTTCTCATCGGAGTTAAGCTCAAGAACCTGATAAACACTTTGCCTGCCTCAAGTTGATATTGCCCCTCAACTCTGAGAATGAGACATCAATCTTGGTGCAATAATTCGCTCAATGCTCAAAAGGCTTAACCCACCTTAATTAATTCCTTTGTACTATACTATTTTTAGAAATAACCTCATGTGGGTAGTTAAAGGAAATGATTCAGTCATTTGTAGCAGCAGCAAAGTTAGAAGATCGAAAAGCAGTCGTGCGACAACTTCTTACAATTCGATACGAAACGTTAGATGAATTGCTTCAATCGATCGTTGAGTCTTTAGCTCAATTACCTTCAAATGCAATATTGCGATTAATTCTCTGCCGTACATACTCGGAATTACTGGCAAGTCTTGAGAGTCAGACAGAAATAGAAGCCCCAGACACTGATCTCTTTCAAGTCATTGGACCAATTGAAAAATACTATTTGAAGAAGGAAGCAGAGCAAAAAGCATTGGAAACACTAGCAGAGCTAAAATATGGAGAAATTGATCATGGCGTTGATTGTGCGATCGCGATTTTATTGCAATCACCGATCGAATTATCTATGAAACGACTGTACAGCTTGAGTCGAGAAGAACTCATCGCTGAATTCAGTTGATTGGTTTGTTGGATGTGTTGCTTTTGAAGAGATTATTGATAGATTTCAACTGACCAGACTGCACTAATCGTTCAAACTGCAACTTCATGCCTTTGGCAGCAGTAGGATCATTGAGTAAAATGCCTGCCTCTAGATTACGTTCGTGAGCGGCTTCTGTGAAATTTGCTGAAGTGACAAATAGATATTGCTCATCCACGATGACACATTTGGCATGGAGGCAGGCTTTTGGTCCTTTGGCTTGAGAAAGCGATCGAGGATCGTAGAATACTTCCGGTAGACGATTTCCGCGCCAAATTCGTTGCTGGAAAATCTGAGCGAATTCCTGTATCAGCGCAATGTCTGATTTTTGGCTTCCAAATGCACGTTTGATATTCAGAAACATTCTGACTCTTAAAGTAGGAATACTATCCATTCGTGAGGCAAGATCCGAAAATAAAGCTTGCCCTTTCATATCTGTGTCTAGTGCATAGCTAGAAATCAGAACGCTGCGAGTTGCACGATCGAAGAGTTCTTGCACAACAACATGAGTATCGCGGCTTTCCATGCCAGGTGTTTCGAGTCCAGTCCAGACAAGCTCAACGCGATCGCGCTGTTTTTGGATCGATTGCCGTTCGGCGATCGCGAGTTTCAGCATATAGGTTAAATGCTGGCTCTCCATTCCTTGTTGATAGAGGGTATTGAGTTCAGTCGCGATCGTGTTAACTGAACTTGCTGGAATATAGGCAGACAAAGTTGCAGGATGAACAGGGAAAGAAAGTCGCCCAGTTTCTAATGCTGTAATCAGGCTCGTTAGAGCAGGATAGCTCAGAGTCAGAAATGGGAAATCGACTTTATCCATGTTCTGGGAAGAATGCAGCACCCGCACTCTCAACAGTATTGATGACTAATGCACGATCTAAGAATTCGTTATTGCGTTCGCAAGAAGTTTCAGCGATGAGTAAACATCCATGACAGGCTGCACCATGTAAGAAGCGTTCCTCGTGAGCATCAGCAGGTTTATGATGGGCGCAAACGGGGTCATTTGAGCAGAGTTTGCCAAGCTCTAAGGCACTTTCTAGCAGAGATTCGATTCTTTTACCAACTTGGACTAATCCGCCTAAAGTTCCTTCTGAGCCAGATGAACCCGTGTAGAGAAGAATGCCATAGCCAGAGCTACCTGCATAAATTCGTTCTCGAATTGCACTCGCAGAGTAACCACACTCTAGAGAAACAGCAGTAATGAGCAGGTGGGATAAAGAATGCAGCATGATGTATGGCATTCCAGGGAAAAGAAGTTGATTCGGATCAAGCCCTTTTCGTTCTATCCAGGTATTAAAGCCTCGTTGTAGTTCTAAGCCTCGTTGTTTTACTGCATCAAGCTCTTTCCAGGTATGAATGGCATCTGGGCTGAATGAGATGAACACACCTTCGCCTTTGTTCTCGATCGCTGGAAACCAGTTTAGTTCTCGACCGAGTGCAGCGGTTTGAACATTAAGCTGTAGTTCGCCATCGATATCTGCTAGGTTCGGTTCAAATCGAGTGAAGCCAATTTGAGCCGTTACTTCGCGTAAGCGATGAACAAGAACGATCCGATCGATGCGATCGCTCAACATTGGGCTGAGCTTATCAATCGCTCGATTTCGGGCATAGAAGTTGCTTTCTGGAATGTCTTCACCAATCTCATTAGGTTGTGAGAGTAATGTTTCGATTTCGACTTGCTTGATGCTCTTATCGGCTGTTTTGACCCCATTGCGGCGACGCTGCACTTCTTCCCAAATTGCCTCATCGCTCAAACCTTGTAAAGCACTCGCAGCGAGGGGGGTTTGGCGAAGGAGTTTGAGTGTTGTCAAGCTATCAGCAATTTGTAAAACACTGTCGTAGACTTGATTGACGGCATCTCGTAGCTTTTGATTAGAGTCAGGAAGCGAAATGACACTTAGAGATTGAGCAAAGTAAGCATTACTCGCAGAACGAACTAAGAGGCGACTGTAGTAGGGTTTGTTCTTTTCTGGGTCAATACATTCCTCCTGGTCGTACATGCCCAACCAAGGACGTTTGCCTTCGCATTTTCCGAGGGCTTTTGAGTTGGGTAAGGTCGCATCAGATAGGGGACGACGTTCGCCACATTGCTGGCATCGAACAAAAATGTCTGCGAAGTCGTTACTCGCTCCACCTTCATCGAGACAAAGTGAGCCTTTACGGTTCGTGCAGCTAGGTTTGTGTTGGACAAAGGCTCCCCAGTTAATATCGCTGATATGACCATTTGGGCAGGCTTGAACAAATCGAACTGGGACAACAGGAACTTTTTTCTTGTTTTGATCGACGTATCCGCCTCGATGGATTTGTCCGTGAGGAATGAGGGGGCGAGTTCGGTAGATTTTGCCGTTTTTGGATTCCCAAGTGTCATCAGTTTGAGCGACGAACCAAGTGGGAAATAGAAAGGCTTTGATGCCAGTTTTTACTCCTAGCTGATCTTGGCTATTGTCAGGCGGAGTGTATAGCTTGATTGTGGTGAGATCGGGATAGTGATCTTTGAGTCGATCGTAGATTTTTGCGGTGAGACGTTCTTCTAGAATCTCATTGCGCTCTGGTGGGAATCTCCAGTAGTTGAGTCCGCCAATGAGAACGGAGGCTTCTGGCAGATCAACCATTGAACCCGGTCCATAGGTTGAGAGAACTTGGCTCTGACGAATTTCACCATCGGGTGGACGCTTTTTAGGTTTCATGATTCATCCTCCAATTCTGCACCATCGGGATTCACAATCCAGAGATTGACTGATTGCTCGACATCACGAAGACTGCGTTGCGCTCTGAACTTTGGTTGTTTGCGAGATTCTGGATCGAGGGGATCGTAGAGTAGAGGTGGGGCTGCACCTTCTTCTTGTTGGTATTGCAGTTTGCCTTTCTCTTCAGCGAGATGTGACCAGCTATCAAGGAGATCAATCACAGCACTACGGAGTCGGATTCGTTGTTCTTCGATTTCCTCAGAGGAGCGATCTTTGTCGTGATTTTCGGCTCGGCGTGAGAGTGCTTCTGCTACGAAATCGAGATCGTTTCGGTGATTGAGAATTTCTAAAGCATTAAGAGGAGCCGTGAGTTTGTCGCATCCGAGTCGAGCGAGTCCAACGGAAACGCCTGCTAATCCTCGATCGATAGCACGAGGCGAAAATGGGGTGACGCTGGTTGCTTCTACAGCACGATAGAAGGTGTTGTGCCAGGATTGGAAGCGCTCATAGTGAGAGCGATCGCGCGGTCGATGAATATTCATCAGCGTGATGACTAATCCTGGGCGGTTTTCGTCGCGTCCAACTCGGCTCGTGGCTTGAATGTACTCAGCCGTTGTTTTGGGTTGACCGAGAACGACCATTAATCCAAGGCGAGTGATGTCAAGACCGACAGAAATCATGTTCGTTGCGAGAACGACATCGACAGCACGTTCTTTGCTGTGGAAGTTTATTTCTAGCTGACCTTTAGATTCTGCAACTTGGCTGGTGCTGACTCGTGAAGTCAGTTCGATCGGTTCGTCAGTGATCGTGCGATCGACAAATAATCCTTCTGGCTCTGTAATGCGTTTTTGGGTGCTGTAAGTTGCGAGACGGGATTTTACTTCGTCTTCCACGATTCGGCGGCTTCCTCCAAGTTCTCTCAGAGAATTGAAGTAGCCGAGTAAAGTCATGTAGGGATCGACTGGGTTCGATTTATTCTTTGCGCCACCGGATTCTTCCCAGAGCTTTTGAGCAGCACCCAGGAGGGCAAGGTAAGAGCGGAGTAAAACGACCTTGAGGCTTCGACCTTGACCTGCGATTCCCACATAAAGACGAGCATTGCTTTCAGTGGCAGAAACCGTTTTCGCAAAGAAGGAATCTCGTCGATCGGGACCGGGTGGTGGAAAAACTTCAACTAGCTCTCGACCAAATAAGGCGCGAATTTGCTTTGTTGCGCGACGAACGGTTGCAGTCGAGGCAACAATTTTAGGTTTAATCGTTTTGCCATTGACTTCTTGAGAACATAGGTTTTCAATGACCGTTTCGTAGAGTCCAACCATTGTGCCCAATGGCCCTGAAATTAGATGTAGCTCATCTTGAATAATCAGATCTGGAGGTGGAAGAGGCTTTTCTAGCTTTTGAGTACCTTTTTGCTGAGGAGTTGCTGCACCGTAAAATCCAGTATTGTCATAACTGGTAACTTTGCCAAAAAGGGAAGCGGTTCGTCCGACCCAAGGTAGGTTTGCGAACTTATCAACCGTTGAAATGATGAAACAAGGGATTCGGCGGTAAATTGCTTCGTCTACAGCAATAATCGGGAGTTTGTTATCGCCACGAAAATCACATCGACGATTGAGACAAGCAACTTCTAAATCAAGAGGGCTATCTTCTGACGGTTTGAGGCGGAAGGATTCTTTCTTGAGAGCATGACCACACCAAGGGCATTTATCGATCGGGATTGGGGCAGTCGTGGTTTTACCTTCTTTGAATTCGCGAGTGCGATGTCGGGCAGTGCCTTCTTTCTTGTCACCTTTTCGACCCATTTCATTTGGGGTTGCGCCGAGTCCGACCCATAGCCCGATTTCAAAAGGGTGAACACCGAGTTTGACGGGATCTTTTTGGCGTTCTAGTTCTAGGGCACAGATTAGTGTAGTCGCGCGACCGAGTTGATCAAGGGTCAGGAGTCGTAGTGTGTAGCGCATGAGAACGCTCATTCCGGCTCCTTGAATGCCAGGATTTCTCAGACGACGAAGAACTAGAGTAAAGGCTGCTAGTCCCAAGTAAGCTTCGGTTTTACCACCGCCTGTTGGGAAGAAGAGGAGATCAACGATTTCACGATCGCGGCTTCCAGGTTGAGCAATGCCGACGAGATTCATCAAGACAAAGGCAAGCTGGAAGGGTCGCCATTTCGGGGGTTTGATGTCTTCGGGTTGGCGATCGCTGCCGTGAGTCAGACGACGACGAATTGCAGTCGCGATCGCACGATTCGCAAGTTGGAATGCTTCGAGAACTTGCGGATCATCCAAAGCAGCAAGTCCAGCCGCAATTCTTTGATTGACAATGGTTGCGCGGTGAAGCAAATCACGGGCGGTAATGGGGCGTTGATCTGCTGCGTTTGTAGGGTCTGGAATGGGTTGGGTTGCAATCCAGTCTGCATAGGCTTGCACCATTGGGCTAATTTGGGCGCGGACTGCATCGGCAGAGTTTGCTTGTGCGATCGCTTCCATTGAGAGTTCAACGGGAATCGCTTCATTTGCAATCACTTTTTCAACTTCTGCGGTAGGCATCCAAGCAGTTTTGACCTCTGTGCAAGGAAGGGTCGGATTAGCAATCACAGAAACGTTATGTCCAACTGCGAATTCGTAGTCCTGGCGATATTGCAGGTCTGCAATGCGTTCGTCATCGTCTTCGATGCGATGGGTACGGAGGTCGGGACGGGGGACGAAGCCATTAGGAGTTTGAACGGTTAGCTGAGCTTGGAAGATGTAAGCGGCATCTCGTTTACTATCGGTTTCGGGGCGGCGATGGTTGACGAGAAATAGGGAAACGGCGCGGGTTCCAGTTGGGAGTTTGTCGGTTCCGGTGACTGGGCGGACTGAGACAGATAGTTCTAAGCCATTGCTATCGGGAAGTGCGATCGTAGTCGGTGCTAGTTGATTAGACAAGGGCACAGTCAAACGGCGGCATTGTGGAGTGCGTTGCCACGGGGTTGAGGTGCGTTCTTGGAGAGCGGTTTCGGCGAGATCGGGGGCTTCTTCGATCGAGCGGTAATCGCCCCAGGTGATCTCGACTTCGACGGATTGGGTTTGGGGAGTGACGAGGAAGCTTAAGCCGATCGAGGAGGGGAATAAGCCTTTACGGGCAGATGCCATTTCGGGTGTGTTTTCTTCGTCACTTGCGCTACTAGATTCTAAGAGGCTGAGTTGATCATTGCCATCGGGGGTGCTGCGATCTTCGACGCTGGCTTCGTAGGGGACGAGAAATCCGGTGAGATACCACTTTGACGGAGCTTGAGAGAGGATCTCAGTTTGGTAGTGGTCATCGTCGGTTGGGTTAGCTCCGATCAGGTCGAGGCGGAGCGCTCTAACCAAGTGTTCACGCGCCTTGGCGGAAGAAGTCAGCATGAGTTTTAGGGGGCGAGGGGAAGGCTGTATCAATACTCACCCTATATTGTGTCGTATCCGTATGATTTTGGATAAAAAATTCGATAAAAGTGGTTTTTTATACTAGAAGATAGCGGATTGTCGATCGTTGAAGTAAATCAATAAATTTGTACTAAAAAGACTTATAATATCCTCCGATTGAGTTAAGAGAACAATGCCAAAACGGAAGAAAAGAGGTGACAACGATACGCCCTGGAAGAAAATCCTGCGGCAGTACTTTCCGCAAGCCATTGAATTTTTCTTCCCTCTGGTAGCTGAAAAGATTGATTGGAGCAAGCCCTGTGAGTTTTTGGACAAAGAGTTCCAAAAAATTGCTCCAGATGCCGAACAGGGAAAACGGTATGCGGATAAGTTGGTCAAAGTTTGGTTGAAAGATGGGCGATCGACCTATTTGCTTTTGCATGTCGAGATTCAGGCGCAGAAGGAGGAAGAATTTGCACTACGGATGCTGATTTACAACATTCGGATTTTTGACCACTTTGGGAGTTTTGCAACGAGCTTAGCGATTTTGTGTGATCCAAATTCGGCTTGGCGACCTCAGGGTTGTGTGCTTGAAAGTCCTGCAACACGATTGGCATTTGAGTTTGGGCAGGTGAAACTGCTGGATTATCGAGAGCGGTGGGAAGCACTGGAGCAGAGCAAGAATTTGTTTGCGCCAGTAGTCATGGCTCACTTGAAAACTCAGGAGACAAAGCGGAGTCCGAAACAGCGTAAGGAATGGAAGTTTGGCTTGATGCGGCGGTTGTATGAGCAGGGGTGGAGTCAGCAGGAGATCTTCTATTTTTACGAGTTTGTAGACTGGGTTATGATCTTGCCAGAGGCACTAGAAACTCAATTTTGGCAGGAACTAAAACAATTTGAGGAAACAAGAAAAATGAGATACATTACTAACGCGGAACGGTTTGCATTGCGAGAAGCAGATGAACAGGCAAGGCTTGAAATCGCTCAAGCGATGTTGAATGAGGGTATGCCACTGGAAAATATTGCTAAATTGACTAAACTTTCAGTTGACAGAATTCAGCAGCTACAAGCCTCGTTATCTCAACCCTCCGAAAGCTAACGCTAGTTTTACTGAGAAATGCGATACGTAACGAATGCTGAGAGATTTGCACTGCAAGAAGCGGATGAGAAGGCAAGGCTTGAGGTTGCTCAAGAGTTATTAAGAATGGGGATGGCATTGGAGAACATTGCTTCTGCGACTAAACTCTCGATCGAACAAATTCAGCAACTCCAAAATTCGCAGTCAGACGTATGAGGTAATTTTACTGTGGTTACAGTCCAGCAAATCGATGAATTACTAGCTTTTTTACCGCGATTTGAGCGATCGACGA
>JALOOO010000034.1 GCA_025454375.1 Leptolyngbya sp. Prado105 | reverse complement strand
AGTATTTGTTTCAGGCAGTAGTGATCGTGGATCTGCCTTGATTGATACGACGATTGATCTCGTCGGCACAGTTGGAACACAAGCGTTTGCTGGATTTAGTGCAGGGACAGGAGGAGCGCCGAATATTCACGAAATCTTGAACTGGCAGCTTACGACTTCAACCTCTGCAACTCCCACTCCAACGCCAATTCCGACTCCAACCCCAACCCCAACCCCGATCCCAACTCCGACTCCAACCCCAACTCCGACTCCGACCCCAACAGGCTTTATCAATTCGATTAACTACAGCACCTTCTCCGATGTCAGTCGTATCGAACTCAATGGCAGCGCTACCCAGAGCGGCAACTTGATCAGATTGACACCCGAAGCGAACGGAGTCGCAGGCAGTGCCTTTACAAAGGATAAAATTGCCATTTCTGGAGATACCTCATTCCAGACAAGCTTCCAACTTCGGCTCTCCGGCAGTCGCGGCACAAATGGAGCAGACGGGACTGCTTTTGTGATTCAAAACAGTGACAGTGGATTTGATGCACTTGGAGGCATAGGCGGCAATCTCGGAATGAATGGGATTAGAAATAGCCTTGTTCTTAAATTCGATACTTGGCAAAACAGCGGTGAGTTAAGTAATAATTTCATTGCACTCATGCGAGACGATGGACGCAGCGCACTGACCCTGATCGATCAAAAACCAGCTCCATTTGACCTCAATGGAGATAACACAACCATCTACACCTGGCTTGATTACAACGGCGTGACGGATAAACTGTCAGTCTTTGTCTCAAATCAAAATAGTCGTCTCGAACCAGCGCTAATCGAGACAACTTTAAGGCTCTCAAACTTAGTCGGTTCTCAAGCTTATGTCGGCTTCACCACAGGTACAGGTGGCGCACCAAACTTACAAGATGTCCTCAATTGGACAATGAACGTCTCAACGCCAACTCCTCCGGCGGTTCAGCCGGGTATCGCACGGGTTCTGCCGCTTGGGGATTCGATTACGTTTGGATATGCGGGTAGAACCGCCCCAGATGGCGCTCGAATCGAGGACGGAGGCTATCGTCGAGTGTTGTGGAGCCAACTGCAACAAAATGGCATTCAAGTTGACTTCGTAGGAGGTGAAACAGACGGAGCTAGTGATTTAGGCGATAAGAACCATGAAGGACAAGGCGGCTGGAAGATCGATAAAGTCTTTGCCAATGTGGAGAACTTCATCACTCGATCGAATCCAAATATCATCCTGCTGACGATCGGAACCAATAACTTTGGAGACGATGCAGCCGATGTGATGCTGAATAAGTTGAGCGCATTGATCGATCGCATTACTTCTTTTGCGCCAACCGTGAAGCTTCTCGTTGCCTCGATTCCCCCAATTCGATCAAATGTTGAAATTAAAGACCCAGTGCTTTCCGCTCGTGGAGTGCAACGGGTGACTGAGTACAACAATGCGATGCCAGGATTGATTTCGGATAAGAGTCAGGGTAAGAATGTGGAATTTGTGGATATGCGGAGTTCTACTTTAGGGACGACCGTTGGTTTAACTGAGGATGATATTGCACTGCGCGATCGCGATAGTGGGGTTCACCCCTCGCCTGCGGGCTACGACAAGATCGGAAGTCTTTGGTACAATGCGCTGCTGAGTAAAGTCGGCAGAAACGGCAACACGCTAAATACTTAATCCGCTCAATCTAAACCGTTCTCAATCTAAACCGTTCTCAATCTAAACCGTTCTCAATCCAAACCGTTCTCAATCTAAACCGTTCTCAATTTAAACTGCTCTCAATCTAAACCGCTCTCAATCTAGCCCCCTGTCACCCTCTGCGCTGGCAGGGGTTTTACATACCCGGAGTTTTAAGCCGCGATCGCGATCTCTCTCTTGAGCGCTTTGTAAATTATGACGTTTACGACTCTTACATTCGTATTACTGCTGACCGTTACCTTCGCGACATATTGGTCGATCAAAGCACGATCGTATCAAAACATTTTTCTGGTCATCGTCAGCTACTTTTTCTACGGTTGGTGGGACTATCGGTTTTGTTTTTTGCTATTTTTCTCAAGCTTAGTAGACTACATTACTGGCAGCTACATGGCGCGGGCTGAAAATCCAACCATGCGGCGTGGATTGCTGCTGATCAGTTTGGTCTTCAATCTAGGGTTGTTGGGTTTCTTTAAGTATTGGAATTTCTTTTCAGATAGCTTGACGCGAGCGCTTGGGTCAGTCGGTTGGCACGTTGATTCCTTCTCGCTGAATGTGATTTTGCCTCTAGGGATTAGCTTCTACACCTTCCAAACCTTGACATATACGATCGACATTTATCGAGGACAACTTCAACCTGCTCAAAATCTGATTAACTATCTCTGCTACCTTTCATTCTTTCCTCAGCTTGTGGCAGGTCCGATTGAAAGAGCTTCGCACTTGCTGCCTCAAGTCGAGCGCGATCGACGATTTCACTACGCTCAAGCAGTCGATGGCTCGCAGCAAATGCTTTGGGGATTTTTTAAGAAAATGGTGATTGCAGACAATCTCGCCCCGATTGTCAATCAAGCTTATAACTACTATGGCAGCATGTCAGGTCCCCAGCTTGCATTCGCGACAGTTCTCTTTGCCTTTCAGATTTACTGTGATTTCTCCGCCTATTCAGATATCGCGATCGGCACTGCAAAGCTGTTTGGGTTTGACTTGATGCAGAACTTTGCCTATCCCTACTTTGCTCAATCGATTTCTGAGTTCTGGCGACGCTGGCATATCTCCCTCTCCACTTGGCTGAAAGATTATGTCTACATTCCATTGGGAGGAAGTCGCGTGCCTGCAATTCGGCGATCGATCAATGTCATGATCACCTTTTTACTCAGTGGGCTATGGCATGGAGCCTCCTGGAATTTTGTGATTTGGGGTGGAATCCACGGTTCGCTGATTGTGCTAGAACCTCTTTGGGGGGCTAAATCGACGCTGAAAGCCACCGATGTTCCGGGTGGGCAAGGACTCGTTCCTCGGCTCCAGGTCTTGTTTAGAATCTTGCTCACCTTTGGCATGGCGTGTTTTGCCTGGATCTTCTTCCGCGCTCAAAGTGGAGGCATTGCGCTGTCGATTATTCGTAAAATCGTGAGCGATAGTTTGAAGCCTTCCGCTTATCAGAACTTCAATGATCTGTTTGCAGCGAGTATGCTTCAAGCGCCTATTTTACTTACGCTACTTGTTGGATTTATCGCAGCCGAGTGGCTACAGCGATATCGAACCTATCCCTTGCAGATTCAGAAATGGTACACCCCAGTTCGCTGGTTGATTTATAGCGTTCTTCTTTGGGTGACCCTATTTTGGGGAACTTGGAACACCGGGCAATTTGTTTACTTTCAGTTTTAAGCTATGGCGAACCTTAAGAAATTTACACTCAAATTAGCCGGGTTTTTCTCCCTGCAAACGGCGATCGCGGCTGCTTTTCTCACGCCTTATGTTCTCAATCATCAAGAAGTCGTTGCGAAGGGGTTTATGGCAGCTTCGCAGGACAAACAGGCATTGCTCAGCCAGCCTCAGACTCGATCGCGAATTATTCTAGTAGGTGGCTCTTCAGTAGCGTATGGCTTCAACTCTCCGTTGCTAAAAGAACGCCTCAACCTTCACCCTGTGAATATGGGGCTTCATGCAGGATTAGGCGGCGAGTTTATGCTAAACGAAGTCGAATCAGGCTTAAGACCTAATGACGTTGTGGTGATCTCATTAGAGTATGAAAACTTTATTGATTTTCCGCCTGGTGCGAAGGATGTGTTTGATGTCATAGAGGCAAATCCAAGTAATCTTCAATACATTCCTCCGAGTTACCTACCTGCGCTGGCGGATCGAGGATTAATCTTCATTGGAGGGGTGTTTCGGCGCTCGATCGCGTCGGCAATGGGTTCGCTCGATCGCCAGCCTTATTATCAGCGGAGTAGTTTTAATTCTTACGGAGATGTTGTCGGACATTACGGATTGCCGCAAATTTCTCAGAAGATTGCTACAGAGGGCAAAACATTTAAGTTTGACCCGGCGGATGTACAGCGTGTGATTCAATCGCTGAATGCCTTCAACCAGCGCGCAAAAGCTAAAAATGTGCGAGTCTTCTACAGCTATAGTCCGTTGATGAAGAAAGTCCTCGTACAAAATCAACCTCAGATTGATCACGTCACGAAACTGTTGTCCGAGTCTTTGGATTTCCCAATTCTCGATCGTCCCGACCAAGTTGCGTACCCGGATAGTGCCTACTTCGACACCCGTTACCATTTGACTCAGGATGGAGCGACAACTCACACGATCGGCTTGATCGATCGGCTTTCTCCATACCTTTCTGTGGCACATCAATGAAAACTCTTCCGACCGATCCCAGAGCCGCAAAAATTCAGCCCAAGAGAGCCTTTAGCACTGTCCCTTACGTGATGGCACTGCGTCCTCGACAATGGACAAAGAATCTCGTCGTCTTTGCGGCTCCTCTGTTTGCTTTCTCAATCAATTTTGGTTCATTTTTTGGCAGCTTAGTTGCGTTTGCTCTCTTTTGCTGTGTCTCAGGTAGTTTCTACTTAATCAATGACATTGCAGATGTTAAAGATGATCGTGTACATCCTGTCAAGTGTAAACGCCCGATCGCATCGGGTGCAGTAAGCATTCCGATCGCAATCTCAATGGCGTTTGTGTTACTGAGTAGTGCAGTTTCATTTGGCTTCATTCAATCAACTGGACTCGGACTCACGATTATTAGCTATGCCTGCTTGCAGGTCGCTTACAATTTGCGATTGAAGCGGATGGTGATCTTAGATGTGATTGCGATCGCGATGGGATTTGTGCTGCGAGCTTATGCGGGTGCTACGGCGACCGATATCAAGCTTTCGATTTGGTTTGTCCTGTGTACGGCGATGCTGGCGCTATTTCTTGGAATTGAGAAGCGCAAAGCAGAATTGCGATTGCTCCAGCGCAAAGGCGGAAAAACGCGATCGGTCTTGCGCAAATATTCGATGTCGCTGCTGTCTCGCATGGAGAGTACAGTCGTCACAGGAACGATTCTGGCCTATGCGCTATGGAGTGCGGGTCCAAAACTGAATGGGGCTTCAACCTCTTGGATGATGGTGACTTTACCGTTTGTGCTGTATGGCGTGTTTCGCTATCAACTCTTGAGTGAAATCAGCAATGACGATTCAGAGGAGCATCATCGAACCGAGCGACCAGAAGAAGTGCTGTTGACAGATTTGCCGATCTTATTGACAGTGCTAGGTTGGGTTACGACGGTGTTTGTCGTTCTCTGCCTCAAGTTCAACGGCATGATCCAGTAGGCTTTTGGTTGTAATGGTGAAGCAAAATGCTCTATCCTGTCTTGATTTTGATTACAGTTGGACTCAATACCTCGGCTCAACTATTGCTAAAGCTCGGTTCTGGGCAAGGGCTGATCAATCTTCATTTACTCGGCGGCGTAACCTGCTACGGCTTGAGTACTGTCTGCTATGTCGTGCTACTGGGTAAGTTAAACGTCACCTTTGCGTATCCGCTACTCATTGGGCTAAGTGTGATTGCGACGACTTTCGCGGGAGCGATGTACTTTCATGAAAAAGTTCCCTTTCTCAGTATGGTGGGAATTGGATTGATGCTGAGTGGAATTTGTGCCATCGCGTTTGGTAAATCGCTTTCTTAAGTCCTGAGTCATCCGGTTCAATTCAACGTCTTTCATCTCTCACCCTCTCACCTGATTCGGCTATGAAATGTGTCTCAGAACTCTACGATCGTCATCCTGACAGTGATATCTATGTGATTGGAACGGGAGCAAGCCTGCGCGTTTTCCCTCTGTCACTGCTCGAAGGCAAGATCACGATCGGCTTAAATCAAGCCTGGAAAACCCTTCCAGTTGACTACAGCATCACGATTCATCCAGATTTGAGCATTCCTGAATTTCTCCCGGATCAAGCGCCGCATCCAGAGATTATTTGGATCACAAAGTACGAGAAAACCAAAAGCCTCGTGACTCCTGAACAACTGAAATATGCGGAGGAGAACTTTTACTTTTTTGAAATGATTGGTCGCCCCAATACCCAGCCTCCCAATAAGCCCCCTGATACAGGGCGCGTTCTAGATTGGGTGCGGCAACCGACAGGAGATCGCCTATATCTCTGGACTTCGATTGCGCAAGCAGGGGTCAATCTAGCAGCAAACATGGGCGCGAGAAATATCTATCTAATTGGCTGTGATAACTGTGCGCTCCTCGGTAACAATCATGCTCACCAGCAGCATACTCGCTGGCGCGATGCCTCAGCCGATACCCGATATCGCGAATATTACGAGGGATTAGCAGAAATGCGTCCTGTGTTACGCGAGCGAGGCGTGAATCTAGTCAGCCTGACTCCATTTTTAAGCCTTGAAGCTCCCGATCAAGATTTTGAACGACTTTGTACAGAACTCGATCAACCGACGCTGATTGAAAGTGGAGCCGACATTTCGCCAAAGCTCGACTACAGACGTTACTACTTAAATCGTTTGAATGCCTCGCTTGCTCGGTTAAAACATCTCGCTCGTAAAGTCATGCCCGCTCGATGAACAAACTCATGAAAGCTAAACTCAATCCCGTTTCTGAAATTGCTGCACCGAGTTCCTACCGAACCGATGCAGTCATCATTGCCTTGCTGCTTGTGCTGACAGGCTTGATGACATTTGCTGCGGGGCAGATGGTCGATCCTGTGATTCTGAAAGACTTTACTGAAGATGTTTGGTTTGGATCAGATGTGGAGCGGGTGTTCTCGAATATGAGCTTCCGAACGGCTCCAAATTCACGAGCGAAGGTTCATCCAATTTTTTCGCTGTTGGTTTTTCCACTGGTGAAAGCGGTACGCACTCTGACAGGTACTCCGCCTGAGATGGCAGTGATGCTCTTAATGGCTGGAACGACAGCAGTTTGGGTGGGATTACTGTATGTGACGCTGCGATTGATGGGATGTCGGCGGTTTGATGCAACGGTATTTAGTGTTTTATCCCTGTCGAGTGCAGCATTGATCTTTTGGACGACGATTCCAGAGACTTACCTATTCGGGTCGCTCAGTATGCTCGTGGCGCTATTAGTCGTCGCGCTGTCGCAGGTGAGCGTGCTGCCGACTTGGAGCTATATTCTCATGAGTGCTTTTAGTTTGAGTATTACGACGACAAACTGGATGGCAGGCATGGCAGCCACGATCGTGAATCACACGTTAAGAAGAGCGATCGCGATTACGGGCACCGCACTTGCTCTGATTCTCGGTCTGTGGGTGGTTCAAAGTCGGATTTTCCCATCGACGACATTTATCACAGATTTGTCTGAAGAACTGCTCTACACCATGCCGAAAACGTCGGGCGGTCCGATTCGAGTGCTACTCGGCTTTTTCTTTCATCCGATGGTGGTTCCTGCGATGCAGTTAATTCCCAGCAATCGCAATCAACCGGAATGGCCCATGTTGAGTGTGCAACATGCTTTACCGGGTTCTGGCAGTCTTTGGGGCGCGATCGCGTTTTTTATCTGGATGGTGATGCTCGGGTTTGGTGTGCTGGCGTGCTGGGGAATTCAGAAAAACCTGAAACTGCGAATCACGGTTGCATTAACTCTGTTTGGACAGTTGGCTTTGCACCTAGTGTATGGGGAAGAAACATTTTTGTATGCAATTCATTTAATCCCGTTTCTGATCATTGTTTGTGCTATGGCGACTTTGACGAAATGGCGATCGATAGTTGTAGGGCTTGCAATTTTGCTCATCGTCTTTGCGGGCTTGAACAATGGAGAGCAGTTTTTTAATGCGACTGAGTTTCTCAAAAATCGCGGAGTTCTCCGTTCGCAAAATCCGACTCGATCGAGTCTGTTCACTCCCGTTGCTCAGTCTGCCCCCTCTATTCCACCTTCATAATGACTTCTTCAGCGATCGCACATCTCAAATTTTTACTTGCCTGTCAGACTCAACCGATTCGGCATCAAATTAATTATCAGCTTGGATGGTTGCTCAAAGCTCGATATGATCTCGTATTCGTCACGCACGAAGGCAATAAGGGTTGGATTTTAGATGCCATTTGCAAGGAGATTGCGGCGTATTTTCCGGGGACTCATACGTTTCACTATTCAGGCATGATTTTGCCGCCTGCTCAAGCTTATTTCTTCTCGCACTATTCGCTATTTCCAACCTATCTCAAGCACAATCCTAAAATTGCTCAAGCTCAGAACCTGGTGTTCTACACGCATCCTAAGCAGCTTGACATCTCCCATTCAGAACTGATTGCAACCCTGAATCACGCGACGACGATTGTGATGAATTCGCGATCGCATCGGGAACTGATAGCCCTTGGGCTTGACCCCAACCGCTCAACTTACTTAGTTGGAGCGGCTGATCCCGACTTTTTTCAACCGCACGAACGCGGCAATGGGTCGGTGGGATTTTGTACCGCGTACTATCCGCGCAAAGATCCCGATCGTATTTTTGAAATTATCAAAGCTATGCCGCATCGTCGGTTCATGCTTTTAGGGCGAAATTGGCAACAGTACGAACGATTTACGGAACTTCAAAGCCTTGAGAACTTCACTTATGTTGAAGCCCCTTATCAAGATTATCCGAAGTACTATGCTCAAATGGATGTTTTTGTTTCACCCTCAAAGCTAGAAGGTGGACCGATTACAGTGATTGAAGCCATGATGTCGAATGTTTTCCCAGTGGTAAGCGACACAGGGCACAATCCGGATTTGATTACTTCGGGTGAGAATGGATTCATTTTTGATGTGGAGGCTTCGATTGCAACAATCTGTGAACTTATCGATCGAGCTTTTACGATGACCCTGAATGTTCGCCAAACGGTAGAACATCTGAGTTGGAAGAACTACTCGCTTGCAGTTCAATCCTTACTAAAATAGTGGAGTCAGATTTAACATGAGTACCCAATCACCTATTCGGGTTTTTATTGGTTCTAGCCCGAAGAATCTCATCGAAGAACGAGTCTTTTGCCATAGCTTGTTAAAACATGCAAGCCAGCCTGTCGAATTTTATGCCATTGATGGATTCACTGGCTCGGCGAAGAATCTCATGACAGGAGAAGTCAAATCGCTACCACCCGGCATTCGCAATCGCATGAAAGGGGCAACGGCTTTCTCGCTAGGACGATGGGCGATTCCTGAGTGGTGTAACTATGAGGGAAAAGCGATCTACTGCGATTCGGATCAGATTTTGCTGTCTGATATTACGCAGCTTTGGAACTCCGATTTAGCAGAGGCAACCTTAGCAGCCGTTCCAGTGAAACAGGCAAAATGCTACAAGCACTACATCATCGATTCGATGGGGGCGTTTCTCAAGACAGAGGAGACTTTCTATCTTGCGAGCGTCATGCTGATCGATTGTGAGAAAGTAAAGTGGAGTATTCGCGAACTGCTTGAGAAGCTGGATCAAAATGTTTTCTCGCTGGCAAATTTGATGTATATGGGAGAGCAATTTAGACGGCATTATCAGCTTTCAGTCGCGGCGCTACCGTGTGAATGGAATCATTTAGACTATGTGGATGCAGAGTCTAAGCTTGTTCACTTTACCGATCTGACGAGTCAACCCTGGCAATTTCATCACAATCCGGTGAGTGATCTATGGGAGCAAGCCTTTTTAGAAGCACTGGATCAAGGAGCCGTGACGCAAGCAGACATTGACACCAGTTATGCAAATGGCTGGCTTTCGGGTCGTGTGAAAGCGTTAGCTCAGATGCCAAAATCGATTCGTCGTCCAGTCAACTGGATTTGGCGGAACTCGAACGCGACGATTTTCAAGCTCCACGCCTCGTGGCATCATCAGATTGAACGAGTCAAATTCGTTCTCTCTCGGCTGACGACGGCATCAAGTATTCGTGCTTGATCGAGTTTATGACCTCCTGTCCTAGCGCCAATGCCGGACAGGAGGATCTGCTAAATCCTGATTGACTGACAAAACGTGAGCGCAATTGCAGTCCCACCCGCACGTAAACGGCGGGCTAATTGCGGCAACTGTGCTAAAGCACACTTAGAAGAATTTTCAGCCCAGTTCAGTGGGGTTATTCGGTTAGCCCGCCGTTCACGTGCGGGCGGAATGACAACGAAGTGAGGAGGCTTTCAGAAGTTTTGTCAGTCAATCAGCGGCTAAATCAACCTAGCTCAGGTGTTTTTGCAATGCCTTCTCAAGTGCAATCTATGCCTCTGTCCATGTCTGAACTCGATCGTGCAGCTTGGGAGGCGATCTGTCATTGGCAAGATCACGTCCAGATTCAGACGGTACGAGCGGGCATTGACTATGCTCAACTGATTCGCTACTCGCTGTGGGATAAGGTTTCTAGAGCTATTCGGAAAAAGCATGACCCGATCGCATTCGAGTTTGAAGCAGATCTTCTCGATCCCAATTGGGGAATGCTTCAGCAGAATTCGCTCAATCCTCTCAAGCAAGAAGCAAAACGCATCCAGCAGTTGATTCACGCTGTTCAAGATGGCTTAGCCATTCGATCGCGAAAATCCCCAACCTTATATGTCCCTTGCGAACATTCAGCCCTGCGTCGCACGGTTCAAGACATTGCTCACTCTGTCGTCACAGTAGTTCCATACTGGGCTTACGAACATCAAAACAATCTCTCTCGATTTCGCCCGCCTTTAAGTAAGACTCGATCGACCTTTGCACTTCGACTGCATCAAGCGGTTCTAGAAGGGTTACGTGCATTTGAGATCACGCTTCTCGACCTCGATATCGAACGGCTCAAGCGCCAAATCGTGCAGGTCGTAACTCACATAGAGCAGGTCAAATTCGAGCTAAAAGCCTTGCGACCGGATGTAATTTTGCTTTTTGCAGACAATCATTACCCGGTGCAAACCTATGTCTTCGTTGCCCAGCAAATGCAGATTCCAGTCATCATGCAGCAGCATGGGTTGGACTGTGAGCAATATTGTTTAGAAGAAGCTTATGCGCCGATTATTAGCGTTTGGGGAAAAGCTCGCTGCGATCGCTATTGCCAAAATTCAACTTGGCAGCCTCAAACCCTGCAAATTAACGGTAATCCAGAATTTGACACGCTCCGAGCGCCCGAAAAATTAGATCTCAACGGCGATTATTGGCTCTGGGTCACTCGCCCACACCGACCTGAGAAGTGCTTTTCTCCTTCGCGCTCACCTCGTGAAGGCATCGAAATTTTAGCAGCACTGCTGCAAGCTTTAATGCGATCGCCCTCGGCTCGACTGGTGATCAAGCCCCATCCGCTTGATCATCCTGATCTCTATCAAACTTATGTGAATGAAAGTAATGTCCGCGATCGAGTAGAGATCACAACTGCCCCGGCTCAGTCTCTTTTATCTGATGCCAGCCTTGTGATTTCTGAAGACTCAACCGTTGGACTGGAAGCGATGTTCTTCGGCAAGGTTGTGGTTCATGCTCACTTTGCTGCTTCTTTGCCTGTGCTGCCGTTTGTAAAATACGAAGCAGCACTTCCAGGCTACTCGGCTGAAATGCTCGTTTCAGCACTAGAGAAGCAACTCTCAGAAACAGAGCAGCAATCCATGTGGTCAGGACAACAGCGATTTATTCAAGACTATGCAGGTCTCTGCGATGGACAATCTCATCAAAGAATGGTTCGTCTGATTCAGCAAGTTCTACAGCAATCACTATGAAAAAAATTGCGTTTATTGCAGTCAATGATACGGCTCCTTGGGGCGGAAGTGAAGAGCTTTGGGCACAAACAGCGCTGAGAATGGCACAGATGGGATATACCATCGGGGCAAGCGTAAAAGGCTGGAAAACAAAGCCTGCTAAGATTGCAGAACTGGAACAATCGCAGATTTCAGTCACGTACCGCAACAGCGATCGCAACAAGCTCGATAAAGCAGCATTTTTTCTCCATCGCGGCAAGCAGTTTTATCAATGGCTCGATCGCTTTCGCCCTGATCTAGCACTCATTTCACAGTCTGCGAACTGCGATGGATTGCTTTGGATGGAAGCCTGCGCTCAGCGGGACATTCCCTATGCAGTTGTTTCTCATGTTGCCGCAGAAAATCACTGGATTCCAGATAGCAGCGCGGCGCGACTCGCCCAGGCATTTGCTCAGGCAAAACAAAGCTTTTTTGTCTCTCAGGACAACATTGATTTAACCGCTAAGCAGATTGGGGCGAATATTCCCAATGCAAGTGTGATTCGCAGTCCGTACAATGTGTCGCGTCATGCGGCTCCACTCTGGCTTCCCACAGAAAAAGGCTTCAAGCTCGCCTGTGTTGGGCGGATGCATCCGACTAGCAAAGGACAAGATTTAATTCTAGAAGTCATGCGCTTAGAGAAATGGCGCGATCGACCTTTGACGGTGACGTTCTTTGGAGAAGGTGAACATAAGGAAAGTCTGAAGCGCCTAGCCGACCTCTGGAACCTTGAGAATGTAAAATTTGGACAGTTCACCTCCGATGTGGAATCGATCTGGGAAAATCATCATGCTCTCATTCTGCCGTCTCGCTATGAGGGAGGACCTTTGGTCACAGTTGAAGCGATGCTGTGTGGTAGACCTTGCATTGTCACGAATCTTGCACTGAACAAAGAATGTATTCAAGACAACGTGAATGGCTTTTTGATCAAAGCCCCGATCGCTGAACTGGTCGATGAAGCATTAGAGCGGGCTTGGCAGCAGCGGGAGAACTGGTATGAACTGGGCAAAGCCGCAGCCGTTAAGGTGCGTCAAGTGATTCCCGCCGATCCAATTTCGGTTTTTACGAAGAAAATAGTTAATTTACTAAACTAGAATTAGACTTTTACGCAGATTTCGAGCCATGATCCGGAAGTTACTTCGAATTTATACGGATACTTCATTTACATCAAGACTTAACACGGATCATCCAAATCTCCCTGACTCGGACACGGATACGGGTATGGATGTGTAGTTGAATACTAATACTGATCCTGGAGTTGAGCTTTGATGGTCATGGTTGATCTCAGTTCCTCCCCTAGTCCTTCTGGTCGTTTGAGGTGAAGAAGGCTCGATAGATATCGTATGCACATTTAATTCTATTCTCAGTAAATTTTCTTAACCCTGTTGTCCGGAGGAGATGTTCTCATGCCATTGACTCAACCAGAGCTTCATTGGTCACATGTACGATCGCTGTTACAGCTTGAAGCAGATGCGATCGCAAGAACCGCACAACGTCTAAATCCACAGGTTGTAGACCGGGCGGTAAATCTGCTGCTCGGATGCCGAGGCAAGGTTGTTCTATCCGGTGTGGGTAAATCTGGAATCGTCGCGCAAAAAATTGCTGCAACCCTCAATAGTATTGGAACGATGGCGGTTTTCCTGCATCCTTGTGATGCGCTGCATGGAGATCTCGGCATTGTCAATGATGCGGATGTTGGAATTGTTCTAAGCAATAGCGGCGAGACGGATGAATTGATCCAGATGATGCCGCATCTGAAGCACCGCAATGTTGCAACGATCGCAATTTTAGGCAATCTCAATTCGACTTTGGCACAGCAGGCAACCGTGACACTCGATGCCTCGGTCGATCGCGAAGCCTGTCCCTTGAACTTAGCGCCCACAACGAGTACCACAGTTGCCCTAGCGATTGGAGATGCGTTAGCAATGAGTCTGATGCAATTCAAGCGGATCACCCCGGAGGAGTTTGCTTTTAATCACCCAGCAGGACGCTTAGGAAAGCGATTAACGCTGACCGTTCAAGACTTGCTCCATTGTGAGAGTCCAACGCTTACCCCTGATGCTTCTTGGTTAGAAGTCCTCGGTGCGATTAGCCAGGGAGGACTAGGGGCAGTGAACATTGTGAATGAAAAAGGCTACCTGTTGGGGCTGATTACAGATGGAGATTTGCGGCGATGGATTCAGAAATTAGAACTCTCTGAATTGGCATCCCTAACAGCAGCAAAATTAATGACTCCAAACCCGATCGTCACGACCTCAGAGACGCTCGCTTATGAAGCCTTGAAGCTCATGGAAGAGCGAGATTCACAAATTGCAGTCCTGCCAGTCGTCGATGACGAACAGCGCTGTATTGGATTAGTTCGGTTACACGATATAGTTCGGAGTGGGTTGTAGATGGTAAAGATTTTGGCAGTGATCCCAGCGCGATATAGTTCGCAACGCTTGCCTGGGAAAGTTCTATTGAACATTGGCGATCGTCCAATGGTGCAGTGGGTGTACGAAGCAGCCATGCAATGTCCTGCTTTTGCAAAAGTTGTGGTCGCAACAGATAGTGATGCGGTTGCCGACTGTGTACAGGGCTTTGGCGGCGCGGTAGAAATGACATCGAGTACTCACGAAACGGGGACGGATCGAGTTGCCGAAGTCGCAAATCGCTATCCAGACATGGATGTGGTTGTGAATGTCCAAGGAGATCAGCCGTTTGTGACTTCAGAGATGCTGCTGAAGCTCGTTCAACCTTATCTAGAGGGAGAATCGCCAGACATGACAACGCTGGCAACGCCTTTAGACCTGGAGACGGGCTATCAAGATCCGAATGTTGTGAAAGTCTTATGCGATCGCAATCATCACGCACTGTATTTTTCGCGTGCGCCGATTCCTTATTTTCGCAATCCCGGCACGGTTCCTGTGCATCATCACTTAGGACTGTATGCCTTTCGACGCGATTTTTTAGCCAACTATGCAGCCCTGAGCGCAACTCCGTTTGAGCAATGTGAAGCTTTAGAGCAGTTGCGAGTCTTAGAACATGGGTTTAAGATTCGAGTCTGCTACTCTGAAAAGATGGTCTTAGAAGTCAATACGGCTGAAGATCTCAACGCAGCAAAACAATTGGTAACGAGCGTATGACACAGATTCAAGTAACGGAAACGCTAGCGATCGGAGAGGGTCAACCGCTTACCTTGATCGGTGGACCCTGTGTGATTGAGTCGGAAGAGTTCACGCTGAAAATGGCAGATGAGATTAAACAAGTCTGCGATCGCTTATCAATCCCGTTCATCTTCAAGTCGTCGTTTGATAAAGCAAATCGCACCTCAATCAATTCTTTTCGAGGACATGCCATTGATGAAGGATTAGCGATTCTGCAAAAGGTAAAAGAGAAGATTGGCGTGCCTGTGTTGACCGACATTCACGAAAGTAATCAAGCTGCGATCGCGGCTGAAGTCGTCGATGTGCTGCAAATTCCAGCCTTTCTCTGTCGCCAAACTGATTTACTCATTGCTGCTGCGGAAACCGGACGAACGGTGAATGTCAAGAAAGGGCAATTTCTGGCTCCCTGGGATATGAAAAATGTGGTGCGTAAGCTCGAAGCCAGTGGCGCACGCAATATCTTGTTGACAGAACGCGGAACGAGCTTTGGGTATAACGCGCTTGTTGTAGATTATCGATCGCTGCCGCAGATGCGTGCGTTGGGTTACCCGATCGTGTTTGATGCAACTCACAGCGTTCAGATGCCGGGAGGGCAAGGCGACAAATCGGGCGGTCAACGTCATTTTGTTCCGACCTTGGCGAGGGCAGCCGCAGCCGTTGGGATGGATGCGTTGTTTATGGAGATTCACGAAGATCCTGACACAGCACCCAGTGATGGACCGAATATGATCCCGTTATCGCAGCTTGAAGCAGTTTTACAGCCGATTCTACGTATTCGTGAGGTGATCGCAGGAGCATGAGCCTTCTTTCCCAAGCAGAATTTGAGGTGCGCTTAGCAAAAGTTCGGCTTTTGGCACTAGATGTAGATGGGGTAATGACCGATGGTGGATTGTACTACACCGAGACAGGCGAAGAACTAAAAAAGTTTAACGTCAAAGATGGCTTAGGGATTCAGCGGGCGATCAGTTGCGGGATTGAGGTGGCGATTCTCTCGGCAGGTTCTTCGCCTGCCACCTTACATCGCGCTAAGCGTTTGGGCATTCAACATGTCTATATTCGTGTGCCTGATAAGTTGGTCGCGCTCAAGCAACTGTGCGACAGGTTGAACTTATCATTAGAGCAAGTTGCTTATATCGGAGATGATCTCGTTGACATTCCCGCGATGGAAAGCGTTGGAGTGCCGATTACAGTCGCGGATGCAATGCCAGAAAATCAAGCGATCGCGCATTACATTACACAAAAGTCAGGGGGGCAGGGGGCTGTACGGGAAGTGTGTGACTTGCTGGCAAAACAGCGCCCAATCCTCCATGCTTCATCTCATCTGAGTTCGCCCTATCAATCAATTTGAGACTGCCAAAGATTTACGATCTCTCTAACCCGTTTTACGCATGACCGATTACCCTTCTATTTCCGTTGTTATTCCTTCCTATAACCAGGGGCAGTTCATCGAAGAGACGATTCTCTCAGTGCTAGGGCAACAGTATCCCAATCTGGAAATTCTAGTCATTGATGGTGGCAGTACTGATAACACGATCGAAATCTTAGAACAGTATTCTGACCAGCTTGCTTACTGGCACTCGCAAAAAGATCAAGGTCAGGGAGATGCGATCAATCAAGGCTTTCGTCGCTGTTCTGGCGATATCATCTGCTGGCTCAACTCCGACGATATGTACCTGCCGGGAACCCTAATCGATGTTGGACGCAGACTGCGCGATCGCAGTGATCAAAACTACTGCATCTATGGCAACACCGTGATGATTGATCAATCTGGCGCACGGCAAGAATCCGGCAGAATGCAGATTGCAAGACCCTTTGATCCAGAAACCTTAACCTATCTCGATTTTATTCCTCAGCCTAGCTCCTTCTGGACTAGAAAGCTCTGGCAAACCGTCGGTGAGCTAGATCTCGACTACTACTTTGTCCTCGATTGGGACTGGTTTTTACGAGCGTCTAAAGTGGCTGAGTTTGAGTATGTGCCAAAGTTCTACTCGCTCTATCGCATTCATGAATCCCACAAAACCGGAAGCGGCGGTAATCGTCGCTGCCAAGAAGTAACTAAGATTGTCCATCGGTATTCGTCCGACTATTGGACGGAGCTTTATCGTGAATTTGAACGATCGTATACTGACATTCAGCAGCGATCTCGCTTTCTTGGATCACTGAAAATCCCTCGAAAGTATCAACATCACTTTCTCTCGCTCCTCTTTCCCAATCTGAGAAGCAAGCTTCAAGCATCTCAGCATCTTTTCAACGCAATGGAAATGTACGGAATCTAACGAGTGACATCAATTCGAGTACTACATCTTAATACCTGGGGCGGCATTGGAGGAGCCTTTCTTGCAGCCGATCGCCTACATCAAGGCTTACTTAGATCTGGCACAGAGTCAGTGATGGCATATGGTCGAACTTTAGACGATAGCGATGCTCAGATTAGACAGTCTCCTCACTATCGTGCCTTAGTCGGCTATCCTGTGGAGAAAGTCATCACTCGATTTACAAAGCGGATTGGACTGAATGATATTGGCAATGTTTCCTCACTGAGACTGCACCAGCAGAACGATGTAGAACAAGCCTCAGTGCTAAATTTTCATAACCTCCATAGTGATTACTTCTCCTACTTTGCGCTACCGAAACTGACGGCTGAGAAAGCTGCGGTTTGGACATTTCATGATATGTGGGCATTTACAGGACATTGTGCTTATAGTAATGACTGTCGTAAGTGGCAGACAGGCTGTGGAAGCTGTCCTTATCCTGGGGAACTGCCTGCGATTCGGCATGATGCGACTCACTGGGAGTGGAAGCTAAAACATTGGGTTTACGATCGCTCAAAATTCACGATCGTAGCGCCCAGTCGTTGGCTAGCTCATCTTGCAGAACAAAGCATGATGAATCGCTTTCAGGTTCATCACATCCCATACGGGATTGATACGGATATCTATCGTCCCTTGGATTACGAGATTTGCCGCCAAGAGCTAGGATTGCCTCGAAACAAGCATGTGATTCTGTTTGGCGCACAGATTCTCAAAGATGTGCGTAAAGGGGGTGATTTGCTGTTAAAGGCATTAGAGCATCTTCCGAGTTCTCTCAAAGCCGAAACAATTCTGCTGACGCTGGGCAGCGGGGGCAAGGAACTGGCAAAATCAGTCGGTATGGAAACGCTAGATTTAGGCTATGTCCGCGAAGATGAGCGCAAAGCGATCTCGTTTTCTGCGGCTGACTTATTTGTGTTTCCGACTCGCGCGGACAACTTACCGTTAGTCCTCCAAGAAAGCATTGCTTGTGGAACGCCAATGGTTTCGTTTCGAGTTGGGGGTGTTCCAGATATCGTTCGTCCGGGGGTGACCGGGTATTTAGCAGAACCTGAAGACGCGATCGACCTTAGCGCTGGAATCGTCAAACTGCTCGAAGATGAACCTTTACGCATTCAGATGCGCCAAAATTGCCGCACGATCGCGCTTGAAGAATACACACTTGAACGGCAAGCCAGCCGCTATCTGGAACTTTATCAGCACCTTTTGCAGAACTAACTTTATGCAAATCTTGGCTCAATCTTCGCCCGCACGATCTCAAAGACTCTCTCCATTCACTCATTTTTACTACGCAGTCGGGGCAGCTTTGGTGATTTCTGCCTGCGCTATCTTTGCGATTGATGTGCTGAGCTTAGGAATGGGGCAATCGATCGCAGTTTGGCAAGGTTTTGTCGGTTTGACAAGCGGGATCGCATTTGTTGGATGGCAGCAGCAGCAGGCGAAAACAGTCCCGATCGCGGTTTTAATCATCACGATTCTGGGCTTATTTGCGCTCAGTTTGCTCCTGTCTGGCTTATGTTATGACACCTCTTGGGATGGACAAACTTATCACCAAGAAGCGATTCTCCAGCTAGCACAGGGCTGGAATCCCATCTACACCGCATTGGGAGAGTCGAATGTGCATAGTATTTGGCTCGATCACTACACCAAAGCATCCTGGTTTCTCGCGGCTAATCTCTACAAAACGACAGGTCAACTCGAAACCGCTAAAGCCTTTAATCTAATCTTTTTGATCGGATCGGGGTTGCTCTCAGTTTCAGTTCTCAGTTCAGTCACTCGTCACGCTTGGATGGTGTCATTGCTGATGACGTTCAACCCGATCGCGATTTCTCAAGTCTTTAATTTTACGATCGATGGTCAAGTGGCTTCTTTACTCCTATGTTTAGGGGTAAGCCTGTTCGCGATCGCACTGCAAGCTCAAAACATATCCCAATGGCTGCCGATTGTAATATGCAGCATCGCACTGCTTGCAAATATAAAATTTACTGCTTTAGCGTATGCCATTGTGTTTGCAGCAGGGCTAATTGTGTGGATGTACTTCAACGATCGCAAGCGAGTGGGTCAAGTCGCGTTTGCAAGCATCTTGGCGATCGCAATCAGTCTGGTTGGACTGGGCTATCAGCCCTATGTCACCAACTTGATCAACCAGGGAAATTTGTTCTATCCACTCACGGGTGCAGACAAAGTAGATATCATTTCTGCACAGATCCCGGTCGATTTTGTGGGGAAGAATCGGGTTGAGAAGTTTCTGCGATCGACCTTTGCGGTGTCAGATGCAACTCGGAATACTACATCACAGCTTAAGTTTCCGCTAAGTATTCAACGCCGCGAACTGGTTGCCATGATCGACGGGGCGCGGGTGGGAGGATTTGGACCTTGGTTTGCAGCGGCACTTTGTCTCGCAGGTGTGATGGTTGCGCGATACGCTTACCAAACTGCTCGCATCGGTCTATTCGCGATTCCCTGCGTCATTTTGATTTCAACGCTGATCAATCCAGAGGCATGGTGGGCGAGATATGTGCCTCAAGTTTGGCTGCTTGCGCCGCTTGCATTGTTGCTCGGCAAACCCCAGAAATGGATTTCTCTCGCCTTGGTGTGCATTTTGTCATTCAATTCGCTGTTGGTGGTGGCTCCCACTGCCTTTGCAACCGTGCGAGGGAACTGGCGGATTCACCAGCAGATGCAAATGCTTAGTGATGTAAAGCAAGTTGCTGTGAAGTTCGACACCTTTGGAGGCAATCGATCGCGATTTATCGAGCGCTCGATCGCGTGGAAAGAAGTAGAAACACTGCCCTGCCCCCAAGCGATCCAATTCTTTAAATCTAATACTCAATTCTGTGTTCTCTCCAAATGATAATTAGCGTGATTACCCCGGTTTACAATGGGGAGAAATTTATCGAAGCCTGTCTCCAAAATGTGATCGATCAGAACTGCGCTCAGGTTGAACATTTGATTCTAGATGCAGGTTCAACCGATCAAACGTGCGAGATCATTCGCAAGTATTCTAAGCAATATCCTCACATTCGCTGGATTTCTGAACCCGATCGTGGTCAATCGGATGCCATGAATAAAGGAATTCGCATGGCAAAAGGCGAAATCATTGGCACACTCAATGTGGATGACCTGTACGAAGACAATGCCTTAAATCGAGTATTGACAGAATTTCAATCTCTGCCGCAGCCTTCTTTACTCGTGGGCAACTGCTTAGTCTGGGATGAATTGCTTGAGCAGACCTGGCTCTCCCAACCGAAACGCCTTTCACTCGTCACTCTGCTGAGCGGCATTACTCACCTTGTAAATCCGTCTGCGTACTTCTATCATGCGGCTCTCCATCAGCAAATCGGTGAGTACAAGCTTGATGAACACTATGCAATGGATGTCGATTTTGTCCTGAGAGCGGCAATGGTTGCGAAGCTCAAGTATGTCGATGTTACTTTTGGGCGTTACTTTATGTATGCTGACACAAAGACCGCTCTAGATACGATCGCAGGTCAAAGTGCGGAGCGCAAGCAATATTACCTCAATCTTTACACCCAGAAATTAAGCCTTCTCCAGCAGTTGAACGTCCAACTGCTCGCCCAGATCCATCGCCTTTACAAAGGCATTAGAACTCAAGCAATGACATGAAGACCATTATTGTTGATACTTTCTTTGAAGCAGATGCGATGGGTCATGGTGGCAAACGTCGCACTTGTCAGATTGCTGAACTGATCGAGCAAGCAGGGTTCACGCCAACTCAGTTCGATCGCACGATTTTGCACTCTCGAGCCAGCCGAATCATGGCTGCGCTTAAAGCAGTCTGCAATCCTAAAACTTATGCTTTCATTGCTCAGTATCAGTTAGCCATTCAGAAATCTTGGAAAGCGATCGCTTTCTGTGGGTTTCAGCGGCATCTGTATACATGCAAGCTCAAACAACATACAGGTCATCCGATTCTGATTTGGGAAGCAACAAAAAATTATGTTGTGCCTTATGTGGCTCAAGCACTTGGCTTTAAGGTGATCGCCTTTCCTCAAAACATTGAAGCATTAGTAAAAAACCAAGACCAGTTCTTAGAAAGTTTAGCAGTCGAACTCAAAGCGTTAGCAGCCGCAGATATTGTGTTCTGTATTTCACGAGAAGAAGAATGGCTCTTAAGACTGCACGGCGCGAATGCGTTCTATTTGCCCTACTATCCGCCGCAGCCCGTCTTGCAACAGATGCTCGCTCTGCGAGAAAAAAGAATTCATGTCGAGAAACAACGATTTCTAATTTTGGGCAATGCCGACAATCCGCCAACGCTTGCAGGCATGATCGAGCAGATGAAATGGCTGAAGCGAGCGCGAGAAACGATTGCATTTCAAGTCGATATTGCGGGATTTGGCACTGAGAAGCTTGCAGAAAATTGCCAGCACGAAGACTTTACTTTACATGGAGCCGTTTCTGCTGAGCAGCTTGAAGCATTACTTGCAAATTGTCGCGCAGCTTTAGTTCATCAAGCTCCTACATCGGGAGCCTTGACGCGCATCCCGGAACTGTTAATCGCAGGTGTTCCAATCATCGCGAATCGGAATGCTTGCCGCAGTACCGACCAGTATTCAGGAGTGTTTTGTTATGAGAGTTGGGAGGAGTTGGTCGCCTGTATGAATCAACCTCTGGAGATACCTGAGATGTTGCCACGCCCGGTTAGCGCGGAAGATCAAGTCAAGAACTTGCTCGTTCAATTTTCTGATTCGCCATCCGGCACGATCGAGATTTGCCCTGTAGAGAGAAACTAGACAATGAGTAGCACTAAAGGAATGAAAGTATTAGTAACAGGTTCTAGCGGACTAATTGGGTCGGAAGCCGTCGCTTACTATGACCAGCAAGGTCATCAAGTCGTCGGAGTCGATAACAATATGAGAGCGACGTTCTTTGGAGAGCAAGGCGATACTCACTGGAACTTAGACCGACTCAAGCGCAATACTCAAAATTTTGCATCGCACAGCATTGATATTCGCGATCGCGATGCCCTGTTTAGCCTGTTCCAAACGCATTCGTTCGATCTGATTATTCACTGTGCGGCTCAGCCTTCCCATGATAAAGCCTGTCAAATTCCGCTGCTCGACTTTGAAGTGAATGCGCTCGGTACAATCAATCTTTTAGAAGCAACGAGACTTCACTGCCCGGAAGCCGTTTTCATCCATATGAGTACAAATAAAGTTTATGGAGACGCACCGAATGAAGTGTCGCGTGTCGAACTTGATAAGCGCTATGACTATGCCCGTCCAGAGGACTATCACGGCATTGCAGAGACCTGTCGCATCGATCGCTGTCTCCATTCTCTATTTGGCGCTTCAAAAACCTCAGCCGATGTTGTCGCGCAAGAATATGGACGCTACTTCGGGATGAATGTTGGTATCTTTCGAGGCGGATGTCTCACGGGACCGTCTCATTCAGGGGTTGAACTGCATGGTTTTTTGTCTTATCTTGTGAAAGTTGCGGTCACGGGTGGAACGTATAAAGTCTTTGGCTACAAGGGCAAACAAGTTCGCGATAACATTCATAGCTACGATGTGATTCAAGCGTTTGAAGCATTCCGACGCAGTCCTAGACCGGGCGAAGTCTATAACCTCGGAGGCGGGCGCGACAATAGTACTTCGATTCTAGAAACCTTTGATTTAGTAGAAGAGTTGACAGGTCGTAAGGTCAACTGGGTCTATGTCGATCAAAACCGCATCGGCGACCATATCTGCTATATTTCTGATTTGCGTAAGCTCCAGAGCCATTTTCCCGAATGGCAAATTACCTACAGTCTCAAAGATATCTTGCAGCAAATCATTGCCGCTGAGGATGCGAAATATGCTGTCACCCTGTGAAGAAACGAGTTTGACTGCCAGCGATCGCAAAATTTTGCTGTTTGACCTCGAACCAAAAGGGCATCATTCAGTGTATCTCAGACATCTTGTGCAGCACTGGCGACAGTCTTCGCTTCCGGGGCAATTGCATCTGATTTTGTCGCCGGGTTTTGTCGAGACTCACGCGGATTTGATTGCACTGGCTTCAGATGGAGAACGCCTGCAATGCTCGATCGTTTCTGAGACTGAATATGCGGAGTGGGAAAATGCTCGATCGCTGCTTGCTCGCTCTTTTATCGAGTGGAAGCTCTTTTGTCGATACGCGAAGCGCTTAGGTGGAACACAGGCGCTCTTGATGTATCTAGATAGTCTGCAACTTCCTTTAGCGATTGGAGAAGCTTCGCCCTGTCCAGTTTCTGGGATCTATTTTCGTCCCACATTCCATTATGGGCAGTTTTCAAATCATCAAACTTCGCTAAAAGAGAAGATTCGGCAGTGGCGGCAGAAAGCGGTTTTAGGGCGGATTTTGCAGCGCCCGCAGTTCAAAACATTATTCTCCCTCGATCGCTTCGCGGTGCCTACGATTCAGCAACTTAATTTAGCAAAATCATCATCAGTCCAACCGCTCGCTGATCCGGTTCAGATTCATCACTGTGATTTAGCAGGCATTGAACCCTTAAGACAGCAGCTCCAGATTTCGTCGAATCGCCATGTCTTTTTGTTGTTCGGAGAACTCAGCGATCGTAAAGGAGTGCATCAAACCCTAAACGCACTCAAACTTTTGCCCAAAGAAGTTGAACCGTCGATTGCAATTGTCTTCGCAGGTCCAGTTGATGCAGATTCAGAATCGATTCATGCTGAAGTTGAACACTTGCGGCAATCGACTCAGCTTGAAATCGCCTTGTACGATCGCTATATCAAAGGCAATGAAGTTCAACAGTTCTTTGAGCTAGCAGATACAGTACTAGCTCTCTATCAAAAACATGTGGGAATGAGTTCGATTCTGCTGCACGCGGCTGCCGCTGAGAAGCCTGTAATCTCGACCGATTACGGGTTAATGGGTGCGATTACTCAGAAGTATCAACTCGGTTGGGCGATCGACTCAACAAACCCAGCACAAATTGCGCGATCGCTGAGTCGAGCAGTTGATCAATCGATCGCTTGTCATCAAGCAAGTCAGCAGCAGTTTGTCGCTGAAAACCAGGTTGATCAGTTTGTCAACGCGCTCATCGCTGACTTCGCACCAATGGACACCTTCTCGCAAGCCTCTACCAGATATGAATAAGACTCTCATTTCGGCGTTCTTTCTCTCGCTTTATGTGCAAGGCTTGAGTGCCTATTTCTATCTGACGGGTCTAGTCGGATTGCGAACCACGATTCTAACGGCGATTTTTCAGGCAGGTTCGATTCTGCTGTTCTTGCTCTACTCGATGAATATCCGAGAATGCAAGGAGAAAATTAAAACCTTTAAGCTGATTGAAGTCCTGTTCGCGACGTTCTTTGTTGCAGTCGTCCTCGATATTACAGTTGCACAAAAGGCTTATACGATTCCAGCAGATGTCTTACCAAAGTTTCTGCTCTATATGCTGGCACTTTTTGTCGCAAGATGTCTGACAAAGGCTCAGTTCAAGGGAATCTTTCAGATTACAGCACTGTTGTCAATCCTGACTTCGATCGCATTGAGTCGAGACTTTCTTGCGGGAACAGCGATTGCCGTAAACAATGCTTCACGGCTTGCGATCGGGGATTCTGCAAACCCAATCGAAGCTGGGAATTTAGGCGCGTTTGCTGCTTCTGTGAGCTTACTCATTAGCTTAAAAGCGAAAGATTTTCCGACCAAGATTCTCTTCCTTGCCTTGATGGTTCCGGGCGGACTCGTTGCTTCTCTTTCGGGAACACGAAGCGCAGTGCTAGCGTTAGCAGTTGGAACGGTGTTCTTGATGGGAACGACTTTGATTTTTAAGCTCAAAGACCTTGGCTCAAGGCTACGGCAGTTTTCTCTCTCTTCGCTGTTCTATTACGGCTTGCTTTTGCTTTTGCTTGTCGCGTCTTTAAGCATCTCGTCTCCAAGTCCAGCGACTGCAAATTCTACCAAAACGACAGATGGATTCGTCCTCGATCGCACGCTGACACGATTGATGACTATTCCGTTTTTTGGACAGGCGGATACTTCAGTGAATGCTCGATTTCTTTACTATGATCAAGCAGTGACTGGATTTAATCAAAACCCTTTAATGGGTGGAAAGGTCTACTCGGCTGGATTCGTTCACAATGCGTTTTTGCAAGTTCTAGTTGAGTTTGGACTGTTTGGAGTCTGTACTTACATTTTGCCGATCGCATGGCTTGTCTGGCGGTTTCTCGCGATCTTAGGGTCGAGTTTAAAAAAATCTTCGAGTTACTTTAAGACAGACGACTGGACGATTACAGCATTCATGGGCATCATCATGATTCAAATGCTGTTTGTTCTGATGGTTCATGCTGAGCCTTATCGCAGCTATTTTCCACCCTGTGCGATCGGGATGGCGATCGCATTTTCTCGCCTTGGCTTAGATCGCAAGTCCCACTCCAAAACTTAAAGTATGAAAATTGCTACGTTAATGCTGGTGTCAACGCCGTATTTTGTGACTCGATACACTGCGTTTACTCAAGCATTTCCAGACTGTTCACTGCATTCGATCGAACTGGGTCGAACCTCTTTAACTTATCCCTGGAAAGCTCACGATGATGAGTTGCCGTATCAGCGCTGGGTGCTGACTGAAACAGCGGCTGAATCAGAATCGACCGTGAATCTAGTCAAAGCTTTATTTCGGGTATTGAATCAAATTCAACCGGATGCAATGGCGATCGCAGGATATGCGATTCCGACGATGAGTGCTGCATTACTCTGGTGCATTTGGAATCGCAAGCCTGTCATTATGTTCTCAGACTCGAAAGCAGATGATGCGGCGCGATCGTGGTGGAAAGAATTGCCCAAGCGATTGATTCTGAGTCAGTACCAGGGCGCACTAGTCGCTGGAAAACCGCATCGTCGCTATCTGGCACAACTGGGCATGTCTGAGGCATCCATGCTTACTGGATACGATGTTGTGGATAATGCAGCCTTTCATCCCAGCAAAATTCGATCGCGACCAAAGCCCTACGCTCGCCCGTTCTTTCTTGCAATCAATCGTTTTGTGCCGAAGAAGAACTTACTCAATCTGGTGCTAGCTTATGCGAAGTACCGCAGAGCAGTCGGGGAGTCGGCTTGGGATCTCGTACTCTGTGGTGATGGAGAACTGAGATCGCGCATTGAAGCGGAACTCGCTCGATTAGCAATTCGCGACTCTGTGCATCTGACTGGATTTTTAGAGCAACAAGATATCTTACCGCTCTATGCTCATGCGAGTTGCTTTATTCATGCCAGCATTCAAGAACAATGGGGATTAGTTGTCAATGAAGCGATGGCGGCAGGTCTGCCTGTGCTAGTTTCAACTCACTGTGGATGTTTTGAAGATCTGCTGGTTGAAGGGGTGAATGGCTTTGGCTTTGAGCCGGAAAACGTCGAGCAACTCTCAGCCCTGATGCGACAAATGAGTTCTGACTCTGTTGATCTTAAAGCAATGGGACAAGCTTCTTTGCAGATGATTCAGAAGTTTTCTCCAGCAGACTTTGCTCAAGGCTTGCATGACGCGATTGATCATGCTGCCTGCCAACTGACAAAATCTAACCTTTTAGCCTTTGAGAAAAAATCGTGAAAGTCCTCATTGTCGTTCCCTCGATCGCAACGCTCTATGGTGGAACATCCAAGCTTGCGATCGAGCTTGCTCAAGCACTCGGCGAGAGTGGCATAGAAGCAGACTTAATCACAACCAATGCCGATGGCAAGGCTGCATTAGCCGTGCCGCTGAATCGTTGGATCGATCAAGGCAGCTATCGGATACGATATTTTGCGCGATCGTTCAACAATGAATTTAAGTTCAGCTTTTCTCTGACGCGCTGGCTTTGGCAGCATCTGCCTGAGTATGATGTCGTGCATACGATTTCACTATTTACTTACCCGATCGCGCTGACGCACTGGCTGTGTCGAATTCGCCATATTCCTTATGTGACCAATCCACAGGGAATGCTGGAGCCTTGGGCATTGTCTTATAAGGCTTGGAAAAAGCAACTCTACTATCACTGGATCGAAAGACCAACGCTCCAGCGAGCGAGTACGATTCAGATGCTTTCAGACGCAGAAGCGGAAGGGATCAAACCTCTAAACCTACAAGCCCCAATTCTGATTACTCCAAATGGAATTCATCGGCGCGAGTTTGAAACGCGATCGAGTCCTGAAGGCTTCTATCAGCAATTTCAGGCATTGCGCAACAAAACGCTGATTCTCTTTCTGGGTCGAGTTGACCCGAAAAAAGGACTTGACCTGCTGGCTCCTGCTTTTGCTCAGGTGCATCAGCAATTTCCCAATACGCATCTCGTGATTGCAGGCCCTGACAACATTAATTTTCAACCCACCGCAGAACGTTACTTTGAGCAAGCCCATTGTCGCGACGCGGTGACATTTACGGGCATGTTAACAGGTGAGTTAAAGCATTCAGCTTTAGCTGCGGCAACGCTTTACGTCGCACCTTCTTACTCTGAAGGATTTAGTATGTCGATACTTGAAGGAATGGCATCTGCTTTACCTTGTGTGATTACGACAGGTTGTAACTTCCCAGAAGCTGCTACTGCTCATGCCGCAGAGGTTGTAGAGATTGGTGTTGATGCAATCACATCGGCGCTGATTCGGTTGCTGCACAATCCAAATTCAGCAAGAGAGATGGGCGATCGCGCTCGAAATTTGATCTTTGAATCTTACACCTGGAATAGAATTGCTGAGAAATTGATTCGGTGCTACTCCAACATTGATCAGACTTCCTCACCAACAAATACCTCAAGCACCTATCCGGATTATTACTGAATTCAACGTAATTAAAAGTGAGAATCTTCTTGCTCAATTTCTATCATGACTTCCTCGGATATTCTAAGGCTTTCTGTTTGCATTACAACTCGAAATCGTCGAGCGGATGTCATTCGTTGTATCAATTCGCTTATTCTGCTACAGAATATTGCATTTGAGATCATTGTGCTTGACGATGCTTCTGATATTGCACTCGTAGATGACCAATTCTTTCGCGAACTTGATCCAGCGTTGACCTCCAAACTGACATTTTTAAGAAATGAGCAGAATCGTGGATGTCCTGCTGCTCGAAATCAGCTAGTGCAGCAAGCAAAAGCACCTTATGTATTCTGTATTGATGATGATGCTGAGCTACTGAATGTCGAGAGCATTGAGTCTGCTTTAAAGGTTTTAGATGCTGATTCACAAGTGGGTGCGATCGCACTATCGCAGATGGATGAAACTGGGAAACTCTTTCCAGGACAGCCCGCTCCCAAAGCTTATAATTGCTATAATCCTTGGTACATTGGGTATGCCAGTATTTTTAGACGAACTCTCTATCTCAAACTTGGTGGGTATCGAGAAATTTTTATCGCCTACTACGAAGAAGCCGAACTCTGCGCTCGAATGCTTAATCAAGGTTATTACGTCGTATATCTACCGAACTCGATCGTCATTCATCACTATTCGCCGCTCAATCGAAGTGAGCTACCTTGTCTAAGAAATTCTTACCGGAATAAGTGTTTTGCTGCGATTTACAATCAGCCGTTCGCGCTCATGATGATTTCGATTCCTGTCAACGTTGGGCTTTACTTTCTAGCACATGCGAGATTTTGCCGTAAGCACAAGACAAAAACAACCTATGGTGTCCCTTGGTTGATTCATGAACTGAAACAGTCATTTCAGCATCTTTGGCAAGAGCGTCAGCCTCTAAAATGGCAGAAGTTCTACAAACTCTACCGACTCAAAACTCAGCGCCCCACCTATCTGGA
>JALOOO010000222.1 GCA_025454375.1 Leptolyngbya sp. Prado105 | reverse complement strand
CATACTAATGTTATACGACAGACTTTGATAAGCCGCGCAATAAACTGCTGCGTCAAACTATTTCGAAGCCATCAATTAATGCAGACTTGAATAATTCCGGTAGTAACAGCAACAGCTGCAGCAGCAGGACTTTTGCACGATCACGTATGCATTCGAAAGTCGTTGCTCCTATGAATGACATGTGTTCGCTTCTTCTCACAGCCGCATTTTAGTTGCCTATGGTACACGCAGTATAGGGCTGAAGATTTTATATTGTTCTGCGACTTAGAAGCCAGGACTCAAATGTTGCTTCAGGTCTGTTGCCAAAAATATTTCGCTGTATTGAACCGGACGATACGTGCGACATGGCCTAGTGGTGCCCACAGAGTTGTGACCCGCCCTTAACGAATAAGATCCTGATTCAAGTACTGTGTATACATTGTGTCAAGTCATGTCGGATGCAGCGCTCAGTTCGAGCGAACGTTCACTGCGTCTAGCATCACTCACCACTTGTAGACCACATCGAACCTGTCCGTCATGCTGTCGAACCGACCGGAACATACCTGCTGGCCAGCTGCCAGTCAGCGTTGGCTGCCCGCCCGTCGTCGCGTTTACACTATCATTAATTTCATGACCAGCCAGTCAGCGATCCAGCCGCGTCCAATTCTGTAGGTCAATCTGATAACACTGTTTACATGCGCATCTAGGCGCGGAACGATGATATATTTTATTTTTGGACCCGGATTGCGCACTGTCTACCACCTCATTTGTGGCAGAGTAGCGTTTGTTTATCAAGCAAAACTGGCAGTAAATGCAACAGTTTATCGTTCCGATCTCCCTAGAGTTTGTCACTCCAACCGCCAAAAAATTCGTAGACTTACAGTACCCCGCGTCAGTAAGGTTGCCTGCATCTGGTCGCTGCTTCTTAGCCGCAAAAATGCCGATCTGCATATTCGTGAGATTGCTACATACCAAATCGTAATCACTGGTCGTGACTTTCGTTCAATTACGTATCCATATAGCGTTAATACTTATTGCTGTAGTTCTTAGGCTGGTAGCCATCGACGCTAAATCGCTCATCCAAGTAAGACCGATTTGGCGAAAATCCAGCCGCAATCCCTGTCGCATAGACAAATGGCTTAAATGTCGATCCGGGCTGACGTTGTGCTTGAGTCGCACGGTTAAATTGACTGTCTTTGTAGAAGTCATATCCGCCGACCATCGATCGAATCTCTCCATTGCGAGGATCGACGGCAACGAGTGCCGCTTGCTTGAAGCCTTCTGCGTTTCCGTCAACCCCGATCGCATCTCGAACGGCTCGTTCAGCAACTTTTTGCCACTTTGCATTTAGTGTGGTCTCAACGGTTACGCCGCCTGCTGCGATCGCTTCTTTTGGTACAAGCTTTTCAAGCTGCTGCTGGACGTGATACGTGAAATAAGGCGAAGTACTTTGAATATTCTTAGGCGTGCTGGGTTTTACGGCGAGTGTTTCAGCCTGGGCTGCTTGAGACTCAGCTTCTGTAATGTAGCCCGAAACTACCATTTTATCGAGAACAGTATTACGTCGCTCTCGAGCTTTTTCTAAGCTGACTAAGGGCGAATACAAACTCGGTGCAGGCGGCAATCCTGCGATCGTTGCCATCTCGCCTAGCGTCAACTGATTCAAAGGTTTACTGAAATAAATCCAGGCGGCATCTGCAACACCGTAAGCATTTGAGCCAAGATAAACAAAGTTCAGATATTTTTCGAGAATCTGCCTTTTGTCAGTAGTCCGCTCAATTTTTTGCGCGATCATCGCTTCTCGGATTTTTCGCCCAATACTACGATCGTCTTGATCAAGAAATACAACGCGCGACAACTGCTGAGTCAGTGTACTTCCTCCCTCCACTACGTCTCTAGAGGTGAAGTTGCGCACCACAGCACGTCCAATGCCTTGAAAATCAATCCCGTTATGGTCATAAAACCGCCGATCTTCAGACGCAACAAACGCATCAATCAGCCGTTTCGGAATCTTATCAACCGCAACATAATCGCGAGTGGCTGGACCTAACTGATGCAAAACTGATCCGTCAGATGCTCGGATCGTCATCGTTCCGGGACGTGCAAAGGTTTTTAACTCAGACGAATCAGGCAAACCCTGATCGATTTGAATCGCGGTCACTCGTAGCAAACCGACCGATCCTAACGCTACAACTCCGATCGCCAACCGCCGCTGCACAATCGGTCTCTTCAGCGGTGCAGGGATCTTCTCATCTAGAGCTTGAAGACTTCGAGTTGTAACATCCAAACATCGCCGTATCGCTGCCATTCGAGGGGTTTGAATCAGCTTGGTTAGACTGGCGGACACAGTGCGACGGGCACGTTCTCGTTTAGATTTTGGCTTCACTTGGCGCTTCTTTCCATCCGTTCCGTCTGTCATGGAGTCCAGCCCTGTTGGAGATTGATCAATCCGAGTCGGTTTTTCTCTACGTTTCGAGCGATACTGTGCCACATTCGTGCCTCACCCACAAAGCTGCTAAAGATCCACAGAAACCAGGGATTTCACTTCTGTTAGATTGACGGAAAGCGATGTTCACGTCAACCGTGCGGTCAAAATTCGGATAATTTCTGCTGCAGAATCAAAAATCGCGACCGAATTCTGTAGAATTACTGACGTTTAGTTTACAAGACTTTAAACAGTTTGCGATCGCGTTCACCAGGTTTTCTCCGGTGCGCGATCGCATTTTGGATTAAACGGCTGCATGTCCTAATGCCAATGCCGTCACCAACATACCAAATACTAAGAAAGGTTGGGCACTCGCTTGATACTTGACATCGTTTTGAATCGGATCTCGCAAAAAGTACATATCCTGAAATGTGATCTGCGGAATGATCAACAAAATCAATAGCGTTGCCATCAGATTTTGATGAATCGCCATCAGATATCCAGCCACCCCTGCTTGAAATATATCGATCATCGCGACACAGATCCAAGCCGCAGTCGTCACCCCAAACATCACAGGCAAAGATTTCAGACCGAGGGCTTTGTCGCCTTCAACGCTTTTGAAATCATTGACGATCGCAATTCCCAGTCCTGAGAAACTATAGAACAGCGTCAAGACAATAATCGTCGGGTTCAATTCGCCAAATAGCGCATGTCCTGTCCACCAAGGAATTGCGATATAGCTTGCACCCAGTGCGTAGCAACCGAGCCAGCCATTTTGCTTCAGTTTCAGTGGAGGGGCTGAGTAGATATAGGACAAAAATGACCCCACGATTGCCAGCACGGTGATCGTCGGAAATTCATGACCCGCCCAACGATCCAGCACATACGCGAGTCCAACTCCACTAAAGAGCAGGAGCCAAATTTGAACCACAACTTGATTCAAAGGAATTGCACCCGAGGGAATCGGACGATAGGGTTCATTGATTGCGTCGATTTCTCGATCGTAGTAGTCATTCATAATCTGCGTGTAGCCCGTGAGCAAGGGACCTGCTAGCAGCATACAGGCGGCAGATTTCAGCCCATCTTCGAGAACCCAGTGATAATTTCCAGACGAAGCCGCGCCGCAGAGAATTCCCCACATTAGCGGAATCCAGGTAATCGGCTTCATCAATTGCAGCCGAATCTTCCAGATTGAAGATTCTTTCACATCTGCCCCTTTCATCCCCAGAATTTGGCGAGTTTTGGCAGAGCGTTCGGTTTGAAGGTCAGAAGATTCAGTCATAAGGTTAGAAAGAAATGATCAAATAACCGTCTTGGAATTTTGCGCCTGTCACAGGTTGTCCACGCAATGCGGCAGGCAGGTCAATGTTGCGTCGCTGATCACCCGCTTCGATCGTGATTTCTGTCCCGTACTGGGTTAATTTGACTTGTTTTTTATCAAATCCCGGCAAGAATAAGCTTACTTTTCTTTCGGCGACATTCACTGCAATGGCGCGAGGAACTTCGGAGGTGTGACCTAGATCGGGCAACGCATCAATTAAAGGCTGCCAATCTTTCACAGGCACAACTGGAATCGTCGCAATGGGCAACGGTTGAAATGTTTCGCCGAGTGCAGCCGCATCGCTGGATCGATTACATAATACGCCTGCAACGGTTAATCCAATTTGCTGAGCGCTGCCCCAGAGATATTTTGCCGTTGCGATCGCGCCTTCATCTTCCGTCGTCACCAGAAAAGCTGCCATCCGATTTGGGTCATTCACTGCCTGTTTGCCTTGATCGAGCAAATCATTCGCTTGGCGAGTCGGTTGAGCAAAGTTATCTCCGGCAAAATTGTTATTGGTAAAAATTGCAGCCGCGATCGGTTGAATCAGCATCGAAACGGTTCTACCCAGATCCGAATCGATAAAGACCTGGCGAAATCGTCGAATGTACCAACTTGCAGTTTCCGGTGTTCCCAGCAACCGCAATGTACTTTGATCGCCCTCACCATCGTAGACAATCACATCATAGTTCGGATCAAATTCTCGAATCGCATTCAGTGCCAAAAGCTGATCCAATCCCGGAAAGATTGCCAATTCTTGCCCAAATACATTTTTCAACACAGGCGACTGAAGATACTGCGCCTCAAGCCGTTTTACCTCTTCCCAACTGCGCTCTAGCAAAGTTGTCGTCTGGAGTTGCACGGCGCTGAAATTGGGTGAGATCTCTTGTGGATCATGACTGACGGATGCTCCGAGCGCCAGACCAAATGCCGGACTCGAATCTTGTCCCACTAACAAAACCCGCTTTCCTTGACTAGCGAACTTCTTCGCCGTCGCGATCGCCAAAGTTGTCCGTCCCGTTCCACCTTTACCTAAAAACGTCAATATAAAAGCCATATCCAAATCCGCAAAAAGGGCGCTTAGAAGAAGGGTCAGGGAAAAATAGCAAATGCTAGCTTCCCCAACCCCTATAGTATCGACTGGTCGAATTCTTAGCTCGATTAGCCGATCGCTTCCAACTCATCCTCAAAAAACCAGGTTGAGTATTTATCCTCAAACTGCACGAGTAATCCAATGCCTTGCCCATCAACCACTTTGTACTGGCTGATCACACCCGTTGCGCCGAGCTTCTTAACCACTTCTTGAGGGACGCGATCGCGCAATCGCCGAACTCTCACTTTTTGACCAATTTCCATTGCCACTTCTGATACTTGACCATCCAAAAGTTTACCAGGATGTTGCGACTTATTAAGCTTCTTTGATGACAGAATGAGGCGCGTGAGGGGGATTGCCCCCTGTGGGTCAAGCCCATTTTATTTTGTCAAGTGGGAGAACACCATGAATTGAGAACAGTTGATTTGCAAGGATTGTTAGGACTTCTGAACGCATTTGAGCCGAACTTAGGGCAATCTACAAGAGTAAAGACAAGGAGCGGAATTCTGAAGCGTTTGTAAAAGCTTGAATTCTCTTGAACCTGGATCAGCATGAGGCATCACCATGTCGGTTAACGTGAAGACGATTCTGAAATCTCCTTTGGCAGTTGGCGCTTGTATTACCGCAGTCATTACGGTATCTGGAACCCTCTATGCCGTAGCTAAGCCAAAGGCGATGGTCAGCAGTGCAGAATCGGCAAATATGATTCAAACGAGTGCAGATGACTGTAAGACCATCGTATTTGACGATAAGCCGCCGCTCAATGTCCGGGCAAACCCGATCGAACAAGCCGGAAATATTGTCGGATCTCTACGGAATGGCGATGTCGTCACGGTCATTGGGGGCAGAGACGGATGGTTGCAAATTAGTCAGCCTGTCGTCGGGTGGATTTATGAGAAGTTAACTCGTCAGCGTTGTGAAAGTGATGGTCCTGTTGCAACGCTTATTCGTAAGCGAGTGAGCGATCCAGCGTTAGAAAACTTACCTAATGATTCAGGCAGCCGACTTTACCGTGAATCTGTTTCGCATTTTCAAGCGGGTAACTTAAGGGGTGCGATCGAGCTTGCGAAAGCCGTTCCCGCAGATAGTGCTGCCTATCCTCAAGCTCGAACGGCCTTAAAGACAATGCCACAAACTTGGGATAAGGCAAAGACGCAATTTTTAACGGCTGTAGAAGCACAAGAACAGAGCCGTTGGAATGACGTTCTTAAGATTGCGACGAATTTTCCTGATATCCGCTATTGGAGAGAGAAGCTAACGCCGATTGTGAAGCGGGCGATTCAGATGCAGCATAATTTTTCCGATAAAGAGGTTCAGTAATTGATATCTAGTTCTCAAACTCCGCACTTTCGCAAGGGTGCGGAGTTTTTTTTGTGATTCATTGCGTGATTCCGTGATTCAATTTGCCAGTATTGAAGCTATTTCTTGATCCAAGCTTCTCGACACACTATGTCTTTTAGATCCTCAGTCTTAATTTGGTCGCGTTCGATCGTCTGTGTAACGCTTTTGGCGGTAGTGGCTGGCTGTGCTTCTGCGCCTCAATCTTCTGCGCCTGTTGCATCCTCACCGACGCTCACGCCTGAATCGAGTCCAAAGCCGCTCTCCTCCCCGATCGCGACTCCTCAATCTATTCCACAATCATCTTCCCCAACGCCGGAAGTTTCCCCTGCATCAAAGCCTGCTGCAAAACCGTCTCGCACGGTTGAAAAATGTGTAGTTCGGATGGCGAAAGTCAACGACCCAGAATCGCCGCTCAATATCCGATCGAATCCCAACGCCTCCTCAAAAATTGTTGGACAGTTACCGAATGGCGCTTTTGTCGATGTCAAGGATGAGCAAGACGGCTGGTACAGCATCACAGGCGAGACACCCGGCTGGATTGCGAAATCTAGAACCGAGAGTAACTGTGGCGAAAAAGTTGAGCGGATCGAATTTGGCAAAGGGCAAGATTCAATCAAGATTCGCGATCGCTTTATCGGAGTCGGCAGTCATCAATACCGATTGAATTTGAGCAAAGGTCAGAAATTGACTGTGACGCGCGATCGTGAGGTTTTTCCTAGAATTGTCGCACCGAATGGGAAAGATTTAATCGACTACAGAGAACTCGAAGCAAAGGAAAACTGGACAGGTGAGCTTCCTGAGACTGGAAACTATGAAATTGTGTTTGAGTCGAATTTCAAAGGGTATGAATATGGGGTTTTGATTGAGGTGCAGTGATCTGCACAACCTGTAGAGATACAGTTGACCGCATCTCTACAGGTTGTCGAACGATTAAATTCCCAGTCTTTGGTAAACCTGATCCAAATTCTTCAAATGCACTTGCGGATCAAAACATTCATCTAATTCAGCAGTCGATAACGTCTTTGTCACTTGCTCGTCTTCGCTCAGCAACTTGCGGAAATTTCCATCTTCTTTGTTCCAGGCTTGGTGAGCGCAAGATTGTACGATCGCATAAGCATCCTCTCGACTCAATCCCTTCTGCACCAATGCCAACATCACCCGCTGACTGAATACAACTCCGCCATAGACATTCATGTTGCGTGCCATATTTTCTGGGTAAACCAGCAAATGCTTGATCAAATCAGTCGTCTCAACCAACATGAAATGCGTCAAAATGCAGGCATCCGGCAAGGCAACTCGCTCAACCGAACTGTGAGAAATATCTCGCTCATGCCAGAGCGCCACGTTCTCTAATGCAGCCGTCGCATAGCCTCGCAGCAATCTTGCCATTCCAGTTAAACGCTCGGATCGAATCGGATTGCGTTTGTGAGGCATTGCAGAAGATCCTTTCTGACCTTTTGAGAAAAATTCTTCAACTTCCAAAACATCGGTCTTTTGCAAATTGCGAATCTCAACCGCAAATCGCTCGATAGAAGCGCCGAGTAATGCGAGGCAATTCATATAATCTGCATGACGATCGCGCGAAATCACCTGGGTCGAAGCTGCATCCGGTTCTAATCCCAAATTTTGACAAGTCAGCGCTTCAATTCTCGGGTCAATGTTCGCGTAGGTTCCAACCGCTCCAGAGATTTGACCGACTGCGATCGATTTTCTCAGTTGGCACAAGCGATCGCGATGGCGCAACATTTCTGCTAGCCAGCCCGCGAGTTTGAATCCAAATGTGATCGGTTCTGCATGAATCCCATGCGATCGACCAATCATCACGGTATTTCGATGCTGCTGTGCTTGGTAGCGAATCGCCTGAATCAAGGATTCTACCTGCGTCATGATCACATCTAAACTAGCGACCATTTGCAGTGCCAAAGCTGTATCCAGCACATCCGAACTCGTCATCCCTAAATGAATATAGCGACCCGCATCGCCCACATACTCATTTACGTTTGTGAGAAATGCAATCACATCATGGCGAACCTGCGCTTCGATTTCTAGAATCCGCGCCACATCAAAATTTGCTTTCGCTTTAATTTCTTCAACCGCTCCAGCCGGAATATAACCTAGCTCAGCTTGCGCCTCACACACTGCAATTTCAACTTGGAGCCAGGTTTTAAATTTGTAGTGATCTGTCCACAAATCGCCCATCTCAGGCAGGGTGTAACGCTCAATCAAGGTAGGAGTGCCGAATTCAACCGTCACATTGTAACGCCTCAAGTTCCCCATTCAAAAGAGGCAAATAAAAAGGGTGACAAACCGCCACCCGAAACGCAAGGAATAATGATGAAAGTATTGATTGAGATGCACTGAGTGTTAACTTATCACTCTCGGGCTTTCCATGATCGTAAACTCTGTAACACTGTGTCTGTTTTAGCTGTCCACCCGACGATGCCCCCCTGCGCTCGCACCATTTCTAAGGTCGCCTGCTTAAACTCTGGAAAATAGCTTTCAGTCGC
>JALOOO010000221.1 GCA_025454375.1 Leptolyngbya sp. Prado105 | reverse complement strand
TGAAATGTTTAACAGCCCCGCTAACTTCGCCTGACTCCATTTCTGGCTTTTGCGAGCAGCACGAACCTGGTCGCCCGTTAAAGGTTGGCTTGCGCTGGGAAGAGGTCGAGGTTTAGGTAAGCTCTGGCGTGTAGTTCGACTGGCTTGAATTCTGGAGAGTAAGTCTGGAATCGGATCAGATGGCTGGATCGTTAGCTTGCTGTCCAGCAACATATCCAAGTAGCCTTTGGGTCTGCGGGCTTTGCTGTCGGGTCTAAGAATCTCCGGGTAACTCTCGTCAAACTCGATCAACCATCCAATTCTGAGAAAAGTCTTCAAGGCTTCGTTCCATTGGTTGATCAAATCGCGGGCTTTGTCGCGATCGCGTTGAGCCTGGATGATTTTGTTCTCGTACCCCACTAGAACAGACTCTAGTAAAGTTCGGACTCGATAGCCTCCAGATTGATGAATTCTGCTCTCTACGCTGAGGTGAATGGCTAATCGTAAAGCAAGCTCGTTGTGATAGGGGTCGATCGAGAGAACATTTTGAGCGAGATACCCAAACTGATAAAGTGCTTCTCTTGCTTTCGCACCACCACGATTCAGAAACTTCTCTGTCCAGGCACCAGGGCGGATTTGGAATTCAGCTTTCTGAATATCTTCTAATTCGCCAGTTAGAAGATTCTTCTGTCCGGTTGCACTAATGGCAATGTTCCACATTCTGGAAGTCTCGACGGTTACTTCCATTCCACGTTTTGTAGGCTGTCCTTCTTTCCACTCAACCTTGACAAGCAGGCAGTCTAGCGCGAAAGCACAGTTCACCAACTCAGAAAGCTTTTTGCTGAGTGAAATATCTTTTCGATTGTTCCAGCCGAGATCTTTAAGGAGATCTTCACCAGAGAGGGTAAAGGAGCCATTCCAAGGTTCTGCCAGATTCATCGCGTGAGCTGCAAGCAGCAACTGCAATCTGACCGTGTTAAAGCCAAATTGGTTGATGATTTTTTCGGCGGCATCCCACGGAAGCAGAGAGATGTCTCCAGGACCAGAAATGTAATGCTCGATGTAGTTCTGGGGATTGCTCTTCGATCGCTTCTCAAAAACTGAAACACCATCTCGCTCTTGCCACAAGTCACGCCGCATTTGAGATGCCAATGAACTAATCATTGGTGCGCTTGTAGGCAGCGAATGAAAGGTTTTGGCGCGAAAAAGCCGACCTGCTTTCGGAGCGCTGGCGATCGTAGAATTAGAAACTTCTTCGAGTTGGCGACTCAAAGACGTGATTTTCTTGTTGATGCTTTCGACTTGTTTGGCAATGAGAGACGATCTCTCTTTCAGTTCGGGCGGCTTCTCCAAGGATTGAAAGAGTGTGAAAACTCCATCAATCAGGGGTTTTGCAGATTCTAAGCGCGTTTTGCACAGCTTCAGTTCGCTGCTGAGATTAACATCACTTGCATCTTTTGCTTTGAGAAGCGTGATCAAGCAAGTTTCGGCTCGCTCAATCCAATCTGAAACTTTAGGAATGTCAGTGTTCCAAAGCTCCGTGAATGCCTCCCAACCTGATAAGACATCTGATATTTCAGGGGTAGAGTCATTTGTTGCCATTGAGATCTCACCCTCCAGCCGCAAAGACTTGTTGAGCCGTTAACTGTAGCTCTTTGAACGTTGAGGAGATAATGCGATCGCTGCCACGAAATCGCTGAACTTGATATTCCCCGTCAACGAATTGGTAAACCGAAATCGTGGGACGTTTTGGAAACCCGATGTATTTCTTACCACCTAGAGCCATGTGGTCAACAACCCAGTACTCGGTAATATTCATATCCTCGTAATCTTCCAATTTCCGAGCGTAATCGGTCTCCCAGTTTGTACTGACTACTTCTACGACTAATCGAATTGAAGCGCCTTGCGTGATCGTTGCTTCACGCTGCCATAGAGGTTCGCTTGCCAATGCCTCTTTGTTAATGACTAAAACATCAGGCAAATAACCCGTATTCCAGCTAGGCGCTTTGACCAGTGCGCGTCGGGGGAATTTGTAGGGCAGTTTTAGCCGATTCGCTTCCAGGGTAAGCGCGGTCGAAACAAATTCAGTGACATCTTCGTGCGGTCCGGTGGGTTGCATCTCGACAACAATTCCATCAATTAACTCGTAGCGCCCGTTTTCGGGATACCACGCGACGAATTCTTCAAATGTGAACGGTTTAGGGATGGCTTGAATCATGGCGATCATCTCCTTACTCGTCTCTATTTTTGCTGACAGGAGTTTTATCGTGCGCGTTTTTTTCTAACCACAAACTAACAGCTTGTTCTAATCCCTCAGTCATGCTGATTTCTTTGGCTGTGCAAGCAATTTTGAACTGCAAAGCCATTTCTTTCGGGATGTATCCACTCACTTGAGCGAAGTTTGGGTCGTTTCGCCTTACTGCTGCCATATCGTCGTACATGTTTGTATGCCTCCATGTTGCCATGTTTATAGAACTCTCTGATTTTTCGTGTCTGCATGTTGACACGATAACATGTTAACATGCTATCGTGTTCGTAGATAGAACAACAAAAGGACGTGCAGCGCTCGTAGAAACGCACTTCCCATCTTGCTCTAGATAGTCTTGCTCCAAAGCAGCATCACAACTTGACTTACTTCTCAGGAAAAAGCAGAGTTCTATGTTTAACAATCTCGCTACATCTAATTCACGGTCATCGAGTGAAAGCGTTCCGCTCAAAAGAGCGATCGTCGTTTTTGACGGCGGCAACCGCACCCTTAAATGGCTCGACATCGATAACCGCCCTCGCGTCATCCCCGCATTCATCAGGCATTTCGAGCCAGGGTTCGACGACCCGACTCCTGACGATCACAGCATTGTCATCAGCGCTGGCGATCATCACTTCTGTCTAGGTGCAGTCGCTCGCGATATGCGCGGTACGCCCGTTTTTCAGGACAACAAGTGCGAATTGGCGAAGAAATTGGTTTTAGCTGCGATCGAGCCTCACTCCGGTAGCAGCGCTGTTGTCATTCAGCGGCTCGTCATCGCTCTTCCAAACAGCCGCAATCAAGCAGATATTGCAGAATTGAAAAAAATCGAAGGCACTCACCAATTCACTCGTAACGGTCAACGCATTACAGCCGTTGTGTCTGAAGTGAAACCGATCGACGAAACTCAATCTGCTTACAACTTTGCGATGAAGCGTGATCTGTACCGCAGCAAACGACAACTTAACGGAGTCTTAGATCTTGGCGGCGGAACTGGAATCGGCAGACTTTACAGCGTCGGCGGGTCTCTGATTCGGGAAGCCGATGCCATCCTCCCCGGCACGTATGACCTTGCTCGTCGCATCAGCGCTCGAATCACACCCCAGCTTTCTACCAGTCCTGACTTATCCCAGATTATGGACGGCATCGAGCGACAAGATTTCACGCTTGGAACCAGTGGTTTTCAGTTTCAAAAACAGTTTGAAATCTGCCGCGAACAATGGCTTTCCGACATTCGGGCAGAATTGCGAAGTCGTTGGAATCAATGGATGAGTGAAATCGGCGAAATTCTGATTATCGGCGGCTCTGCATCTTTAGCCGAACCTTTAGAAGAAGCGACCAAAGGACGGTTCAAAGTCGCTCGACACTCCCAAATTGATCGCTTTTCACAACTGATCTCTCTGCTTGGAATGACGGCAGGATAACGCTATGACCAGCCGCATTGTTTTAGACAACGACACCCGTGCGATCGTCGATCAAATTCAGGCAGTAACCAAAAGTCCCTCACCCTCCCATGCGATCGCCATGATGGTCAGCCGCTACGGAAAACATCTGTTGCTGACCTGGGAGCTAGACCCAGAGCGCTACGTTGATCCAAACCCATTGGCGTATCAGAACAGCCAACCTCCAATCTCCGAAAGTCGCACTGTGCAGGATCAACAATTCAAGTTTGACGAACCACTTTCGTTTTAGAAGCTGCAAGTATTCGACAACTCTATCCTCATCCCTCAACTCGTCCAGGAGCGTCTTGAATGATGGCAACAAAGTACGACTCAGTAACTTACCATGCTTCATCCGATTGCCTTGTGAAGCTGACAGAACATTATGGCGATCGACTTGAACGAATGTCTTCTACCGATAAACTTGCACTTCTTGCAACTTTGGCAGGCTTTCTAGCTGATGACTCTGAAGATTACGGACTGTACGCGGCTTCTGAAGATTGCGGCTTGAGAGCATCCGACGAATTCTATGTGTCGCTTGCCATTCTCGATCGCATTACACCGAATGATGCGCTGGGCTTGCAGATTGCGAGCACGTACCCGTGTAGCGAAGCTATCGCGAATCAATTGAAGGATGGGGTTTACGCTGTATGAAAAAACATCAGCTTTACGAACTGCTGCACGAACATAAGGCGGAATGTGTTTGTGGCGCGATTGCACTCATTGTTTTGACGCTCAACTCAGGTAGCATCAAAGACTTCATTGATTCCAGCAACCAGCTTCGAGCGTCACTCAAAGTAGAGCAACAAGACAATCAACGTCTGCAAACTGAGCAGTTGGTATCTGAGCAACGGCGCGAGATTGCCGAAGAGCGCTATCACAACAACTGCACAGTCATCTTCTCGCTGAATCAGAAAGACCATTACACCGCCATTACTGATGGAGAACCCGTTTTCAAGGGTGAGTTAGCAAAGCTGTATCGCGGTAAAAAACTTGACATTCGCGCACTATCGAAAAGCGCCTTTCTGCCTGCTGGAATGGAAATCTGTGATGTCTACGGCAATACTGCGAAGCTTATGCCTGACCCTGCCTTGAACGGCTTGCCTGTTGCGCGTGACCTCGCCAACACTGGCAATCAGGACCTGATTAACGCTGCGAAAAAGCGCGATCGCGGTATCTATTCCAATCCTGTTCGTTAGGAGCAATCCCTACATGAAAACTCAATCTGATTCCCAGTCTTCCTGGAAAGACGGCGCAAGAACTTACGCGAATCGCGCTGGACGAGAAGCGCGAGATGCGATCGATAATCCCTTTTTCGGCTTCATCGCCTGGATTTTAGCGATCGGGCTTGGAATCGCCTTGATTCGAGTTGCTCTCACGAACATTGAGCCGTACTACAGCTTGTTCGCTAGTGCTGGAACTGAAGCTCCGTGGGTCAAGAACCTTCCGGTACTGGGCTGGATGTTGACAACCTGGAACAATGTTATTGCTTCAGTTGGCGCGATTCTCGTTTGGGGTGTGGTTCAGATTTTTCAAGTTTTGTGGATTCTGATTTTGCTCGATCGCAAAGCCAAGCGCGGAGCCTTAAAGGATGTACGGAAAAACAGCGTGAACCCGGATGATTTTAGCGATCGTCGTTCTCGCCGGATTGCACGAGACATGAATGGTATCCCGTTCTTCTTTATTCGCTGGTCTGCATTGTTGGCACTATTCGCTTACGTTTTTGACTTTGCGATCGGCATTCATAAATATCCACCTGCTCGCAATCTACAAGTCTTCTTCGTGGCGATCGCGTCTGGTATTACCAGCCGGATTGACTGGGGAAATCTCACGAAGCTGCTCATAATGATGTTCAGCTTTGAACTACTCTTAATCCCATTCGTGATTGTGATTTTTTGGATTCGAGCGCGGCAGTTTGATTCTGCTAATTAAGCCAATTGTGATGTTACGTGTGGGCGCGGCTGCGCCCACAAGCTAGGAGGGTACATCAATGCTGAGTCGATATGGTGAGACTGTAGGGCGCTTTAGCGCAGACGAAATTGAAGATAAAATTGACGACTTTGAAGAACTCGCAGCCTCGCGTGTAAATAACGCCCCCACCGGACGGTTTCTTTTAGCAGTCGGTGTTTTCGGTGCATTAGTTATTCCCTGTGGACTGCCAGCGGCAGGCGCGATCGCGCTTCCAATCCTCATCAATGCGATTAAAAGTGCCACCAAGAATGGTAAGCAAGCTGAGTACATTGCGAGGACAGGCAACTTCTGCCACTTGCTGAATGATCGAGAAATTGCCCAACTCATTCGTTTCACAGGACGAAAATTCATCGTAGATCAATGTGTTGCTGCGCACATCGACGGCATGAAACTGACCGGAGCCGCGATCGAGCTTGTGGAAATGATCGAGGGTCGCTTAACTCCATCTACTTTTGCTGAAGTCAAAAAAGCCTATACAACGAACTCACAAAATCAGGCTGAACAATTTGCAGAAACTGCGATCGCGAATGATTCACAACAAAGCACGAATGTTTCGACGATCACAGTGCAAACGTCTGACTCAATGCCTCAAGACTCAGCCATAACTGAGTTACCTAATTCATTGCCATCTTTCAATCCGGTTGATTACCTCGTTGGGAACCGTCTACGAACATCGTTGATTATTTCTGTTTCTGGTGGCGGTAAAGATATCCTGCTCTCGAACGCGCTGCGATCGTTTCTGCCGACGTACCCGAAGTTCACCGTGATCGTCATGGACTGCAAAAACGACCCGAAGGAAACGGGCTACTATGCTGAACTCGATCGCGTGACGTTCTACCGATTGAATTTGGCAGCCTCAAGCGATTCAACGATCGCAGCCTGGATTGATGCAATTCTCGATGATTTCAACAATCGTCCTGAGTACTGCTTGCTCATTTGCAACGAGGGAACACTCATTCGCGAGAAGTCAAAGCGCTACGCGGATGTGGTGAAAAGCTTGGTTTCGTCTGGTGATTCGCGGCAAAAGTATTGTTGGGAAGCGGGACAGTCTGCCCATAACGATGATTTGAAGACAAATGGTGCATCACGATCGCGCTTTCGCCCTTTGATGATTGGGATGCTGGGCGAAGAGATGCAAATCGAAGCGGTCTTGCAGGCGAAATGGTTTGCGGATTCTGCCCGTGATCTCAGTGCGATCACTTCAGAAATGCGGCGCTCTCCAGTACGACGGGCTTGGTGCGATGGGATGCGGTGGTATCCGATGCCTGAACTGCCAAATCATTCGAGATACGATCGTGATTCTCGCTCGTTTTTTGCAGTTCAAAATACTCAATCAAATTCCCAGCTAGAAACTGAAAAAAAGCCGATTGAGACCACAAAAGCGAATATTAAGAAACCAGAATTGCCTCGCAAAGACTTAATGTTAATTGCCGCTGAGTTAGCAGAATGGGTTGAGCGAACAAATATCGTAGACGCTTCGGAAATCTACGAGAAATGGCAGAGTCGTAAGCATGGTTTCTCTCGTCCTGAAATTCGCTATTTGCTAACATTAGTTGTTTCAATTGAGTGATGCTTACCCATCTACCCGGATGACTTAAAGACGCTACCCAGCGGCGGGTAATGGTCGGGTAGACCGGGTAATCGTGATAAATGGGTATTCAGTAAGCAGGATCTTATCTCGCTACAAATTTGCAATTCCTTGATTCATCTTCAGGACTTAAATCTTATTTTTAACGAGCTGCTTCTGTGGTCAATCAGCAAGGGTTTAACTGCTAACAGAAGCTCTAAAAAAATGAGATTTTTACGACAAACAAAACGTTTGGTAATTCTATCTTTCGCTGAAGTCTCGCTGGTTTTTCTAATTGTTATTTGGACGTTTTTTATGCGACCTTCTCAAATTGTTCTGTTATCAACAGCATTCGGCGCTGGTTTGATTGGTTTGAGTTTTATCTTGACTCGACTTGATCGTGCATCTTTGAACACTCAGCCTGCTGTGTCCCCAGATCCTTTACCTTCTGTTGCTCTAACTCCTCAGCGCATGACGGTTGAGGATTTCATTACTCAGTACTTTGAAGCATTGAATAAGCACAACTTTGATACGGCGTACGCTTTTCTTTCTCCAGCCTGGGGACTCGATCCCGCAACATTTAAACGATATTGGAGCAAGTTCAAGGCGGGATCGATTGAATCCGAGATTTTGACGATCTCCTACCCTTCTGCTAAATCTGCGATCGTCAAACTGCGCTGGTCTGGAAGTCACTCCGGCAAAACCGTGTCTGTGAATTTCCTCTGTTCGCTTCGCACCACACCAAGTAGCTATCGAATCGAACAGTGTAAATGAAGCTACAGATCCAATTCCAAGTCTTTGAAGCTAGCCAGAATAATCTTTTCAAGATTGATGTGTATCCTGTAACGAATCATGCTCAACCTCGACTATTATCTTTGTGTGAGAACAGGGTAGAAACCCAACACGAAGATTCTGAAATGGTTCAAACTCGCATCGCTGTAGCCGCCCGGAAGGGCGGCGTGGGAAAAACGTCGATCGCTTGCGGTCTTGGCTCGGTTGTAGCAAGCCAAGGTAGGAGTGTATTAGTGATTGATCTAGATCCTCAATCTAATGCTGCCTACGTCCTGGGTACGAACCCGACCGCACCCGGAACGGCTGACTTACTTTCTGGCGGATCTCCTACACCACTGGAGGCATCATCTGGACTTTACGTATTACCAGGTGGACCCGATTTAGCTGGGCATACGATTCAGTCACTAGATCCTGAAGATTTGGCGGATGCAGTGGTGCAGATGGATTATGAAGTACTGATTTTTGACTGTCCACCCGGAGTCGAATATTTAGAGCGATTAGGATTAGTTGCTGCTGATGCTGCCATTATTTGCACGGATGCTCATCCATTGGCGGTGATGGGTGCAGGACGAGTGATTAACGAACTGAAACTGGTTGTGTCGCAAAAATGGTAGGGTAGGGAAGCTCAATTTTCTCTGACTTTGCTCTAAATGGCGACTGACTCCCTGTTTAAATGGCATCACTTTCTGCC